>DASUKH010000056.1:0-44068 GCA_036278835.1 Allostellaceae bacterium
CAGCTGACCGAGACGGGGCGCGGGCTCGGCGCCTCGCGCTACTGGGCGCTGTTCCAGTACCGCGCGGCCGGTGCGTTCGGCGATGAGGTGGCGTTGACCGGCCGCTTTTTCACCGCCGAGGAGGCGTTCAAAGCCGGGCTCATCAATCGCGTTGCGCCGGATGGCCGCCATCTCGATGCGGCGCGGGAACTCGCGGCCGAGATCGCCAAGAACCCGCCGCTATCGGTGCGCACGACGGTGCGCACACGACGCTGGTACATGCAGCGCCTGACCCGCGAGGCGCAGTTCATCGCCGAGCCGTTCCGCCTCTATCTGACCGAGGATTTCCAGGAGGCGGCGCGCGCCTTCACCGAAAAGCGCCCGCCGCGCGGCTACAAGGGCCGCTAGGGTGCCGCCCATCGACCACGATGCTCCCTCCCCCTCTCCCCCACCGGGGGAGAGGGCTTCAGCCAACCGCCCGCTCGCCGGCATTGTCGTTCTCGATTTCGGGCAGGTCTATCAGGGGCCCTACGCGACGATGCTGATGGCGAAGGCCGGGGCCGACGTCATCAAGATCGAGCCGCCGCAGGGCGAGCCGCTGCGCCGGCGGGCGCCGCCCGGCAAGAGCACGACCTTTCCGATCGCAATGCTGAACGGCAACAAGCGCGCGATCACCTTGAACCTCAAGCACGAGCGCGGCCGCGACCTGTTGTTCCGCATGGCCGAAAAGGCCGACGTGCTGCTCGAGAACTTTGCGCCCGGCGTAATGGACCGGCTCGGCGTCGGGTGGGGCGTGCTGCATGAGGTCAACCCGCGCCTCGTCTATGCCAGCGGCACCGGCTACGGGATCACCGGCCCCGACCGCGACAACCTCGCGATGGACCTGACCGTGCAGGCGATGGCCGGGCTGATCAGCGTCACCGGCCTGCCGGACGGGCCGCCGGTCAAGGCCGGGCCGGCGGTCGTCGATTTCCTCTCCGGCATCCATCTCTACGCCGCCACGGTGACGGCGCTGTTCGAGCGCGAGCGCACCGGCAAGGGCCGCCTCGTCGAGGTGGCGATGCAGGAAGCGGCCTACGCTACCTTGACCTCGCAGTTCGAAGCCTATTGGCAGAATGGCCGCGTGCCGCCGCGCGCCGGCAATTCGAGCCACGGACGGGTGCCGATCAACGTCTATCCGGCCAATGACGGCTATGTCGCGATGAACCTCGCGGTCGAGGAGCACTGGCACAGCCTCCTCAAGGCAATGGGCCGCGAGGAACTGCGCGACGACCCTCGCTTCAACAGCCCGGCCGCGCGGGTTAAAAACCGTGAGGCGACCGACGCGCTGATCACCGAGTGGACGAGCCGCCTCGGCAAAATGGAGATATTTGCAGCCGCCCGGCGCCATCGCATCCCGCTGGCGCCGGTGCGCGATGTCGGCGAGGTCATGCACGACCGGCACATGCACCAGCGCGGCTTTCTCGCGGATATCGAGCACGACGAGCTCGGCCCCCTGACCGTGCCGGACACGCCCTTGCGCGTCCACGGCGCCGACCCGGTCGCCGCCACCCCCAGCCCCAAACTCGGCCAGCACAATTCCGAAATCTACGGCGACTGGCTCGGCCTCTCCGAGGCGGAGATTGCTGCGCTCGGGGGAGACGGCGTCATCTGAGGAAGCGGGCTACTCCGCCGCTTGTTTCAGCGGGCGGACGGAGGCTTGCATTTCGCGGTCGTAGGCCTGGCGCCAGTTAAGCTTCGCATCGGCGACGAAATCGCCGCTGCGCACCGGGTACATGATCTCGGGGTCGTCGACCCCCGGCGGCACCGTGCCGTTTTTCGCGAAGGCGCGCGCCACCTGCAACAGACGCCGGCGGGTCGCCATGATCATCTTGTCGCTCGGCGCCATGTGCTCGAACAAATGGTCGGTGATCGGCCCCATGCTTTCGGTGATCGCCTGGTCCTGCTGATGGATGCCGTCGATGCCGCTGTAATTCCCGCCGGTCTTCTGCAATTCGCGGTCGATCAGCCAGTCGTTCCCGGCCCGGCCCTTGAGCCGCCAGCGGCCGAACCAGTCGGTGGTGTTCGGCAGGTGGTCCCAGATGCGCCCGAACCCCGGCAATAGGCCGCCGCCATTCTTCCTCGGACCGACCGGCGGCGGATGGCGCCGCCACACGAGGCTGATGAACATCGTGTGGTGGTCGTCCATCGGAACCCAGGCGCGGTTGTGCAGGTGCTCCGTAAACTTGCCCTGCGGCGTCTGCGTCCAGAACGGCAACATGAAATTGGCGAACCGCCAGTAGGTTCGTCCCGGCCCGGCCGGGCGGTAGGCGCCGTACATCATGCCGCTTTCGGTGTCGGCGATGTGATAGTCGGGGGCGCGGTCGCCGACCGTGTAGCGCAACAGGCTGTCCTCCGGCACATCGGCAGGATCGACCGCGCCGGCGTGCAGAAAGCCGAAATGCGAGGTGTCGATCTCGCCCTCGAGGCCCTGCAGCCAGTTGCACTCGCGCTGCGCGAAGACGATGTTGATCTCGCTCTCCGGCAGCAGGGTCGCCTCGATCAGCGGCAACGGCGGAGTCTCTTGGCGTTCGCCCATATAGACCCAGACGAGGCCGTTGCGCTCGACGGTTTTGTAGGCTTTCGCCTTGATGCGGTTCTTGAACTCGGGCTGGCCCGGCAGGTTCGGCGTATCGAGGCAGTTGCCGTCGACGTCGTATTTCCAGCCGTGATAGATGCAGCGCAGCCCGCCCTCTTCGTTACGCCCGAGAAACAAGGAGGCGCAGCGGTGCGGGCAACGGTGGTCCATCACCCCGACCCGGCCGGCGCTGTCGCGGAAGGCGATCAGCCGCTCGCCCAGGAGCATCAGCCGCACCGGCGGGCCATCGGTCACGAGTTCCGACGACATCGCCGCCGGGACCCAGTATTGCCGCATCAGATTGCCCATCACGGTGCCCGGCCCGACCCGGACCAAGTCCTCGCTGTCCTTGCGGTTCATCTACGACTCCTTATCCACTCTGGGCGCTTTGCTGGCGTGCAAACGCTACCGCTATGCGTCGGATGATGAGGGCGAGCGACGGTGAAGCCGGTTGCCTCGCAGCATGTTTGCCAGTCCGCCTATAATGCTTGAGGACAAACGGATAATCGGCGTCTGTGACTCGCGTCTTGCGGCAGCAAACGCGCCGCTGATGATCTCCCATTTGGACCACGTCACAGCAGCAAAAAACAGGAACATCAGGCCGAAAACAACGGATTCACCCCAATATCCGGCCGCAAACGCCAAGAACAGCATGATTATGGTCGCTGACAGCCTGGCCATCATTTGAACCTCGGGGGTTATCGTGGCGCCGGACGCGCCAATGCGTTTTCGAATACATGACCTGATGCCGTGCGCTGTTCCACCCTACGGATCGCGTAATGGTTCACGACCAGAACGCGAAGGCGAGCCCCGTCCCGGTGCCGGCCGGGGTGCGGTAGCCCGGTTCGTAGAGCGACCATTCCATTGACAGGTGCTCGACGGCGCCGGCGACGCAGATCCAGTTGCGGATTTCCGAGCTGCCGGAACTGAGCTTTTCGCGCGGCAACGCCTCGATGCCGGCGGCATCCTTGCGACGCAGCATATCGAGAAAGCCGCGGTCGAGCGCCTCGTCGACAATGAAATGCGACAGCCCGCCCGAGCCAACGATGCCGACCCGGAGATCGCCCGGGTAGGCTTCGATCGCGGCGCGGATCGCCTGCCCCAATCGGTAGCAGCGCCGCGGCGTCGGCTGGTTCGGCGGGTAGTAGGTGTTGATGGCCACCGGCACGATCGGCACGAGCCGGCGCATGATGCGCTTGTGGACAAAGCCGATCGCGTGCCCCTCCCCCTGCCCTTCCGGCAGCCCGGAGGAAGCCGCAACATCGAAGTCGCGGTCAATCAATTCGTCAATCAGGTGGCGCGCCAGCCGCGCATGCACCGGGTAGTCGCGCGGCTCGCGCTCCTCGTACCAGCGCGCCGTCGCCCGCCGCGCCCAGTCCGGTCCCTTGAAGTCGGCCCCGAGCGGCACGTTGCGGATCGTCTCGCCGTAATAGACGAGGATGCCGGGCATGTTGTCGTGGTGATAGAGCTCGTCCTGGTCGTCGCCGACGACGATCAGCGCATCGAGCCGCGCCTCGTCGAGGTACGAACCCAGCCGCGCCATCGCCTCTTCGACCGCACGGTGCCGCGCCGCCATGCGCTCGGGGGCGATCTCGGCGGCGATGCCGGCAGGGGCGCGCGAGAGTTGCGCCTCGTAGGTCGTCGGATTCCCGTCGGTGTCGATCAGATGGGTGCGCCGCGAATCGCGCTCGATAAAGCGCGGCCAGTCGGTCGGCGGCGCGTTCAGCATCGGCGTATGCGAGGTGCCCATGCCGAATGCGATCCGGGCCATCCTCTCCTCCCGCACGGTTTCAGCCAGTGTAGCGCAAATCGGCTGTGGTGTGCGCGACTTGTGACCGGCGTCTCGGAACTCTTGTCTCGGTTGGGTTCAATCAGATATTAGCGCCGTCATGCTGCTCGATTCTGCCCTCGCCCGGACGATCCGCGTCGGCCGGCTCACCGTCATAGATGCCGCCGGGAAGCGGCATCTGTTCGAAGGATCGCCCGGCCCATCGGCCTGCGTGCGGCTGCGCGACCCGGCATTGCATTGGCGCCTGCTGTTGCGGCCGCGCCTCTTCGTGCCGGAGGCCTACATGGCCGGCACCCTGACGATCGAGGAGGGCAGCCTCTACGATTTCATCGACGTGATGACGGCCAACGACGTCAACCTACCCAACTCATTGCCGTTGCGGCTCGCCCAAGGGGCGGCGCACTCGCTGCGCCGGCTGCACCAGTACAACCCGGTGCGCCGCGCCCGCCGCAACGCCGCCCATCACTACGATTTGTCGGATCAGCTCTACGAACTGTTCCTCGACAGCGACCGGCAATATTCCTGCGCCTATTTCGTCTCGCCGTCCGACGACATCGAGACCGCGCAGCTCAACAAGCGGCGGCATCTCGCGTCGAAGCTGCTGCTGAAACCGGGGCAGCGCGTGCTCGATATCGGTTCCGGCTGGGGCGGGTTGGCGCTCTATCTTGCCGCCGAGTGCGGGGTCGATGTCACCGGCCTGACCCTCTCGGAGGAGCAGCACAAGGTCGCCACCCGCCGCGCCGCCCAGGCCGGGCTTGCCGACCGGGTGCGGTTTTACCTGCGCGACTACCGCGAGGAGCGCGGCCGGTATGACCGCATCGTCTCGGTCGGCATGTTCGAGCATGTCGGGGTCAACCAGTACCCGGTCTTCTTCCGCCAGCTTGATCGCCTGCTGATGCCGGACGGGGTGGCGCTCTTACACGCGATCGGCCGCATGGACGGGCCGGGCGCAACCAATCCCTGGCTGCGCAAATACATCTTTCCTGGCGGCTATTCGCCGGCCTTGTCGGAGGTGGTGCCGCATGCCGAGCGGTCGCGGTTGTGGATCACCGATGTCGAAATTCTGCGGCTGCACTACGCCCAGACCCTGCGCGCCTGGCGCGCCCGCTTCACGCAGCACCGCGATGAGGTTCGGGCGCTTTACGACGAGCGCTTCTGCCGGATGTGGGAGATGTACCTGGTCGGCGCCGAACTCGCGTTTCGACGCGGCGGCCATCTCGTCTTTCAGATTCAGATGGCGAAGGCGGTCGACACCGTGCCGATAACCCGCGACTACATGGTCGATTGGGAGCGCGCCCACGCCGCGCCGGCCGGCCGCGCAGCCTGAGCGTCTGGCTCACGAGTCGCCGTCACCCCCGCGAAAGCGGGGGGCCTCTGCGGGCGAGAGGGGCAGGCTATTTGCCGACCGATAGCTGATATTTCATGCCCCACATCGCCGCCTGAGTCCGGTTCTTCGCGTTGATCTTCAGAAGCATGTTCTTGACGTGAACCTTGACCGTCGCCTCGGTGATGCCGAGTTCGCGGGCGATGTGCTTGTTGGAGGCGCCTCGCATGATGTGCGACAGAATGCACCGCTCGCGCCCTGACAGCGATCCCGCCGCCGCATCGTGCTCGCGGTGCCACGGCAGGCGCCGGGGTTCATCGGCGGCGACCGAGAGCGGCGGCTCGGGCATCGTGGGGGCTTTCTCGACCAGGATCTTCTCAAATAATTGCCTTGGAAATACCGTCGCCCCAAGCAAGATCATCTCCAGAGAGCGCAGGATAAAGTCCGGCCCGATTTCGCTTTTGAGGAAATATGCGTGCGCTATATTGCCGAGTTGAGCGATAAATTCCTTGCAGTTCAGGTCATCGCAAAGAGCGACCACACGAAGCCCTCGGTATCTCTCATAGAGATGCAAAATATCCGAGCTGATCGTGCTGATGGTTTCTTTGCCGACTGCGACTAACAAAATGCAGTCGTTCTCCGCCAGCGTGGCTGGCGGTATTTGCGCGAGGGTCGAGCATTCCGCAACAACCTTAAATTGCGACTCGGCAAGGACATGAACCAGTCCGGCGCGAAATACCAGATTGCTCTCGACGATGATGACGGCAGCCCCCCGGGTGGCGCGGGGCGTGCCCTCATTTCGAGCCGGCGGGCCGGGCCGCGCCGGCTCCGCTTCATGCTCATCATCGATCTCTGACACTCTTGCGCTCCCGGCAAAGATCGCGTCGACCATGGCAGGTGAACTCCCAACAACGCATAAAACCGATCAAAGGGGGCGCGCCGCGTACCCGAGGGGGCGACGCACCGTCAAGAAATTGCCGGATGATATCCCCTGGCACGCAACGAACATCGAATGTTGGATTACGTCACCGTGAGTATTTGTAAAATTGTGTAGCAAAGACTTATCAAGGATTTCGTCTTGCCACGTTGATCCGCCCGGATTGCCGCATCTTCGGCTGGTAAACGCCATGATATCTATCTGCGAAGGCGAGCGAGCCCTTGACAAAATCTACCTACGCGGAACTTATCGCCGTTCACGCTACGATCTTGGCCGCAGTTTCGCTAATACGGGAGCGGCCGGCGCGCGCGGAGTCTCCTCGAAATGCCGCGAAAGTGGTAATGCGTATGGGTTTTGCTTAGGCCGCCGGCGCGCAGGACTGCGGCACCGGCCGGGCCCGCCTGTCCTGGAGAGGTAATCCGGATTGACGGCTGTCCCTTCCGCGGCGCGGCCGGAAAGAGCCGGCCGCGCCCGTACCGGCCGAACCTGTCAGGTATGCACCGCGAGCGGCGAAGACAGGGCCGAGGCGTTGTGCGAGGGGTCGTACGCCACGACCTGGTAATCATAGCTGGAATGCGGGCTGGCGCTCGTGTCCACGTAGCCCGGATTCGAGCTGAACCCGATATAGCTGCCGTTGCGGTACACATTGTAGCCGTACACCGCGCTGTCCGGATCGGTCGAGGCGGTCCACTGCAGCGCGACCCGGTGAGGCTTGGTGCTGGTCGCGATCAGCCCGGTCGGCACGGTCGGCGGCGTATTGTCGCCACCAGTATAGACCGAGAGCCCGGCCGACAGCACCGAAGCGTTATGCGACGGGTCGTAGGCCAGGACCTGATAATCGTAGCTGGTATTGGCGGCAACCGTGTTGTCGGCATAGCTCGTCGTCGCGCTGAATCCGAGATAGTTGCCGTTGCGGTAGACATCATAGCCGTACACGGCGCTGTCCGGATCGGTCGAGGCGGTCCATTTGAGATCGACCTCGCTACCCGACACGCTCGTCGTCGCCAGCCCGGTCGGGATGCTGGGCGGCGTCGTGTCGGTCGTCGTGATGGTGCCGGCGCCGGTCGTCACTGCCAGTGCCGATGACAATGCCGAGGCGTTATGCGACGGGTCGTAGGCCAGGACCTGATAATCGTAGCTGGTATTGGCGGCAACGGTGCTGTCGGCGTAGCTCGGCGTCGCGCTGAATCCGAGATAGCTGCCGTTGCGGTACACGTCGTAGCCGTACACCGCACTGTCGGGATCGGTCGAAGCGGTCCATTTGAGATCGACCTCGCTGCCGGACACGCTCGTCGTCGCCAGCCCGGTCGGGATGCTGGGCGGCGTCGTGTCGGTCGTCGTGGTCGTGCCGGCGCCGGTCGTCACTGCCAGCGCCGATGACAATGCCGAAGCGTTGTGCGACGGGTCGTAGGCCAGCACCTGATAATCGTAGCTGGTATTGGCCGCAACGGTGCTGTCGGCATAGCTCGTCGTCGCGCTGAACCCGAGATAGCTCCCGTTGCGGTACACGTCATAGCCGTACACCGTGCTGTCCGGGTCGGTCGAGGCGGTCCATTTGAGATCGACCTCGCTGCCCGACACGCTCGTCGTCGCCAGCCCGGTCGGCGTGGTCGGCGGGGTCGTGTCGGGCGTGGGCGTGGGTGTGGGCGTTGGCGTTGGTGCGGGCGCCGAACCGAGCGAATAGACCTGTACATCATTGATATCGAATTGGAATGGACCGGGGTGGTTGACCGGGTCGGCCACCGTGTGCCAGCCGGAAGTGTTCGGCCCGGCCATCTCCAGGTCCATGATGACTTCGTAGGCGGCGTTGGTCGGCACCCCGGTCGTCCACTGCGCCATTTCCTTGCCGTCGAGAAACACCGTCCAGGATTTCCCGGGGATGTATTCGAGGCCATAGGTGTGATAAGCGGCCGACAGGTCCATCCCGGTGTCCTGGATGACCTGGTAGCCGCCGCTGCCGTGCCAGTTCGACGCCAGCACGTTGTTCACGTTCGACGAACCGTGCAGATAGCCGGATTCCTGGACGTCGAGTTCGGCGCCATTCGAGCTCATCAGCCACAATCCGGCCCAGGCGCCGTAGCGCGAGTCGGGCATTTTGGCGGACCACTGGACATAACCGCCGCTCGCCGGCAATTCCACTTTGCCGTAGGAACTGACCGCCGCCGAAGCCCAGCTGTACCCGAGATTGCCGAAATAATTGCTTGGCGTGGCGATCAGCTCGAGGGTGCCGTTGCCACCGACCAGATGATCCCCGGTCGTATTCGTTCCGCCTCCGTAGGGATAGGGATCGTTATACATGTTCTGCATGGTGCTGCTGTTCATATTCGGCCCTGAATAGGGACTTGGCAGCTTCCCCTGATCGCCCCAACGACCGTAAAGGTCGTCACCCAGCCAGGGGTTCCAGTATTGCGTGTTCAGAGTCCCGGAGGTGAACGTATCCTCGAAAACCAATTGCGAAGTCGAAAAACCGGAAGGCGGTGAGAGCGAAGTCACGGTGCTTTCCTTTCATAAAGGTGCAAGAAGCGCGGTATGGCACCAGCCGTACCGGGCTGTTTAGGCGAAATTGGGCGATCTCCGCGGTGTGGCTGGCTGTTCGTTCTGGCTGTCCGGGGTCGGGCGGATGACACCATCCTTGATGAGCCCCTCGCGAACCTGATCGAGGAGGCTGAGCGCCTGCACAAAGCCCTGCGCCGGCATGGCGAGCACCAGTTCGATTCTTGGCTGCAGGTCATGGTCCCCGCCCGGCAGCCCTCCCCCTTCCAGCCTGTGGAATTCGAGCCGCACCACGCCATTGAGCAGGGTCACTTCCTTCAACCCGTCGCAGAAATGCGTCGGCATTCGGTTCTCCCTATGGTTCGCGGAAGCTGTCGTTGATGACCCGGGTCAGCGGGTTCATTACGTATTGCAGGACCGAGCGGCGCCCGAGCTTGATATCGCCGACGAGGCGCATGCCGGGGCGCAGCATGAAATCAGCCGGCAGGTTGCGAAAATCGGTCTCCGTCACCTCGATGCGCGCCCGGTAGTGGATGGGGCTCGGGTGGACCTCGCTCTTGAGCCCGGGCGCGTTGTTGGCGGCGGCGGTTTCGCGCGCGTTCGCGTCGGGCAGGACATCCGGGGAAAGCGAGCGCACGATGCCGTATGCCAGCCCGAATTGCTGCCACGGCAATGCCTCGAGCTTGAGGGTGACCCGGTCGCCGACCCGCATCCGGGCGACATCGCGCGGGTCGATCCTGGCCTCGGCGATCAGCGGAGCACCGGCCGGCACCAGCCGCATCAGGGTCTCGGCCTCGCGTACCACCGACCCTGCCGGCCGGTCGGCGACTTCGAGAACGGTCGCGTCGATCGGCGCCCGCAGCACCGAAAGTTCGCGGCGCCGTTTCGCCTTCGTCAGCTGAGCTGCCGTGGCGTCGCGTTGACTGCGGCTTTGCGCCAGCTTTTCCGAGACCTTGCGCCGCCACTCCTCGGCCGCGGCGTCGTGCTCGGCGAGCGTCTCGGCGATCTGCTCCTGCAGCCGCTTCTGTTCGCCGGCATTGGTGTCGAGGCGCGATTTCGCCTCGACGAGGCGCTGCTGCGCATCGAGCAGCTTGAGCTTCGAGGCGAGGTTTTGCTGAACCAGCGTCGAGAACATTCGCGCTTGTTCGCCGACCAGGCTGATCTGCTGCGCCAGCCCTCCGGCCTCGGTTTTGTGAGCCGCCAGATCGGCGCGATACTGCGCGGTCTTGCGCTCCAGTACGGTCATTTTCGCCAAGTATTCGGCTTGGCGCTGGTGATAAATCTGGCGCTCGATCAGTTGCGCGGCATCGGGGTTGGCGGGCTCGTAGGGGTGCCCGGCCGCTTCCGCCTCGAGCCGCTCGCAGACCGCCGCGAGGTGGCGGTACTTGGCATTCAGTTCCGCCTCGTCGGCCTTGCTGAAAGTCGGATCGAGCCGCGCCAGCACCTCGCCTTTCTTGACCTTTTCGCCCGGCTTGACGTTCACCGCGCGGACCACCGACGCTTCCAGCGGCTGCACCACGATCTGGCTGTCGCTGGAGATGATCTTGCCGTTGGCGCTGACCACGATATCGACCGGCGCGACAGCGAGCCCAATCGTGCCGGCGACGATCACCGTCAACATCAGCCACAGCACGATCCGCTGTTTCGGCGGCGCCGTCAGCATGCTGGCGAAATCGTAGTCGATGACCGACCGCAGCCCGGGCGCCGCGGCGGCCTCGCGGCCGTCGCGATCGGTGGCGAGATCCGCGGCGCTCATTGGTAGCCCCGGGTCTGCTGGGTCCATAACTGGTTGTAGGGGAGGCAGCTGCGCAACAGCCCGTTATGCGTGCCGATTTGCGACAGCTCGCCCTGGTCCACCACGACGATCAGGTTGGCGCGCGCGACGAACGAGAGGCGGTGGCTGATGACGAGGATCGTGCGGCCGCGCGCGATGGCGTTGAGGTGGCGCTGAATGATCGCCTCGCTCTCGGGATCGAGCGCGCTGGTCGCCTCGTCGAAGATCAGCACCGGCGGGTCGTGGATCAGGGCCCGGGCGATCGCCAGCCGTTGGCGCTGGCCGCCCGAGAGGTTGCCGGCGCTTTCCTCAAGCATCGTCGAATAGCCGTGCGGCAGGCGCTGAATGAATTCGTGCGCGCCGGCCAGCCGGGCTGCCCGCACGACCTCGTCAAGCGAGGCGGCCGGCTTCGTCATCGCGATGTTCTCGCGCACGGTCGCGCGGAACAGGAAGTTTTCCTGGAGAACGACGCCGATCTGCGTGCGCAGATGGCCGAGTTCGAGTTCTTTCAGATCCTGGCCGTCGATCTTGATGAGACCCGTCTGCGGTCGGTACAGGCCCTGAATGAGGCGGGTGATCGTCGTCTTGCCCGAGCCGCTGCGCCCGACGATCCCGACCACCTGACCGGGGCTGATCTCGAACGATAAATCCTTGACGGCCGGCATGGCCGCCCCCGGGTAATGGAAGGTCACCCCCTCGAATTCGATCTGGCCGCGGATGCGCGGCGCCAGCTGACCGGTGGTCGGCTCCGGCTTGGTCTGCATCAACTGCGCCAGCAGCTTGAGCGATATCAAGGCCTGCTGGTAATCCTGCATCAGGCCGGAGGCGTGGATCAGCGGCTGCATCAGCCGAATCCCCATCATGTTGAAGGCGACGAGCGCACCCACTGTCATCTGGTCGTTGAGCACGAAGAGCGCGCCGAGCGCACCGATGCCGACGCTCATCGTGCGTTCGAGGCCGCTGATCACCGCCCGCGCGCGCGCCGCCGTGTGGTCGAGAGACAGTGTCTTGGTAACCGCCTCGTCGGTGAAGCGGCGCCAGCGCATCAGCGAGCTCGGCTCCAAGGCCAGGGTCTTGATCGTCTGCACGCCGTTCAAAATCTCGAACAGAAAAGCCTTGCGACGGCCCTCGATCTCGGTCACGTCGCGCAATTTGCGGCGGAAACTGCCCGACATGACCGTCAAGGTGATGAACCCGGTCATCGACCCGATCAGCACGATGACCGTCAACTGCCACGAATAGATCAGCAGGACCGGCAGGAAGATCACGATCCCGAGGGCGTCGAGCAGGGTGTTGAACAGGCGGCTCGCGAGAAAATCGCGGACGTTGTTCGCCTCCTGCAATTTATGGGCGGTGACCCCGGACGGGTTTGCATGGAAATAGTCGATCGGCAACCGCAGCAGATGACCGACGGTTTCGGCCGCGATGACGTGGTCGAGCCGGCGCGTGATGAACGACAGCAGGTAATTGCGCAAAAAATTAAAGCCGCCGTCGAACAGGATCAGCAGAAGGACCCCGGCGCTGATCGTGTAAAGCGTCGCGAACGCCTGGTTCGGAATGACCTTGTCAACCAGAATCTGAAAAAAGATCGGCACCGCCAGCGCGATCATCTGCATCGTCAAGGCGGCGGCGGCGACGTCGCGCATCAGCCGCCGCTCGGCAAACAGTTTCGAGGTGAACCAGGAGAAGCCGAACGCCGCCTCCTCCTTGCCCGGCGGCGCCGGGGTCAGGATCACCGCCGCGCCGCTCCAGGCCCGCTCAAGCTCGTCGCGCGCAAGGAAGAAAACCTCGCCGTCACGGTGCAGCGGGTCGGAGATCGCCAAATCCTCGCTGTCCTCGCGGCGCAATCCCATCAGGATCACCGCATTGGCGTTATTGAGGATCAGCAGCACCGGATGGGAGAAAGGCCGGCTCCGCAGCGCCTTCCAGTCAAGCCGGGCCGGTTTGCCGACCAGCCCGAATTCGTGCGCCACCGCGGCGAGCCGGTCGATCGGCAGGGTGTCGCCCTCGATCAGGTTGCGGTGCCGTACGGCGCCCAGTTCGGCATAGACGCCGTTTTGCACCCCCAGGCGAAACAGGCATGACAGGCCGGTCTCGCACGACACGGCGATTGCGCCCGCCTTGCCCCGGGAGCGCCCAGGCCGCCGCTCCGATGGCCGCCTCCCCCGTGAAAATCCAGGCAAGGCAAACCTTCGCCCCGCCGGCGTCGGATTTTCCAAAGGGTTCGTGGAGTTTAATATAGATTTATTACGAGGCGCCTCGGCAGACGCCGCCGGTGTCTCTGATACCAAGGTGCTAACTCCCCCAGCCCCCGGCGCACTCGCCTTCGAGTTGTGCGGCGCGCGTTTTTTTTGCTTAACATGCACGAAGGGATCAGTGCAAGACGTTTCCCCTGCGCCGCACGAACACTAGGGAAAACGCCGCCGAGTTTTGCAGGTCCGGCGCGGAGTCACGATATCGCGCCGACGAATTCCGCCCGACTGCGACACTGCGGTGCGAGATCCCACCGGCCGGCCGACGGACCGCCGGCATGCCGACCGAAGGCCGACGATCCGAGGTTGGCAAGGGTTCTCGCCGGCTGCCGAAACGCGCCCGGCGGCCCGAAGGCCGCCGGCCGCTTGGCGGAGGGCCGCCGTGCGTCCCTCCGCCAATCGCGCAAAATTAACGGGCGCTCGTTTCCCGAATCGGGAACAGGGTGCCGGGGTCCTGCGCCTTGGCGGGGTCCAGTGTCGGCGCGCTGTCCGGCGCCGCCGCCGGGCTGCCGGCCGTGGCATCGTCCTGTTCGATCCTGACGAGGTCGCCCGGTTGCAGGGTGGTCAGCCCGGTCGCCGCGATCATCACCGGTCCGTGCGCGGTGCGTCTGACGATTTCATAGTGCGGGCCGCTGCTGCCCGGCTGCTCGTAGCTGACATTGATCGCGCCCAGCGCATGCAGCACGCCCCGGCTGGTGGCCGCCTGACGATCGTCGTCGCGAATCTGCTGCTCGGCGACGGCGATGGCGTTCTCGGTGGCGCTCTTGGTATCGGCTTCAAGCCTGGCCTGCTGCTGCTTGATCTGATCGAGCTGCTGCTGCGCCGTGGTGTACTGGTTGAGCGCGTCCTGCTGCCGCTGCCGGGCATCGGCGAGGTCGCTTTGCGCCTGGATCAGCATCAAATTGCTGACCATCTTGCGGGCCGCGAGGCTCTCCATCGCGGTGACGCGCTGTTGCCGCAGCTTGATCAGGTTCTCGTATGGCTGCTCGCGCCTCGACAGGGTCTGGACCTGCTGCTTGGCGGCCCGCAGCGAGGCCGCGAGCGCCTGCTCCTGCGCATCCCGCGCCGCAATGATCGAGCGCCGCTGCTCGGTTTCCTCGGCGATCAGCGCCTTCGCCTTCGCCTTGCTGGTCAGGCGCAGCAAATGGTGCGACGGCTCGGCCTTGGTGCCGTCGCGCTCGGACTTCAGCACCGCCACGCGCGCCAGGAGCCGCGGCAGATCCTCGATCGAGCCGCGCCCTCTCTCAACCTCGCGCACCGCCTCCAATTGCTGCCACGGCTGAAAGTCATGGTTGCCGAAACCGCCCGCCATCGCGATCGCGTGCAGCACCGTCATCCCCGGCATGTACTTGTAAGGGCCGGGCTTGCCGACCGGGCCCAGCACATAGACCGGCGGCCGCGCGATCGACAGGACGCTGACAAGCGCATTGTGGCCGGTCAGCTTCTGGAACGAACCGGCCAGCGCCGTCTGCAGATCGTGCGAGCTCTTGCCCGCAAGCTCGAAGGAGCCGAGCAGCGGCAGGGTGATCGTGCCGTCATCCTGCACGTTGTATTCGCCGCTCAGCTCCGGGCGCTCCTGGAAGCCTTTCAGGGCCGAGTTGTCGCGGCCCCATTTGTCCGTTTCCGCGCTGTCGACCCGCTCGTAAAAGACGATCTTTATCTGATCGCCGATTTCGAAGCGGTTGGACGCCGGCGCGGAGGACCGGGTGAACGCCGCGACAGCCGTCGCGCCGGCGCCCGGCGTCGCCTCCAAAGAGGCCAGGTGGAGCTTGGAGAGACCGGTTGCGCCCCATTCGGCGCCGGACGGCCCCGCATCGCCGGCAAGCGACAGCGCCCCGGGGCCGGCCGCGGCCGACCCTGACGATGTCGCCGAGTTGACCGGCTGATTGACTGCCCCTGCGATCCCGGCGAGTCCGAGGCCG
Organism: Allostellaceae bacterium; assembly: GCA_036278835.1. Classification (GTDB taxonomy): domain Bacteria; phylum Pseudomonadota; class Alphaproteobacteria; order ATCC43930; family CGMCC-115725; genus DATARH01. The sequence continues at coordinate 15,088 of DASUKH010000056.1, forward strand.
ACCGCGCCCGCGACGACCAGACCGACCCTGGCGGTCCGTCGGTTTCTGCGCGACCGCGGTCGAGAGTTGGAAGGGGGTGCGGCGAAATTTGGGTCCATGAGGATCTCTCGCAGATTATCCGGCTCGTTCAACCTTCACGCTTCGGCGGCACAAGAAACGAGAGCCGCTTGCGCGTTGTGAACGCGATTTCCCGCCATTGTGTTGCCCAAAAGCGCGAAGCACAACCAAGGGAAAAGAGGTAACCCGGCGGGTCTAATCCGATGTCCTTTGGCAAATGAGCGAAAAATTCACGGCAACCTTTGCCATCCTGGCCGGTAGTACCTCAGCTTGAATGTACGGCCCGAAGGGCCGGGCCTCGGAACGGGAAATTTCAATCATCCTACCGTCCTGCGCCTTCCGGCGCCGGCAGCGGGCGCTCGGCGCGCATCAGGGCGCGGCCGATGCGGGTTCGCAGATAGGCGATGGCGGTGATCGCCAGCCCGCTGCCGATCGCGCCGGCGCGGCCGGCGGCGCTCGGGTCGCCCGCGAGCGCCGCTGCAAGCTCCCGGAAAACCGCGCGCACCAGCCCCATCGTGTAACGGCGCTCGGATTCGAGACCGTCGCCGCTCCCGGCAAGCCCGGTCAGCACCGCCTTCGCGGTCCCCTCCATCCGGCAGCGGCGGACGAAATAGGCCCAGCTCGTGCGCGCCGCCGGCACCTTGTGGCGGACCCGCGCCGTCGGGCTGTAAATCCAATACCCGCCGGGGTGGAGGCGGGTTGTCCGAATGCAGAATTCGGTCTCCTCGCAGCTCTCCGCGATCCCTTTCGCGAGCAGCCGGCCCTCGCGGCGGCCGAGCTTGGTCGCAAACCCGCCGGCCCGGCGCAACACGTCGGCGCGAACCGACATATTGGCGCCGATCGCGTTGCGCACGCGTCCCTGGCGCACCGGCATGCCCTTGTAGGTACAGCCGACCACCCAGTTGAATTCTGCCGGGAACCAGCCGGGCGGCGGCGCGACCCATAAGGGTTCGATGTACCCGCCGACGCCAAGCACGTTTTCGTCCTGGTAGGGAGCCAGCAGCTCCGCGAGCCAATCCGGGTCGGCGATCGCATCGTCGTCGAGGAAGGCGATGACCGGCGCACTCGCCAGCGCGGCGCCGGTCATGCGCGCCCCGGACAAGCCCGGCGTTCCGGCATTCGCGGCGACGGTCACCCCAGCGATCTCGGCCGCGGCGCGGGCCCGCAGCGCCTCGTTTCCGTCGATCACCAGCAGGATTTCGCGCGGCGGTGTGGTCTGGTTGCGCACCGAACCGACCGCCGCGTTGATGTCATCCCAGCGATCGAGCGTGTAGGCGCAGATCACGATGGAGGCTTCGATCATCGGCGCCGTCCTGCTCTCTTGGTTGTCGGGTTCGGCGGCGGGCCTGCCGCATCGCGCGTCGCCGCCGCCTCGGCCGTCGCCGTCTTCAACAACTTCCAGATCGGGCTGCCGTCGTTGTGAATGTCGAACTGGTCGTGCTCGTCTTTCGGATATTTCCCGTTGTCCTGACGGGCAACGAGGCGCCACACGACCCAACCGGCACAATCCCGGTCTTCGCGCATTGTATTAAGCCATTTGGCGTACGCCGCGACCTGATCGGGATTGGACCGCGCATAGCCGAATTCCTCGAGCAGCACCGGCTTGCCATCGGCCGCGGCGATCCCGCAGAAATCGCCGATCAGGCGATTGAACTGATCGACGGTCAATTCATAGTACAACGGATAACCATGCCAGGTGCCGAAATCGATCGACGGGATCGTCAGGTCGGACAGCCGTTGGTTGACATTGGCAAGACCGGAGGACACGAGATGGTTCGGGTCCTGCGATTTGACGTAGGCCGACATCTCGGCGGTCCATTGCCGCAGCAAACCGGCCGGTTCGCCATTGGGCTCGTTCATCAGATCCCAACCCATGATTGTCGGGTCGTCCTTGTAGCGTAACCCTGTATAGACATTTCTGCGGTTGACGACGTAATGAACCCAATCCTTATAATCGCGTTTCGTGCGCGAGTCAGAAAAAAAGAATGTATTCTTATTGCTGCTGCCGTACCATGCCCGCATTTGCTGGGCGCCGCCGGTATAACTCCAGAAATCGAGAAACGCGATGAGCAGTTTCAAATGACGTTGCTTCGCGGCGGCGACCAGGTAATCGACACGCTGCATGCCATGAGGACCGTCGTGGATCGCCATCTTCCCGGTGGCGCTGTCCCAATAGATAAGATAGTTGCCGTGCACGCCCAAATCGCTCGAATCTGCGCGGCTATTCCAGTCCCAGATTGTCGGCACCGAGCCGTCCAGCGAACCGATTACCGGTTGCAGGATGACGCGGACGACATTTGCGCCCATCGCCACCGCATCGTCGAGAACGCGGTCGACCTCCGCCCGTGATCCGAAGGTCAGATAATGGTTGTTGACGCCGGTTATAAAAAACGGCTTGCCGGCGAGCGTGAAATTCACGCCGGACGCCTTGACGAAATTATCTGGGGCCGCCGCTGCGACGCCGCACCATGACAGCACGGCGACAAACAAGAACAAGGGAACGGTCTTCGGAAACCGGCGCGCAACGTTGGTAGCGAACTCTCTCAAATTCATGACGCCGAATCTCGTAAACCGCCGTATCTCGTGCAATGCCGCCAAAGGTGTACAACCGCCGGCTCATTGACAGTTGAGCATTCCCCCTTTAAGTCGAATAGCGGCGAACAAAACGGTGTTCACGGCGTGTATTTGGATATTACGATGGTGTTCGATGCCCGGGATCGGAGGCCGGCCCCCGTGAACGCCATCTGGTCTGACGCAATCAACCTCGCGGACCATCCCGCCGTCGTGGTCGGGGGCGAACTTAACGGCCTCGGCGTATGCCGCAGCCTCGGCCGCGCCGGTGTCCCGGTTTATGTGCTCGATCGCAAGCGTCTCAACCCGGCGATGTGGTCGCGATATGCGACGGCGCGGCGGTGCGGGACGCTGCACGGAAGCGGTCTTTTGGATGCGTTACGGGGATTGCACGACGAATTGGGCGGTCGCCCCGCGCTGATCGTCACCGATGAGATGGCGCTGCTGACGATTTCCGAGTTTCGCCGCGAGCTCGAAGGCCTCTACCGGTTTCATCTGCCGCCGCATGAAACCATCCTGATGCTGCACAACAAGGCGCGGTTTCATGAATACGCGGTGGCCCACGATCTGCCGGTGCCGAATAGTGCGGTGCTGCGCTGCGAGCGGGATATCGCGGCGATCCGCAAGCTGCGGTTTCCGGTCGTCATAAAGCCGGCGGACAAACGCCATTTCCACCTGGACAATGCGCCGCGGCTGATCGTCGGTGTCGATCCGGCCGCCGCCGAGCGGGCCGGGCGACGGCTTCTCGAGGCAACCGGCGAGGTCATCGTCCAAGAGCGGGCCGAAAGTCCTGACAGCGAAGTCTACTTTTCGCTGTTCTACCGCCGCCCGGACGGTCGGAGCACGATGTTCACCGGGCGCAAGCTCGCCAGCAATCCGCCGGGGTACGGCAGCACCGTTTATTGCGTGCACGACGGCGAAGCAGCCCGCATTCTGGAGCCGATCACCTGCTCCCTCCTGGAAAACCTCGACTACACCGGGTTCGGCGGCGTCGAGTACAAATGGGACGCCGTCTCGCGCCGCTTTGTCATCATCGAGCCGACGGTCGGCCGAACCGACTGGCAGGAAGAGATCGCGACCCTGGCAGGGGTCAACATTCCGCTGGCCGGGTACCGTTGCGCGTACGACCTGCCGCCGCAGCCGGACGGGCCGTGCCGGAAGGACGTCGTATGGCAATCCTCTCACATCGAACGCATGCTGATCGGCATGGCTGCGGTGCCGCCGGACGCGACCGTCAGCGACGGATATTGGCGGCGTGACGACCGGTGGCCGGCCCTTATCCATTATCTGTGGGGCACCTTGCGCCTGATGCCCTCAATCCCGCGGCTGGGGGCGGCGCGGCTTCGCCGAAGCCAGGCCGCGGAGCAGCCGATGCAGGCACCCCGGGCGGGGTCCCGCGAGCGCTTGTAGGCGCCCCGGCCCACCCGACAGAAATCGGCCAGGAGGCAAAAATGCGGATCTGTCTCTACATGGACCAGTCACGCATTTTTCGCTGGCACGGTTGGCTGGCGAAGGCGCTGTCCGCCATTCCGGGTTGCCAGGTCGGCGTGCGCTTCGCGAGCCGGCGGCATCCGCTGTCGCATGCCTGCACGCTACTCTTCGAGCTCGAACGGCTGATCTATGGCATTCGCGACAACGCCCTGGACCGCATCGGCAACTCGTTCGACGTGGCGGCGGGAGACGACGGGACCTTCGATGTCGTCATCGATCTCGCCGGGTTCGCGGAGTCGCGCCCGTCAGCGCCGCGCCTGTTGACGCTCTCATTCAACGGAATCCCCGGCGAGTTTGGCGCCGTCGCCGCTGTCGTCAACAAGGAGGCGCCGCTCGTCGCGGTGCATGACAGCGCGCGCGCATACCCGTGCCGGACAGCCCGCCCGGCTTTCACCGACGCCGAAATCCTCCTTCGCAGCCTTGACGAAACCCTGTCCTGCGCGGTCCATCTGATGACGAGCACGTTGCGCGACAAGCGCGAGGCCAAGGAAGCGCCGTTGCGCTCGCCCGCCGCCGGGCAAAAATCGGCTGCTCCGATCGGCGCGGAGCCGCCCTTCATCGGCGGCGCGGCGTTGCTGCACGTTTCCTTGGCGGTCGCGCGCAAGAGCGTCAGGCTTGCCGAGCTGCTGGCAACCGGCGGCAAGGCCTGGGCCGTGGCTTGGCGTCGGGCGCCCGCCTACGCCCTGCTCGACGCCCGGCAGGCGCAATTTTCCGTTCTGCCCGAGGACGGCCGCCGCTATTACGCCGACCCGTTTCCATTCTGCTGGCGCGGCCGGACCTTCCTGTTCGTCGAGGAGTTCTCCTATGCCGCCCATCGCGGCTGCATTTCGGTCGTCGAAATAGATGAAACGGGATTTATTGGAACTCCTCGCCCGGTTCTTGAGGAATCCCATCACCTGTCTTACCCATTTATCTTTGAACAGGATGACGAAATCTGGATGATTCCAGAATCCGGCGAGGCAAAAGGAATTTATCTCTATCGGGCCGAGTCATTTCCTTACAAGTGGCGACGGGAAGCTTGTCTGATCGATGGCATGGCCGGCTATGATTCCACCCTGCTGCGCCATGCCGGACGGCTGTGGTTGTTCGCCTCCGAACGCGTCTGGAATTCGTCGTCATGGGATACGTTGAACTTGTTTTACGCCGAGACGTTGACCGGGACGTGGCTGCCGCACCGCAGCAATCCGGTGTTGTTCGACGGTGCGCTGAGCAGGCCGGGAGGGGCGATGTTTTCCTGTCGAGGCCATGATTTGCGCCCGGTGCAGGACTGCTCGAAGCAATACGGCGGTGCGCTATCGCTCTGCCGGATCGAGACGTTGCGGGAGGATGAATTTTCCCAGGTGCCGGTCGGCCGCATCCACTGCGGCCCGTACGGCTGCCACACCTACAATCACGCCGGGATCGAGGTCATCGACGTCTTTGCGAAGCGCGGCCTCGGTACGGTCACCGCCTTTTTCTCGCCCGGCACCGTTCAATCGGAGCTCGAACCTGTGACTGAAAACGCTGCCTATGCTCCCGCTGCCGGCAGTGTACCCGTCCGCAATCCAATCATCCTCAGCAACAACACGGAGCCGATCAATTATGTCGAGACCGCGCACGCTGGCCATTCCGACCTCTGAACATAAAGAGCTTGGGCCGGCCCCGATCTCCCCTGATTGGATCATATCTGGAAATCCCGAGGCATTTTATAAGGAGCTAGCCAAGAGCCTCGACAAAACATCTCTGTTTTTTACCTGGGACTGCACCTCGGGTGTGTTCCAGTGGCACTACGATCATGACGAGACGTTCGTGATAACTGCCGGAGAGGCGTTCATCACTGGTGAGGACGGGATCGAGCGCCGGCTCGGCCCGGGCGATATGGCGTATTGCCCGACCGGCAGTTCCTGCGCTTGGCGCGTCCCCCGCCGGGTCAAGAAGATAGCGATGCTCCGCCGGAGCCTGCCGACTCCGCTGAGCTTCGCGATGCGCGCCTGGCACAGGCTGTCGCAGATGATTGGAAGGCGGGCGCGATCGCCGTCGGGTTTTGCCGGCATGCTGAGCGAGGCGAACCGCGTCAGGCTTGGAACATGGGTCGTCATGTCGATTTCCCTCTGCGCTGGCTGAGCGGGAGCCGCAGCCGGGTCCGCCGATGCCGACGGAAACCTCCGCTGAGGCTGCCCCGGCAACCGTAGATGCCGAGGCCGATCGGCGGGCACGCGCCGCTTGGCTGCGCGCCCTCCAGTCGACAGCGGCGATCGGCAAGGATGCCCGTCTGACCCTGCCGTTTGAGATCGAGCGCGCCGCCGAGACCTTCGCGGATCGGCCGGCGCTTATCGGCGACAGCGTTCGGCTGAGCTACCAGGAATTGGCGGAGCGGGCGCGCCGCTATGCCGCCTGGGCCGCCCGGCAGCGCCTCGGGCCCGGCGAGGTGGTCGCGCTGATGATGCGCAACTGCCCGGAATACATGGCGGTCTGGCTCGGCATCACAGGCGCCGGCGGGGTCGTCGCGCTGGTCAATACCCAGCTTGCCGGCGCCTCTCTCCGCCACGCGCTCGCCACTGTCAGCCCGCGCCACGTCATCGCCGAAGCCGCATTTGCCGGCGCCGTCGATGCGGTGCTGCCGCAGCTCGGCTCGGCTCCCATGTTGTGGGTTCACGGCGAGGGGCGTTCCGGTCATCCCCGCATCGACGACGATCTCCGGGACCTCGACGACGATCGCCCGCTATCCGCCGCTGCCCTCCGCGACCCCGCGTTGTGCATCTACACCTCCGGCACGACCGGGCTTCCGAAGGCGGCGAATGTCAGCCATTTGCGGATCATGCAGTGGAGCCGTTGGTTCGCCGGGATGATGGACGCCGGCGCCGGCGACCGGATGTACAACTGCCTGCCGATGTACCATAGCGTCGGCGGGGTGGTGGCGACCGGCGCGATGCTGGTCAGCGGCGGTTCGGTGGTGATCCGCGAGCGGTTTTCCGCGCGGCGGTTCTGGGATGACGTCGCGGCCAACGAATGCACCATCTTTCAGTATATCGGCGAGTTGTGCCGGTATCTGGTCAAGCAGCCCGTCGTCGCGGGCGAGCGCGATCACCGGCTGCGGCTGGCCTGCGGTAACGGGCTGCGCCCCGATGTCTGGCCGGAATTCCGCCGCCGCTTCGCAATCCCCCGGCATCTTGAATTCTATGCCGCGACCGAGGCCAATTTCTCGCTCTACAATTGCGAGGAGCAACCGGGCGCGATCGGCCGCATTCCGCCGTTTTTGATGCACCGCTTTCCGGTGGCGCTGATCAAGGTCGATGCCGCGACCGGCGAGGCGCTGCGCGACTCGGCCGGGTTGTGCGTGCGCTGCGCCGCTGGCGAGGTCGGCGAAGCGGTCAACCGCATCCCCGGCGCCGGGTCCGAGGCCGGCAGCCCGTTTGAGGGCTACACCGATCCCGAGGCATCGGCGCGCAAGATTTTGCGCAACGTGTTCGCTCACGGGGATGCGTGCTTCCGCTCGGGCGATCTGATGCGTCAGGACGCGCGCGGGTTCTTCTATTTCGTGGACCGGATAGGCGACACCTTCCGCTGGAAGGGCGAAAATGTCTCGACGATGCAGGTGGCCGAGGCGATCGCCAGGTTCCCCGGGATCGGCGAGGCGGCGGTCTATGGCGTCGCGGTGCCGGGCGCCGACGGCCGTGCCGGGATGGCGGCCGTCGTGCCCGAGGGCGAACTCGACATCGCCGGCTTGCGCCGCCATTTGTCCGCGAGTCTGCCGGAGTTTGCCTCGCCGCTGTTCCTGCGCGTCTGTCGCGCGATCGACCTGACGGCGACGTTCAAGCACAAGAAGCAGGAGCTGGCCGCGGAGGGCTATAACCCGAGCGCAGTTTCCGACCCGCTTTACCTTGACGACCGCCCGAAGGGGACGTTCGTACCGGTCGACCGGGCCCTCTACGACAGCATCGCCGCCGGCCGCATCCGGCTGTAGGGCGCGTCCGTCCTTAAAACCCGAACATCACCCGCTCTGAATAGGCGATGTCGCCGAGTGCCGGCCGTTCCGGACCGCGGTAGAATTTCGGCGCGCCGCCCAGATACCGTCCGACCAGGCGCGGTACCGGTCCGTCCGAATCGAGTTCGACAAAAAATACGCCGGATTTCGCGAGAAACCGCCCAAGCGGACGGGCGAAGCGGGCAAAATCGTCAACCTGCCGGCAATAAGCGAGATAGGCGCTCGGCAATACGCGCATCAGACGCAGCGGCAGAAAGATGAACGGGGCAACCTCGCTGCCGGAAATGCACAGCGTCGTGAGGCAGCCGTATTCGGCGTGATGCCGGAGCAGCTCGGCCTCCGCGGCGGGCAGCAGGTGATCGAGGCGGGTGCGCCCGGTCACCCGCCTGACCTCGGCACCCGAACCGCCCGACAGCGTCGGCACCGCGATAAAGCGGCCGGCGCAAAATTGCTGCCAACCCTGCGCTTTCAAGATCGGCCAGGTATGCGGGTCAGGGGTGATATCCACATAGGTGGCGCCGTTGTGCCTGAGCGCGTGGGCAGTAAGCATCGTTGCGAAGCCGCGATAGGCCGGCTCGACGTACCAGCTCGATACCGAGCAGCGCACCGCCATCTCCGGGCCGTGGCCGACCGCGGAAAATATCAAAAGGATTACGCCGACAGGCGTGCCGGACTTCTCCATCAGATAGCCGAATTTCGGATAGGCGGGCGGCGTCGGGTGCGCCGCGAGGCGCGCGAGGGCGCGGGTCCAGAACTCGCGCGGGCGCGTCGTGAACCCGCGCGCCAGCAAGTCGACTACCGCATCGGCATCCTCGGCGCGGATTTCCCGACAGCGCACGCGCCGCGCCGCGGCGGCCTCTGACCTCGGGGACATGTTTAGGCTTCCGTGCAGTTTATTATCCGTTTTTGGAACAACGCCTCAGGTGAGAAAATCGCAATTGGCGGACAACGTAAATGCCTCCTGCCGGTCTAGCGAACTGGTACTACACCCAGAGATCAATGGTTTCGGCTCCGGCCGTACAATAAATACGATCGCGTGTTGGTTAGCAAATCGACACGTTTTTATCGCTCCGACAGAGATGGTGGCTGTGGTGACGCTTTTGTCAGATTCCCTAGAAGAGGCCTCTATTTCGTCTCTTTCGGACGAATGCGATGCCATGATCGACTCTATTTGCGACATGGCATGGGAAACTGCCAACAGCGCCGAAATGATGCGGATCGCCAAGGCCTATCATTACTTCTCAATACAGTTCCGTGAGAACCTCGAGATCGCCTGTCAATTGCACCCGCATGATCGGATGCTTAAGGCGCTATACGATGGCGAGTGCGCTACCGACAATCTCTCACCATGGCCCGGCATAACGGCAGTCGACGAGCGGCTGAATCATGACGAATTCGTTAGAAGGCTGCTGCTGCTCGGCACCGTCGAGGACGAGGAATATCTATCGCAGATCGGCCGCCTCTACCTGAACCGGGTACGCCGGATGGACACCGGCGCCCGCGCCGCCAGCATCGCCTCATACGAGGATGGCGGCCTCGCCCGGGTGTTTTCCGCGATGCTGCGGGGCCGCAGCTGGCAGGGACCGGGGCCGCAGGCCTTCAAATTCTTTCTTGAGCAGCACATCCGCTTCGATACGGACGACGACGTCGGCGGGCATGCGTCGCTGGCCCGGCATCTGCATTCCGAGCGCGGCGCCCTGCCGCTGTGGACCGCATTCCGGGATCTGCTGTTTGCAGCAGTCCCCAAGCTGGTCCCTTAGGCCGGCCGGCACAAACAGATCGGCGCAAATCAGAAAGGGGGCGGCGTGCGAAACGAAACGATCGCCGTGCATGGCGGCTACGAGACCGATCCGGCGACCAAATCCGTCGCGGTGCCGATCTATCAGACGGTCGCCTATGCCTTCGACAGCGCCGAGCACGGCGCCGCGCTGTTCAATCTCGAAGCGCAGGGCTACCGGTATACCCGGATCAGCAACCCGACGACCGACGTGCTCGACCGGCGGGTCGCAGCGCTCGAAGGCGGGCTGCAAGCGCTCAGCGTCGCCTCGGGTCAGGCGGCGCTGCATTACGCCGTCCTCAACCTGACCTGCGCCGGGCGCAATATCGTCTCAGTGCCGCAGCTTTACGGCACGACGCACACGCTGTTTACGCATCTGTTGCCGGGGTTCGGCATCGAGGTGCGCTTGGCCCGCTCGGACAGCCCGCAGGATATCGCGCCGCTGATCGACGACGCGACGAGCGCGGTATTCTGCGAAAGCGTCGGCAACCCGGCCGGCAATGTCTGCGACATCGCGGCGCTCGCGGAAGTCGCGCACGCCCAGGGCGTGCCGCTGATTGTCGACAACACCGTGGCGACCCCGATCCTGCTGCGGCCGATCGAGCACGGCGCCGATATCGTCGTGCATTCGCTGACCAAGTTCATGGGCGGGCACGGCACGACGCTGGGCGGCGCGATTGTCGACAGCGGCCGTTTCCCGTGGGAGCGCCATCCCGAGCGCTTCCCGATGTTCAACGAGCCCGACGTTTCCTATCACGGGATGGTCTATGCACAGCATTTCGGTCCGGCGGCCTACCTCGCCCGCTGCCGCACCGTTTACCAGCGGACGACCGGCGCCGTATTGGCGCCGCTCAGCGCGTTTCTGCTGCTGCAGGGCATCGAGACGATCGCGCTTCGGGTCGAGCGGCACGTCGAGAACGGCCGCCGCGTCGCCGAATTTCTGCGCGACGACAAGCGGGTCGAGTGGGTCAATTATGTCGGCTTTCCCGACAATCCTTATTACCGGCTGGCGCAGAAATACCTCGGCGGGCATGCCTGCTCGCTGCTGACCTTCGGGGTGCGTGGCGGGTTCGACGGCGGGGTGCGGTTCTACAATGCGCTGCAGTTAATCAAGCGGCTGGTCAATTTGGGCGATGCCAAGTCGCTCGCCTGCCATCCCGCGTCGACCACGCATCGCCAGATGACGCCGGCCGAGCAGCGACAGGCCGGGATCGGCCCCGAGACGATCCGCGTGAGCGTCGGCATCGAGCACATCGACGACATCATCGCCGATCTCGATCAGGCGCTTGATCAGGCGCAGCAAGGCGGACGGCCGCTTGCCGCGGACTAACGGCCCCGAGGGACCGGACATGACAAACGCTGGTGCGCTGAGGGACCGAAGCCGGGCCAACGGAAGCGGGCCGCTGGCGATCGGTCTCGTCAACAACATGCCGGATGCCGCGCTGCGCAGCACCGAGCGGCAGTTTCGCGAATTGCTGGACGGCGCCGCCGGCGGGCGGGCCATTGAATTGCGGGTGTTCTCGCTGCACGACCTGCCGCGCTCGGCCGCGGCCCGGCAATACGTGCGCGACTATCACGAGGGCATCGACGCACTCTGGCATGCCGAGCTCGACGGGCTGATCGTTACCGGCACCGAGCCGCGCGCCGCCGACCTCGCCGACGAGCCGTATTGGCCGGCGCTGACCCGGCTGATCGACTGGGCGGCCGAAAACACCACCGCGACGATCTGGTCGTGCCTCGCCGCGCACGCCGCCGTCCGTCATCTGGACCGGGTCGGGCGGCATCTGCGGCCGACCAAATTGTGCGGCCTGTTCGACGCGGTCAAGGCGGGCGAGCACCCGGTCCTTGCCGGCGCGCCGTTGCGCTGGCCGGTGCCGCACTCCCGCTGCAACGAATTGCGGGAAGGCGAGCTGACGGCGCGCGGCTACCGCATCCTGGCGCGCTCGGCCGGCGCCGGGGTGGACATGTTCGTGAAGCGGATGCCGAGCCTGTTTCTGTTCCTTCAGGGGCACCCGGAATATGACGGCGAGGCGCTGATGCGCGAATACCGCCGCGATGTCGGGCGCTACCTTGCAGGCGAGCGCGACGACCACCCGGAACTGCCGCAGAGCTATTTCGACGACAACGCCAGCGAAGTGCTGCTGGCGTTTCGCGAGCGGGCCGTGCGTGAGCGCAGCCCGGCGCTCCTGGCGGAGTTTCCGTTGGCGGCGGCGCGGCGCAACCTTACCGCGCCATGGCGCGCCACTTCCTGCCGGCTTTATGCCAATTGGCTGGGGTATCTGGCGGAGGCAAGGCTCGGCGTGGCCGAGGCTGGGCGCTATCGGCCGGTCGCCGAACCCGAGCCGGAATGGAGCCCGGCCTATGGCTGACGGCGGCCAATCCGGCCTCCTCCCCGTCGCCGCGCTGTTCCCGGCGCCGCATGAACGGGAGCGGATCGACGATCTATTGACGCGGGCGCTGCTCGCCGCCGACCGGCGGGTCAACGACGGCGCGGTCACCCCGACAATCGACCTCGCCGCGTTCCGCCGCGAACTCGCCGGCTTCGACTTCGCCGAAAGCCGCCCGATCGAGCCGTTGCTCGCCTGGGCGATCGACGGCATTGAGCGGGGGGTGGTGCATGTCACCCACCCGCGCTATTTCGGGCTGTTCAACCCGGCGCCGAGCTTTCCGGCGCAATGCGCCGACCGGATCGCGGCCGCCTTCAACCCGCAACTGGCCACCGCGACGACCTCGCCGGCGGCGGTCGCGATCGAGGCGCACGCGATCCACGCCGTCGTCAGGCGGGTCGGATTGCCGGCGGACAGTACCGGCCATTTCACGACCGGCGGCTCGGAGGCCAACTGCACGGCACTGATCTGCGCCCTGACCCGTGCCCATGCGGGATTCACGACGCACGGCGCCCGCGCTTTCCCGGGCGCGCCGGTCTTCTATGTATCGCGCGAGAGCCACCGCGCCTGGGTCAAGATCGCGCACCAAAGCGGCATCGGCCGTGACGCGATGCGGCTCGTCGGGACCGATGGCGCCGGCCGGCTCGACCCCGAGGCACTGGCGCGCGCCATCGCGGCAGACCGGGCCGCCGGCTGCGTCCCGGTGCTGGTCGCCGCCACCGCCGGGACGACCGGTGCCGGCATGATCGACCCGCTCGCCGCCTGCGCCGGCATCGCGCGGGAAAACGGCATGTGGTGCCATATCGATGCGGCGTGGGGCGGCGCACTGATCGCCTCGCCGCGGCTGCGCGGCGCTCTCGCCGGGATCGAGGAGGCCCATTCGGTCACGATCGACGCGCACAAATGGTTCGCGACGACGATGGGCTGCGGAATGTTCCTGACCCGCGATCCCACGTCGCTATCGGCAGCATTCCAGGTGTTCACCGGCTACATGCCGTCGAAGACGGACGGTGTCGATCCCTACGTCACCTCGCTGCAATGGTCGCGGCGTTTTGCCGGCCTGCGCCTGTTTCTGTCACTGGCGGCGGCCGGCTGGCCGGGCTACGCGCGCCATGTCGAGCGGGCGGTCGAGCTCGCGGCATTTCTCGAAGCGGCGCTCGGCGAGCGCGGCTGGCAGATCGTCAATCGCTCGCCGCTCGCCGTCGTCTGCGCCGATCCGCCGCCCGGATCGGCCGGGGTGCGGACCATTGCCGAACGGGTGTTGGCGTCGGGCCTCGCCTGGGTCTCGGTCGCCGAGTTCGAAGGGCGGCCGGTCTTGCGCGCCTGCGTGACGCACGGCGAGACCACGGCAGCCGACGTAACGACACTCGTCGCGGCGCTGGAGCGCGCCGCCGCACAACCCGCATGACAACCCAAGAATTGCCGATGGAGGCGCCGCCCGTGGATACCAGGCCAATCGACATCCAGCCAATCGATATCAAGCCAATGGACATCAGGTCGGTCATTCTCGCCGAATTCGAGAAGGTCGCGCGCGAGCAGGAGAAAAACCTCTCCAGTCTCGCCGACGATACGATGCTTCTCGATTCAGGTCTCGATTCGTTGTGCTTCGCGATCATCGTCGCGCGCCTTGAAGATTCTCTCGGGTTCGATCCGTTTCAGATCGCATCCGACAAGGAATTCCCAATGACGATCGGCGAGTTCATCGAGTTCTACGAGCATGCCGCTCCCTGAACCCTCGCTGTGGGGGCTGATCGCGCGCGGCGGCAGGCTTGACGTCCGCTGCATTCACGGCGCGGCGCACAGCCTTGCCCTTGGCGCGTTGGCGGGCGGATCGAGCCTCGATTGCAGCCTGGAGGCGCTTGCCGGCCGGGCGGTAATGCTGGCGACGGCGGACCAGTTCACCGCCGCGCTGGCGATGCTCGAACTCGATGGCATCGCGCGCCGTCTCGTCCTCTGCCCGCCCGACATCGCGCCCGAGCACCTGCCGCTGCTTGCCGAGATCGCCGGCATCGAGGCGATCGTCTCGGATGACGGCGCCGGCACTCGCGCGATCCCCGGCACAGTCGCGGTGCACTGCCGTCCGGGCGTCGCAAGGGCAGGCCCCGACCGCACCCCGCGCTGCCAGACCGAGTGGGTTCTGCTGACTTCCGGGACGACGGGCCTGCCCAAACTCGTCGTTCATACGCTCGCGAGCCTGATCGGCCCGATCAAGCCGAATGCGGCCGCCGGAGCAGCCGGCGCGGTGTGGAGCACGTTCTACGATATCCGCCGCTACGGCGGGCTGCAGATTTTCTTCCGCGCGACCCTCAGCGGCGGCTCCCTGGTGCTGTCGAGCGCCGGCGAGCCGGTCGCCGATTTCCTGGGCCGGGTCGGCCGGCACGAGATCACGCACATTTCCGGCACACCGTCGCATTGGCGCCGCGCCTTGATGAGCGGCGCGACCGACCGCATGCGGCCGCGCTATGTGCGCCTGTCGGGCGAGATCGCCGATCAGGCAATCCTCGACGATCTGCAGAAATGCTTCCGCGACGCCGGGGTCGGGCACGCCTTCGCCTCGACCGAAGCCGGGGTCGCTTTCGAGGTCAATGACGGCGGCGCCGGTTTTCCCTCCGATTACATCAGCCGCGACGGCGAGGTCGAATTGCGCATCGCCGACAATTCGTTGCTGATCCGCTCGCCGCGCACCGCGAGCCGCTATCTCGGGCCGGGCGGCGATTTGCGCGACCCGGACGGGTTTGTCGATACCGGCGACATGGTGGAGCGGCGCGACGGGCGCTATTTCTTTATCGGGCGGCGCGGCGGCATCATCAATGTCGGGGGCGCCAAGGTCCACCCGGAAGAAGTCGAAGCGATCATCAACCGCCACCCGGCAGTACTGATGTCGCTGGTCAAGGCACGCAAAAACCCGTTCACCGGCGCGGTCGTGGTCGCCGACGTCGTGCTCCGGCCGAACGGGTGCAATGGCGCCGGCGGCGGCCTGCAGAGCGAGATTATCGCCTCCTGCCGGAGCGGGCTGGCGCCGCACAAGGTGCCGGCGCTTGTCAATTTTGTCGGCGCGCTCGCGGTCGGCGGCGCCGGCAAGCTGGCCCGCCGCGATGCGTAACGTCGTCGTCACCGGCGCCAGCCGGGGGCTGGGTCTGGCGATTGCCGCCACGCTGTGCGAGGCCGGCTACCGGGTCGTCGCGATCGCCCGCTCGTCGAGCGACGAGTTGGAGGCGGCGGCGCACGGGCGCGGCGGGGCGGGCGCGATCCACTTTGTGCCGCGCGATCTCGCCAATCTCGCCGGCATCCCCGATCTAGTGTCGGGCCTGCGCCGCGAGTTCGGGCCGTTGTTCGGTCTCGTCAACAATGCCGGCTCCGGGGCAAGCGGGGTCCTGGCAACGATGCCCGACGCCGACATCGAGCGGCTGATCCGCCTCAACACGGTAGCGCCGCTGATGCTGACGAAATACGTTGTGCGCTCGATGATGGCGCAAGGCGAAGGCCGCATCGTCAACATCGCCTCCATCGTCGGCTTTACCGGGTATAGCGGGCTTTCGGTTTACAGCGCGAGCAAGGCCTCGCTGTGCGGCTTCACCCGCTCGCTGGCCCGCGAGGTCGGCCGGCTCGGCATCACGGTCAACGCCGTCGCCCCCGGCTTTATCGACACACGGATGACGGAGAGCCTCGGCGAGCAGCAGCGCGACCGGATCGTGCGGCGCAGCGCGCTTCACCGCCTCGCCGAGGCGGAGGACGTGGCGCACGCCGTCGAATTCCTGATCAGCGACAACGCGCGCAACATCACCGGCACCGTGATGACGGTGGACGCCGGCAACACCGCTTAAGGCCGCTCTATTCCCGGTGGTACGGGTGCCCGGCCAGGACCTGCTGGGCGCGGTAGAGCTGCTCCAGCAGCAGCGCCCGGGCGAGCAGGTGCGGCCAGGTCATCGCGCCGAGCGACAGCACCGCATCGGCGCGCGCGATAACCGGGGGGCCGAGACCTCCGGCGCCGCCAATGGCGAAGGCGAGCGCGCCGGCACCGCCGTCGCGCCAGCGCGCGAGCCGGTCGGCAAAGATGCGGCTGGTCCACGCTTCGCCCCTCTCGTCGAGCGCGACAAATCGGGCGCCGAAGGGCAGCGCGGCGAGGATCAGTCCGGCCTCGCGCAGCTTGAGCTCGGGAGCCGGCAGGCGGCGCTTTTCTTCGAGCTCGACGATCGCCGGCGGTGGTGACAGGCGGGCCGCGTAAAGCGACTGCAGGTCATAGAGCGGGCCGCGCCGCAGCCGGCCGACCGCCAGGATGTGGAGGCGGATCGGGCCGCTCCTCTATTGCCGCGTCGCGTCCGCCTCGATGCCGGCGCTGAACCCGCTATCGGGCAGGGCAGCACCCCACATTTTTTCGAGATTGTAATAGGCGCGGATTTCCGGGCGGAAAATGTGCACGATGACGTCGCCGGCATCGATCAGGACCCAGTCGCCCTGGCTCTTGCCCTCGACTGCAGCGTGTCCGCGCAGCATCTGTTCGAGGTGATCGGACAACGCGGTCACCTGCCGCGCCGAGCGGCCGCTGGCGACCACCATGTAGTCGGCGATCGTCGTCTTGCCGGCGAGGTCGATGACCACAATCTCCTCGGCCTTGCCGTCTTCGAGGCTGGCGACAATACGATGCAGCAGGTCCTCGGGCGAAAATGCCGGGGCCGGCGGCAATACGGCGAGCGCGGTCGCTTGCGGTGTCACGGTCTGCTTTATCTCCTCAAGTTCAGTCTGCCTTTGGCGCGCGGCCCGAATCCGGGTAGCCGAGCGCGCATCGAGCCGGGTGTGAAGAAACGTCCAGGCAGGCGGCGGCATTTCGGCGAGACGGCGCGCGGCGCATGCCGGCACCCGCGAGCCAGCGAAGCGGCAAGCGGCCTTGCCGGCCAGCGCCCTTGCGGCGGTTCCCGGCCGGTCAAACACGGCGATCGGGATGGTGCGAAAAATATCCTGCCACCGCTGCCAATATGGGATCTGCGCGAGGTTGTCGCCACCCATCAGCCAAACGAACCGCGCCCCCGGAAACCGGCGCCGCAACCGGGCGAGCGTGTCGGCGGTGTAGGTGGTGCCGAGCCGCGCCTCGATATCGCTGACCCGGATGCGCCGATCGGCGGCTGCGATCTCTCGCGCCTGCTCAAGGCGCTCCTGAAACGGCGCCATGCCGGCGGTCGGCTTCAGCGGGTTCTGCGGCGACACCAGCCACCACACCTCGTCAAGCCCGAGATGGCGCAATGCCAGCCGGCTGATATGCAGGTGCCCGCCATGCGCCGGGTTGAACGAGCCGCCGAGCAGGCCGATGCGGCGGCCGCGCAGCGAGCCAAAGACCGCCCCCCGATGCGGCATCACCCCCACCCTGCCCTCCCCTCCCCGGACTTGATCCGGGGATCGCGGGGGAGGGTTCTGATGGATTCCACCCCCCTCTCGCGGAGACAGGCCTTTATGGATCCCCTCCCCCGCAAGCGGGGGAGGGTTAGGGTGGGGGTCAAGCGGCGCACCGCGAGCGCGCCGGGGTTGCGGGCGGAACGCCCGCGCTCCGGAAAATGCTATCGTCCCGTTGCGGATCAGGGGCGCACCTGACCGCTGCCGCGCACGAGGTATTTGTAGGTGGTCAACTCGGCCGCACCGACCGGACCGCGCGGCGGCAGGCGCTGGGTCGAGATGCCGATCTCGGCGCCCATGCCGAACTCGCCGCCATCGGCGAACTGGGTCGAGGCGTTGACGAGCACAATCGCGCTGTCGACCTCGCGCAGAAACCGCTCGGCGGCCTCCGAATCCTCAGTGACGATCGCGTCGGTGTGGTGCGAGCCGAACCGCGCGATATGGGCGAGCGCCGCCGCGATCCCGTCCACCACATGCACTCCGAGGATCGCATCGAGATGCTCGGTGCGCCAATCCTGTTCGGTCGCCGGGACGGCCTCGGGGTCGATCGCCAATACTTCCGGGTCGCCGCGCAATTCGCAGCCCTTGGCGCGCAGGTCGGCGAGGATCGGCGGCAACATCCTGGCCGCGACCGCGCGGTCGATCAGCAGCGTCTCGGTCGCGCCGCAGATCGACACCCGCCGCATTTTCGCGTTGAGCACGATCGCGCGCGCCTTCTCCGGGTCGGCCGCGGCATGAACGTAGGTGTGGCAGAGGCCTTCAAGATGCGCGATGACTGGGATGCGGCTTTCGCGCTGCACCCGCTCGATCAGCGACGCCCCGCCGCGCGGCACGATGATATCGATGACGCCACTCATGCCAAGCATCAGCCCGACCGCCTCCCGGTCGCGGGTCGGCACCAGCTGGATCGCATCTTCGGTCAGGCCCGCCAAGCGCAGCCCGTCGCGCAATGCCGCGACGATGGCGTGCGAGGAATGAAAGCTCTCGGAGCCGCCCCGCAGGATCGCCGCATTGCCCGATTTGACCGCCAGCCCGCCGGCGTCGGCCGTGACGTTCGGCCGGCTCTCGTAAATGATCCCGATGACCCCGAGCGGCACGCTGACCCGCGCAATATTGAGGCCGTTCGGGCGGGTCCATTCGGCGAGTACGCGCCCAACGGGATCGGGCAGCGCGACGATTTCTTCGAGGCCGGCAGCCATCGCCTCGAGCCGCTTCGTGTCGAGCGCCAGCCGGTCGATCAAGGCCGCCGCGATGCCGGCCCGCCGCGCCGCCGCGACGTCCTCGGCGTTGGCGGCAAGGATCGCCGGCGCTTGCGCCCGCACCGCCGCGGCGGCCGCCCGCAGCCCGGCCGACTTCGCCTCCGCCGGGGCGAGCGCCAGGGCGCCGGCGGCCGCGCGCGCCCGCCGGCCGATTTCCGTCATCGTCGCCGGCAGGTCGGCATTCGTGTCGGGCCAAGTCAGGGTCTCGATCGTCATCGCCGCTCGGTCACCGCCAGATCGTCGCGGTGGATGATTTCGTCGCGCCCACGGTAGCCGAGAACCGCCTCGATTTCACCGCTCTTGTGTCCCTTGATGCGGGCGATGTCGGCGCTCGAATAGGCCGACAGCCCGCGCCCGGCCTCGGCGCCGGCGCGGGTGCGGATGACGACACAGTCGCCGCGCTCGAACCCGCCCTCGACCGCCACCACTCCGGCGGGCAGAAGGCTCTTGCCGCTCCTCAGCGCCCGCGCCGCCCCGTCATCGACCACGAGCACCCCGGCCGGGTTGACCGCGCCGGCGATCCACGCCTTGCGCGCCGAGCGCGGCTCGCCGCCGGCGAGGAACAGGCTGGCGCGGGCACCGGCCTCGATCGCGGCAAGCGGTCCCCGCTGCGAGCCGCCGCGGGGATCGCCCTCGGCGATCAGCATCGCGCAGCCGGCCTGCATCGCGATGCGCGCCGCCGCCAATTTCGTGACCATGCCGCCCGAGCTGTAGCCGGGCGGCGCGGCGCCGGCCATTGCGAGGATGTCGGGGCCGAGTTCGCGGATCAACGGCACGTGGCGGGCGACGGGGTCGCTGCGCGGATCGGCGGTGTAAAGCCCGTCGATGTCGGACAGCAGCACCAGCATATCGGCGCTGGTCATCTGCGCCACCCGGGCGGCGAGGCGGTCGTTGTCGCCGAAGCGGATTTCGGCAGTGGCGATCGTGTCGTTTTCGTTGACCACCGGCAACGCGCCCAATGCCAGCAGCTGAGCGAAGGTGGCGCGGGCGTTGAGGTGGCGGCGCCGTTCCTCGGTGTCCTCAGGGGTCAAGAGGATTTGCGCGACAATGATGCCGTGCCGGGCCAGCGATTCCTGGTAGGCGTGCGCCAGGCGAATTTGCCCGGTGGCGGCGGCCGCCTGCTTATCCTCGAGGCGCAAGGCGCGGCCGCGCAGCCGGAGATGGCGCCGCCCGATCGCGATCGCGCCGGAGGTGACGACGACCACCTCCTGGCCGCGCCGCCGCACGCGCGCCAGATCATCGACCAGCCGGTCGAGCCAGGCGCGGCGGATTTCGCCATCCTCCCCGACCAACAAGGCCGAACCGATCTTGACGACCAGCCGCCGCGCCGCCAGCAACGCCGCAGCGGCGGCGGGTTCGGCGCCGGCGCTTATGGGGAGGGCAAGGCCGTCTGCCATCTGCAAATCCGGGAATGCCCTTCCCATACCCCGAGAGCCCGCATTCCCGGCCTTCGCCGGGAATGCGTAAGACGGAAATCTCGGCCTACTCTGAGGAGCGCCGGCACTCCCACTCTCTCAGCTGCGGTCCAGGCGCAGCGCGATGAAGCGCAGATCGCCCTTGTGTTCGACGAGCAGCAGGATCGATTTGCGGCCGGCTTTCTTGGCGTCGGCGATCTTGCCGGCGACCTGGCTGGTGGTTTTGATCTCCTCCTGCGCCGCCTCCATGATCACGTCGCCCGGGCTGACCCCTTTTTCGGCGGCGCCGCTGTCTTTGGTGACATCCACCACGACCACCCCTTTGGGGTCGCTCAGCGAGAATTTCTCCTTCAATTCCGGGGTGATGTTCGACAGGGTGAGGCCGAGCGCGGTGACCACCGAGCCGTCCTCCTTTGGCAATTTCGGCTTTGGCGGCTCCTGCGCCGCGACGGCCTTTTCGGTGTCGTCGAGCTTGCCGACCGTCACCTGCAATTCGCTGAGCTGGCGCTTGCGCCACACCGTCACGTCGACCTTCTTGCCAACGTGCGCTTCGGCGACGACCCGCGGCAGATGGCGCATGTCGGGGATCGGCGTGCCGTCAAAATTCAGGATCACGTCGCCCGGCTCGATGCCGCCCTTTTGCGCCGGGCCGCCATCATTGACGCTGGCGACCAGCGCGCCGTGCGCCTTGTCGAGGCCGAGGCTCTCGGCGATCTCGCCGGTCACCGCCTGAATGCGCACCCCGAGCCAGCCGCGGTGCACGGCGTGATCGGGCTCGTGGATCAGCTCGCCCACGATCTCCTTGGCGAGGTTCGAGGGGATCGCGAAACCGATGCCGATCGAGCCGCCCGAGGGCGAATAGATGGCCGTGTTGATGCCGATGACCTCGCCCGCCATGTTGAACATCGGCCCGCCCGAGTTGCCCCGGTTGATCGCGGCGTCGGTCTGCAGGAAATCGTCATAGGGACCCGAATTGATGTCGCGCTGCCGGGCCGACAGGATGCCGGCAGTGACGCTGCCGCCGAGCCCGAACGGGTTGCCGATCGCCAAAACCCAGTCGCCGACCCGCGCCTTCGAGCTGTCGCCCCAATGCGCCGGCACAAGCGGATGGCTGGCGGCGATCTTCAAGACCGCGATATCGGTCTTGGTGTCGCGGCCGATCACCTTGGCCTTCAGGGTGGTGTCGTCGTGCAGGATGACGGTGATCGAATCGGCGTCCGAGATCACGTGGTTATTGGTTACGACGTAACCCGAGGCATCGATGATGAAACCCGAGCCGAGCGAGGTCGCCTTGCGCGACAGGGCCTCGGGTTTGTCGCCCTGCTTTCCCTGGTGATCGAAAAAATCCTTGAAAAACTGCTCGAACGGCGACCCCGGCGGGAATTGCGGCCGGCCCGGCGCGGTATCCTCTTGTGCGGGCTTCAGGGTCTGGGTTGTCGAGACGTTGACGACCGACGGCAGCAGGCGATCGGCGAGGTCGGCGAAACTGTCGGGCGCTGGGTGCGCGCGTGCCGCCGGCGCCGCGAGAAGCACGAGCGCAGCCGCCAGCACGGCGGGGCGCCGCAATCCGAATGGCAGCAACAACACCCCCTTCGACTCCTCGCAGAACGGAAAATATCCGCTGCGAGATTACGAGAGAAGCGGACGGCAGACCAGAGGCTTCGCCCGCATCAGCGCCGCGACAGCCACACCATCGCCACCCCGATTGCCGCCGCCAGGAGGCCGGCGGCCCGGAGCACATGCGGCGGGATCAGCATCGCGCGCGCCGCCATCTTCCGCATCCCCTCCGGGAACAGGGCGTAAAGGACGCCCTCAATGACCAGGACGAGAGCCAACCCGGTCCATAGATCCTGCATTATCAGCGGCGCCGGCCGCCCCGCGCCGTACGGCAGCTCACGGCAGGCGCGCGCCGCCGGCTGCCGCGGCTTCGGCCGGAGGCGAAGCCGGTTTCGCCGAGCCGGGCGCCGCCGAGGAGACCGCCGGCGCGCGCTTATTCGTCCCGGCCGGTGGCGCGGTGCCCTCGCCGCCGTTCCAGCCCTGGAAGAAGCGGAAGAAGCTGCCCTCAGGGGTCAGTACGAACGAGGTGTCGTTGCCGGTCAGCGCGTCGCGATAGGCCTGCAACGAGCGGTAGAAGGCGAAAAACGCCTGGTCCTGGCCGAATGCCTTTGCATAGATCCTGGTGGCTTGCGCATCGCCGTCGCCACGGATGGTCTGCGCCTTGCGCTGTGCTTCGGCAAGGATCACGGTGCGCTCGCGGTCGGCCTTGGCGCGCACGGTCTGCGCCGCCTCGGCGCCCTCGCCGCGATATTGCGCGGCCTGCTGCTGGCGTTCCGATTGCATGCGGGCATAGATCGCCTGGCTGTTTTCCGTCGGCAGGTCGGCGCGGCGCAGCCGCACATCGACGACCTGGATGCCAAACCCCTTCGACTCGTTCGCCACCTCGTTGCGGATCTTGACCATGATCGCGGCGCGCTTCTGCGACAGGATATCGGACAGGGTGACGTTGCCGATGACCCGCCGCAGGCTGCCGCTGACCAGCGCCGCGAGCCGCGCCCGCACCGCCACCTCGGAATTGACGGTCTGGTAGAAGAGCAGCGGGTCGTCGATGCGGTAACGGGTATAGGTATCGACCACCAGCCGCTTCTGCTCGGAGGCGATGACCTCCTCGGGCGGCGGCTCGAAATCGAGCAGCCGCTTGTCGTAATAGATGACGTTCTCGACGAACGGCCGCTTGAAATAGAGGCCGGGGTCGCGGATCACCCGCCGCGGCTGGCCGAACTGCAAAACCAGCGCCTGCTCGGTCTGGTCGACGATGAACAGCGAGCTGAAAGCAAAAATGCCGGCGACGACCAGCGCGGCGCCGACAATCGCGAGGAGGCGGCGGTTCATTGCCGCGCTCCGCTGCCCGAGGCGCCACCGTCATTTCCTGTCGGCGGCGCCGCCGACAGGCTCGCCCCGCCGCCGTTGTTCGCAGCCGGGTTCGGCTTGCTGTTGCGCGGCGCCGGATGCGGCGGGTTCAGAAGCCCGGGCAGCGGCAGATACGGCAGCACCCCCCTATCGCCCCCGGCCGACTTGTCGATGATGATCTTGCGGCTGTTCTTCAGGATGTCTTCCATCGTTTCGAGGTAAAGGCGCTGCCTGGTTACGTCCTTGGTCGCCTTGAAGGCCTGATAGACCGCGTCGAAGCGCGACGCGTCGCCCTCGGCCTCGTTGATCGCCTTCTGGCGATAGGCTTCGGCCTGCTGCTCGATGCTGACCGCGCTACCGCGGGCCCGCGGTAGGATGTCGTTGCGGTAGGACTCCGCCTCGTTGCGCAGCCGGGCGCGATCGGCCAAGGCCCGCTGCACGTCGCGGAAGGCATCGATCACCGGGTCGGGCGGATCAACCCGTTGCAGCTGAACCTGGGTGATGTCGATGCCGGCCTTGTAGTAATCGAGCAGATGCTGCAGCAGCTTCTGCGTCTCGGTCTCGATCTTGCCGCGGCCCTCGGCCAGGGCCGAGGCGATCGGGGTCTCGCCAATCACCTCGCGCATCGCGCTCTCGGCGGCCGATTTGACCGTTTTGTCGGGAGCGCGGATGTTGAAAAGATAATTCTGGGCGTTCTTAACGACCCAGAACACCGTAAAATTGATATCGACGATATTTTCATCGCCGGTCAGCATCAGCGCCTCGGCCGGCAGTTGGCTCGGCCTGCCGGTCTGGCTGTCGTTGGAGCGATAGCCGACCTCGGTGCGGTTGACGCGGGTGACGCTCGGGGTCAACACGCTCTCGATCGGCGCCGGCAGGTGATAGTTGAGGCCGGGCTGGGTGGTGCGGTTGTAGGCGCCGAAGCGCAGCACGACGCCGACCTCGTCGGGCAGGACGCGGTAAAAACCGCTCACCAGCCATAGCGCGACGATCGCGAGCAGCACGACCGCGATGCCGGTGCCGGTGCCAAAGCCGCCCGGCAGTACGTGCCGGAAGCGGTCCTGGCCGCGCTTCAGGATTTCTTCGAGGTTGAGCGGATAGGGCGGGCGCGGGCCGCCACCCCCGCCTGAGCCGCCCGGCCGCGGGCCGCCGCCCCACGGGTTACGTCCCCGTGGCCCGCCGCCGGAGCCGCCGTTGCCGCCGCCGCGAGGCCCGCTGCCCCACGGGCCGCCGCCCTCACTGAGCCACTTCATCGAATCTGTGCCTTTCCGCGGCGGCGCCTTCGATCGATCCCGATCGAAACGCGCCGTTCTCCCAAATGCCGCCGCGACGACGCCGGCGCCGACGTCAGGCGCGATAGAGGGGGCTGACCGCCGCCCTTGTCAAGTCTATGTCAGGGTTGGCCTATGTCAGGCTTGGGCATTGCCGGTTCGGGTGTTGTCAAGCGTCGCAGCGGCACCTAAATCGGCTGAGGTTATCCGCGAAAGCGAGCAGATTTATGGCCGTCACCGAGAAAGAGGTTCGCGACGCGCTCGCCCGGGTGCGCGACCCCGACCGCGGCAGCGACATCGTCGCGCTCGGCATGGTATCCGGGATCGTCGTGCGCGACGGCAATGTCGGCTTCGCGATCGAGGTCGAGCCGGAGCGCGGCCCGCGCCTGGAGCCGTTGCGCGAGGCGGCCGAACGTGCCGTCGAGGCGTTGCCCGGCGTCGTGTCGGTGACAGCGGTGCTGACGGCAGAGGCGCGGCCGCGGCAGGCGCCGCCGCCGGCCGCCGGGCACCCGGCGCGGCCGCCCGGCGCGGCGGCGCTGGCGCCCGGCGTCAAGGCGATCGTCGCGGTCGCTTCCGGCAAGGGCGGCGTCGGCAAATCGACCGTGGCCGCCAATCTCGCGCTCGGGTTGAAGGCGAACGGGCTTTCCGTCGGGGTGCTCGACGCCGACATTTACGGCCCCTCGATGCCGCGCATGCTCGGGATTTCCGGCCGGCCGCAGATGGCGGCCGCGAAAATCCTGCGGCCGATGGAGAATTACGGTCTCAAATGCATGTCGATCGGGTTTCTGGTGCCCGAGGACACGCCGATGATCTGGCGCGGCCCGATGGTGCAGAGCGCGTTGCAGCAGATGCTGCGCGACGTCGACTGGGGCGAGCTCGACATCATGATCGTCGATATGCCGCCCGGCACCGGCGACGCGCAGCTGACCCTGGCGCAGCAGGTAGCGCTGGCCGGCGCCGTCATCGTCTCGACGCCGCAGGACATCGCGCTCATCGACGCGCGCAAGGGCCTCAACATGTTCACGAAGGTCAATGTGCCGGTGCTCGGCATCATCGAGAACATGAGCTATTTCCTGTGCCCGCATTGCGGTGAGCGCAGCGACATTTTCGGCCATGGCGGGGCGCGCCGCGAGGCGGCCCGGCTCGGCGCCGATTTTCTTGGCGAGGTGCCGCTGGATTTGGCAATCCGCGAGACCTCGGACGAGGGGAACCCGATCGTCGTGTCGCAACCGGATTCGCCGCACGCCCGCGTGTTCCGCGATATTGCCGCACGGGTCTGGGAGAAAGTCTCCGGCGAAACGCCAGCTCGGCGCGCCGCGCCGCGCATCGTGGTGGAGTGATCCCGAAGCCTGCGGGTTCGACAACGGCCGGCCATCCGGCACATCACCCGGCCCCGCCCCTCCACCGCAGTCCCGGCGCAAGCCGGGACCCATCCCTCAACCACCGCCGCTGGCAAAGTGAGTCCCGGCTTTCCTCGGGAATGCGATAAAGTCGGGTAGGGGTGGGGATTGGGGATCATCGGTGAGAGCAATTAAAAATCGCCGCTTGCCGCGGAAAATCCCGGCGCTCGCCGCCGTTCTCCTTGGGCTGCTGGCGCTGCCGGCGGCGGCGCTGGCGCTGCGGGTGCATGATCCGAGCGCGTTGTGGAAGATCGTCCGCGACCAGTGCGTGCCGAACGAGACCCAACACGGGGTGCCGGCGCCCTGCGCGGTGGTCGATCTGCGGCACGGCGCCGCCGACGGCTTTGTCGTGCTGAAGGACATCGTCGGCGCAACGCAGTACCTCGTGATGCCGACGGCGCGGATCACCGGCATCGAGTCGCCGGTGCTGCTCGAACCCGACACGCCGAACTATTTCGCCGACGCGTGGTGGGCGCGCGGCTTTACCGAGCGGGCGGCCGGCCGCGCGCTGCCGCGCAGTGCGCTGAGCCTCGCGATCAACTCGCAATTCGCCCGCTCGCAGAACCAGCTGCATATCCATATCGACTGCGTGCGGCCCGACGTGCGCCAGGTGCTGCTGCGCGAGCGCGAGCACATCGGAACCCGCTGGACGCCGATCCCGGTGCCGCTCGCCGGCAGGCACTGGTGGGGGATGCGGGTAATGGGCGCCGATCTTGACGGCGCCGACCCGTTCAAGCTGCTGGCGGCCGGCCGCCCCAGCGCGCGCGCCGCCATGGCCAAACAGGGGCTGGTTGTGGTCGGCGCCGATTTTGCCGCCGGCCCCGGCTTCATCCTGCTCGACAACGAGGCCAACCCCGCAACAGGCGACCGCGGCAGCGGCGAGCGGCTGCAAGACCACTCCTGCGCCCTGGCCCGCGGATAAGCCGCCGGTTTCTCCCTCTCCCCCACCGGGGGAGCGGGCCGGGGTAAGGGGCAGGCGGCGCTCCTGCCCTCACCCACCGCTCCCCGCGGGCAAGCCCGCGGGCTGCGGCTCACCTCGCGAGCGATCCCCCCTCTCCCGCAGCGCGGGAGAGGGATTTTCCGGCTTCACGCTACCCCGATCACATCCTGCGCGAAGATCATTTCCTCCTGGCCGACCAGCGCGGGGTCGCGCGGCGCTTCGAGGTACCGGGCGAAAAGCCAGACGCCGTCGGCGGGGTTCGAGACGATCTCGGCGACCGCGCCGTCGGCCAATGCGACCCTGGTGCCGGGCGCCAGCGCGCGGATGTTGACCGGGTCGCTCACCTTCTCATTCCGCCGCTTGCGGTTGCGCCTGCCGCCATGTCGCGAGCCGGTCCCAGCTGTCGGCCGCCATGAACTCGGCCCAGCGGCGGTAGAAATTGCGCGCGGGCTGCTCCGACGACTGCACGTCGGTGATGTCGATGACCTCGCCGGGCACGCGCAGCCCCTGATATTCGTAATTCGCCACCGCGGTGCCGGCGCCCTGCTCGTAATTGTAGGGATAGCGCCGGGCGATCGTGCCGCGGCTGGCGGCATGCGCGTAGTTCCAGTTTTCCATGTCGTCCTGCTCGGTCATCCCAGCCGGGCCGGAATAGCGGATATAATAATCGCGCAGGAAATTCTTGACCTCGCTCGGCGCATCCTTGTCCACAAAGAACCAGCGCCAGCATTCGGTCTGGTGCGAGCCGCGCGGGTGCCACGCCGCCATCGTGCGCGGCTGGCGCGACAAGAGCGCGGTGTTCGGGAAGATTTCGCCGGGCGCGCCCACCAGCCGCGCCATGTCGCCGAGCCGGCGGCGCTTCTCCTCCTCGCAATGGCGGAAATATTCGGCGACAATCGGGGCGTTCTGATAGGCCGGCGGCGGCAGCTCGCCCTTCGGCAGGATGTAATGGATCGTCTGGTGGCCGCGATCCGGCATGCAGACGTGCAGTTTCCGGCTGACATTGCGCTCGCCGAGGTCGCGCCGGCTCGCACCCGACGGGCCGATGCCGGCGAGATCGACCGAGCGGTGGCTGATGTTGTGATAGGTGTCGCCGCTGAAATTCTCGGCCGGGAATTTCCAGTTGCACGGCACCAGCCATTTCTGGACCCCGCACAATACTTCCGCCTGCCCCTCGCGGCCGTCCCAGCCATCGAGCTGCAAATCGAGATAGCGGGTGAACTCGCCGAGATATTCGGCGAAGGGCGGCGCCTCCGTGTCCCAGGTCGCCCAGATCGCGCCCTTGTAGTTGCAGAGCTGCGCGACCTCGACGAGACCCCATTGGGTGCGGTCGAGCCGCGAATGATAGGCCTCGCGGAAATACGGCACGCCGACCAGCCGCCCGTCCGTCCCATAGCTCCAGCCATGATAGGGGCAGGTGAAGACGGCGGCGTTGCCCTCGTCGTAGCGGCACACCTTCATGCCGCGGTGGCGGCACGAATTGAGGAAGACGTGGATTTGCCCGGTGCGGTCGCGGCACAGGATCACCGACTCTTCGCCCATGCACGACACGACGTAATCGCCGGGGTTCGGGATCTGGCTCTCGTGGCCGACGAACAGCCAGGCGCGGGCGAAAATCTTCTCCTGCTCCTCGGCGTAAATCTCCTCGTTGACGAAAATCTCGCGGCTGACCTGCCCCGTTGCGAGATCCACGAGCCCGGGTCGATATGCTGCGCTCATGCGTTCCTCCAGAAATTTTTAGCGCAAAGGACGCGAAGGTTCCGCAGAGGGCCACGAAGGCATTGTTCCGGCGCGAAGCGCCTTGATAATGCCGGCAGGCGGCTGAGATCGAGTTGACAGGGCGCTGCGCGCCGTTTGCTCCGTCGCCCTTTGCGTCCTTCGCGTATCCTTCGCGTCCTTTGCGCTGAAGCGTTCTTCTTAGAAAAAGAATGTCAGGTTTTTGCTGAGCAGGATGTTCTGGTCGAGGATAATCTTGCGGCGGGCGATCCGCCAGCCGCCTTCCGCCCGGCGTAACAAATCCTCGCGCTTGCCGACGAGCAGGTCGGTCTCGGTCTCGACACGGTTGCGGTAGATCAGAAACCGGCACCGCACCGCCACCTCGCGCGCCTCTTCGACCGAAGGCGCGGCCTCGACGATCTCTACATTGGCGACGAGGTG
>DASUKH010000057.1:0-2807 GCA_036278835.1 Allostellaceae bacterium
ACTGGCGGCGATCTTCCGGCGTCGCGTCGGCGGCGGTGTTGGCATCGCCGATCGATTGCAGGAGATAGGCGGCGTAGGCCACGTTCTTTGCCACCTCGGTGGCGAGCGCGTTCATCTGGTCGAGATTGGCGGAGACCGCCCGCAGCTGCACCTGGGCGCGCTGCCAGGCGCCGGCATCGGGCGCTGCGGCGCCCTGCTGGCCGGCCCTCATCGTGCCGACGGTGATCTGGTAGCTGGCGACGCTCGCCTCGGTGTCGGTCTGCAGCTGCCGGCCGCGCTGGATCTCTTCCACCGCCGCCTGCTGCAGCTGCGCCAGATCGGCGCGGAACCGGGTGATACGTCCCCCGACCGAGGTGCCGCTCGGCGTGCCGAACTTGGAAGCGTCCAGGGGGATGATGGGAGCCGGCTGCACGGCGGTGGGCGCCTGGCCGGTGATCGAGGGGGCAACTGCATCCTGCGCGAATTCGCAGCCGCCGAGCATCGCGGCCACGGCCAATACTGCACAAAGCCTGGGTTTGTTCATTTTTGGCGGGGCCCCAATCCTGGCGGCCATGTTGCCACAGCCGGTCCTGGACAACCGTTTCGCAGTTTTTGCGTCAAGAATCAACCGCCTGGGTCCGCTGGCCGAGGCGTTCCGGAAGCCCTTGCATACCCCGCACGGCTTCTAGTAGGTTCCGCCCTCGCGACGCGCCGGCCCGCCGGAGCGCCCGCATAGCCCGGCCCAACCGGCATCCGCGCCCGTAGCTCAATTGGATAGAGCATCTGACTACGGATCAGAAGGTTAGGAGTTCGAATCTTCTCGGGCGCGCCATTTTCCAATTTCCGCTGCATCAACGCCGAGAATTGCCGCCGATCTCCGCCGGAACTACACCCGCGAAGCACGGGAGATAGTCAAGAGGCGAAGAAATCGTAGGAACGACGGTGATCGGCGGCGAAAAAGTTCGGGTCAAGTCCGATCCTTGCTGGATAAACGGGATTGGGGTGCGGTGATGTTGGAGCGTACCGCTGGCGCGGTTCGCTCGGCATGATCGCGGTCGAGTTCGTCGCGGATCGCCTTCAACTGACGCCGCTCGAACTCGGTCACTCTGATCCCGCGCCAGCGCTCGGCCGCGCGGATGAGCGCGGCATACATCAGCTTCAAGACCGCGCGTTCGCCGAAGGCATGCGGGATCACCTTGGTGCGCCGGCGCTCCTCACCGAACAATCGCTCGAGCAGATTGGTCGTGCGGATCGTGCGACGGTGGCCGAGGGGGAAGCGCAGGTGCGCGATGCACGCCTCGAAGTCGTCGTCGAGGCAGGCCACCGCCGACGGCAGATCCCGGCCATAGGTTGCCACGATGTCGTCGCGCAACAGGCGTGCCAGCGCCGGCGAGGCCGCCTGGTAGCAGGCCCGCGCCCGGGCATGGAACTCCGGCCAGACGTCCTCCGGCACCTTGCTCTGCAGGTTCCGCATCTTGTGCGCCAGGCAGCGCTGGCGGACGCTGCGCGGGAAGCATTCCTCGATCGCGCGGATCATGCCAGGCGCCCCGTCGCTCGCCACCAGCAATGGATCGGGTAGACCCCGCCGGCGCAGGTCCTGGAAGAACTCCCGGCAGCTCGCCGTGTCCTCCTTGGTGCCGGGCGCGAGGTGCAGCAGCGCCTTCTTGCCATCCGAGAGGATGCCCCAGGCGGCCAGCACCGCCTCGCGCGGCTGGCCCAGATGCAGCCGCTCGGCGATCCCGTCCACGAACAGGTAGACGATCTCGAACTCCGACAGGTCGCGGCTCGCAAACGCCTCGTATTCCGCCCACAGCCGCTCCGTGATCTCGGAGACCGCTGTCCGGCTCAGCAGCGACTTGCCGGCCTCGTCGGCAAACACAGCCTCGATGTCGCGCGTCGAAAGCCCGCGCGCATACAGTTCGACCGCCAGCGTCTCGAGCTCCTCGGTGCGCTTGCCAAGCATCCCGCGAAGCTTCGAGCGAAACGGCTCTTCGCGGTCGGCGATCTGTGGCGCGCTGTAGTCGATGGCTCCCTCCGCGCTCTTGACCCGCCCAGGCCGATGGCCGTTGCGGTAGCCGGCGCCGGGGGCCGCCCCTCGGGCGTAGTAATCACGCCCAACCGCGTCCCGTGCCTCGCCTTCCAGCGCCTCCTCGATGATCAGGCGCGCCGCCAGCCGCACCAACTCGGAACGACCGTCCGCCGCTTCGCTCTCGCCGTTCATCAATGCTTGCAGACGCTCGCGCGTCCGCTCGGATGCGGGTATCCTCTCCATCGGGGTGCTCCCTTGCTTGAGGCCGGTCGCAAAACCGGACCTCGTTGATTCGCCTAATCAGGCGAGGGTGCACCCCAACCCCTTTTCCAGCAATCCTAGGACTTCACCTCCCCGCCGAGGCAGGGATTGGCAGAAGAGTGCCAAAACCGGACCAAACATCAAAAGACTATGCGATTTCTCTGATAGAGATAGGGTGTCGGGTCGACGATAGGCGGTGCGCCTGTCAGCAGATCGGCCATTAGATGTCCCGCGCCCG
Source organism: Allostellaceae bacterium (assembly GCA_036278835.1). GTDB lineage: Bacteria > Pseudomonadota > Alphaproteobacteria > ATCC43930 > CGMCC-115725 > DATARH01. The sequence continues at coordinate 2,508 of DASUKH010000057.1, forward strand.
GCCCAATGCCGAAGCCGTGTCCTGAAAAGCCGCTGGCGATGAAGAAGCCGGGAAATGCCGGCACTGCCGAAATCACGGGGACCGCATCGGGCGTCACATCGATCAGCCCTGCCCAGCGCTCGACATCGACTGGCCCCTCTCATTCAGCGGCAATTCGTTCCATCTTCATCGAGCTCGACGACGAGCCGGATGGCTTTGTAGCGGGCAACACTTGAGCTTGGCGCACATAAGGATACATGAGCGCACATAAAGGACCTGTTGTCTGAGGCTCACCGGAGCGAAGCTGGTGTCCTGGAAACA
>DASUKH010000058.1:0-31527 GCA_036278835.1 Allostellaceae bacterium
CCGCGCCGGGACCTCGCCGTTGGCGAGGAAGCCGGCGAGATAGATGCTCATCCAGGCGAGGCCGGTCTCGTAGAGCGACGTATCGACAATGCCGCCCTTGCCGGTGCGCTGGCGCTCCTGCAAGGCGGCGAGGATGCCGATTACCGACCACATGCCGGCGCCCATGTCGATGATCGAGGCCGGCACCCTGACCGGCGGCCTTCCGTCCTCGCCGAGGAGGCTCATCAGCCCGCTATAGGCCTGCATCATGGGGTCGTAGCCGGGCCGCTCGCGCAACGGCCCGACCGCGCCGAACGCGCCGAGATTGCAAAAGACGAGGCCCGGCTTCGCGGCGGTGAGTTCGGCGGCCCCGAGGCCGTAGCGGTCGAGCGCGCCGAATTTGAGGTTTTGCAGCACGACGTCGGCGCGCTCCAGGATCAGCGCGCGCAGACGCGCCACCTCGGCGGGGTCTGCGAGATCGACCGTGATGCCGGTTTTGGCGCGGTTGACGGCGTGGAAACAGGTCGCCGCGCCCTCAAGGAACGGCGGCCCCCAGCCGCGGCAGGCGTCGCCGGTCTTCGGGTTTTCGACCTTGATGACCTCGGCGCCCAATTCGCCGAGGATCATCCCGGCATACGGCGCCGCGATCGAATGGCCGATCTCGACGACGACAACACCGGACAGCGGATGGGGGCTGGACATCTTGGTTCACCACGGAGACACAGAGAGCGCGGAGAGAGCGACCGGACCGCCGGCGTCTCGCCGGCCGTGCGGGCAGGATGCCCGCAGTTCGATCCCGTTCCATCATATACTTCCTCCGTGCGCTCCGAGTCTCCGTGGTGGATTCCGCGGCAGGCGAGGTTATTTTGCCGGAAGATGAGATGAGGGAGCGGGCGATGCCCTATGGCGAACAATCCGGCGAGCCGGTCATGCTGGCGCTTGGCGAGGATTACCCCGAGTTGCGCGAGTCGGTGCGCAAAATCTGCGAGAAATATCCCGGCGCCTATTGGCGCAAGCTCGAAGATGGGCAGGAATACCCGAGCGCATTCATCGAGGAATTGACCAGGAGCGGGTTCCTCGCCTCGCTGATCCCCGAGGAATATGGCGGCGCCGGGCTGCCGCTGCGGGCTGCCGCGGTGATCCTCGAAGAGATCAACGCCTCGGGCTGCACCGCCAGCCAGGGCCACGCCCAGATGTACATCATGGGCACGCTCCTCAGGCACGGCAGCGAGGAGCAGAAGCGCCGCTATCTCCCGAAGATCGCCTCGGGCGAGCTGCGGCTGCAGGCGTTTGGCGTCACGGAGCCGACCACCGGGTCCGACACGACGCAGCTCAAGACGCGGGCGGTCAGGGCCGGCAACGGCGACCATTACCTCGTCACCGGCCAGAAGGTGTGGACCTCGCGGGCGCGGCACTCCGACCTGATGCTGCTCCTGGCGCGCACGACCCCGCTCGAGGAGGTCAAGCGCCGCACCGACGGGCTATCAGTATTTCTCGTGGACCTCCGCGAGAGCCGCGGCAAGGGCCTCGAAATCCGGCCGATCGAGGCGATGATCAACCACAACACCAACGAGGTCTTCTTCGACAACCTGAAGGTGCCGGCCGAGAATTTGATCGGTGAAGAAGGCAAAGGCTTCCGCTACATCCTCGACGGCATGAACGCCGAGCGCATCCTGGTCGCCCAGGAATGCATCGGCGACGGTCGCTGGCTGCTTGGCAAGGGGATCGAGTACGCCAAGGAACGGGTCGTGTTCGGCAAGCCGATCGGCCAGAATCAAGGGGTGCAGTTTCCGCTGGCGCGCGCCTATGCCGAACTTGAGGCAGCCGACATGATCTGCCGCCGCGCCGCCGCGCTATTCGACGCCGGCAAGGAATGCGGCGCCGACGCCAACATGGCGAAACTGCTCGCCTCCGAAGCGACTTGGCACGCCGCCGATGCCACCTTCCAGACCTATGGCGGGTTTGCCTTCGCCAAGGAGTACGATATCGAGCGTAAATGGCGCGAGGTGCGCATCTACCAGACGGCGCCGATCTCGACCAACCTGATCCTCGCCTATCTCGGCCAGCACGTGCTCGGCATGCCGCGCTCGTATTAGTCGTTCAATTCAGGCATACGATACCCGGCTTCGTCGTCCCGGCGGAGGCCGGGACCTACCGGTCAGCGGCCCCGTACTGCGGAGCTGTAGATACCGGCCTGCGCCGGTATGACGGCGTTTGCGGGTGCGGAGTTGTCAGCAGTCATGCACCGGGATTTGCGGCAGAATGAACGAGGGTGAGGCGGCTGCGGCACTCGTCGCCGAGGGAGAAAGATCGACCGGGCTGTGGCCGGCGCAGGTGCTGCGTGCGGCGGTCGCGGCAGGGCAGGAGATTATGGCCGCGGTGCCGATCGCGGACGATCAGATCCAGCCGGCCAGTCTCGATCTGCGGCTGGGCGAGGTCGCCTACCGGGTCCGCGCGAGCTTTCTGCCGGGCGCGCAATCGAGCGTCCAGGACAAGCTGGCGCGCCTCTCGATGCACCGCATCGACCTGACCGGAGATGCCGTTCTCGAAAAGGACTGCGTCTATATCGTGCCGCTGCTCGAACACCTCGCCTTACGGCGGCGGGTGTCGGGCATGGCCAACCCGAAAAGCTCGATCGGCCGGCTCGACGTGTTCGCCCGCGTCATCACCGACGAGGGCGGCGAATTCGACCGCATCCGCGAGGGCTACAAGGGACCGCTCTATGCCGAAATCAGCCCGCGCGCGTTCAGCATCCTGGTGCGCACCGGCTCGCGGCTCGTGCAACTGCGCATCCGCCGCGGCTCGCCCTTGCTCCGCGATACCGCATTGCGCCGCCTGCATGCCGAGACCCCGCTGGTCGAAGCGCCGGGCGGCGCACCAGCGGAGCCGCGCGAGCCGATCCGCAACGGCCTCGCCTTCACCGTCGATGTCGCCGGCGACAAAGCGACAGGGGTGGTCGGCTTCAAGGCACGGCGCCATACCGACCTGATCGACATCGACCGGATCGATCATTACGACCCACGCGACTTCTTCGAGCCGATCTATCCGCATCGCGGGCGGAACGGGCCGCACGGGGTGGTGCTCGATCCCAACGATTTCTACATCCTGGCGACCCGCGAGGCGGTCGTCGTGCCGCCCGACCACGCCGCCGAGATGATCCCTTACGACGCCTCCGCCGGCGAGTTCCGGGTGCATTACGCCGGGTTTTTCGATCCCGGCTTCGGGTCGGCTGAGGCCGAGGGAACCGGCAGCCGGGCGGTGCTCGAAGTGCGCTCGCACGAGGTGCCGTTTCTGATCGAGCACGGCCAGGTGGTCGGCCGCATGCTGTACGAGCCGCTGATCGCCCGCCCCGACCGGCTCTACGGCGGTGCGATCGGCTCCTCCTACCAGCGCCAGGGCCTGGCGCTGTCGAAGCATTTCAAAAAGGTCGATTGGCGCTGACCGGCGCCGCCTCAGTACCGCCCGCCGAGCTTGCTGTGGTCCCAGGTGACCGTCTTGTGCGGCACGATTTTCAGGACGACCCGTTTCGGGGCGCTGCGCGCGGCGCCGATCGGGCGTTCGCCTTGGCGCGCGGCGCCGAGCCATTCGAGGGTCATCTGCACCCGCTCGGGATCGTCGATGATCTCGCACTCGCCCCGGACCATGAGGCCTTTCAGCTCGGCATAAGCACTGCCGGTCTCAACCATGATCGCGACCTTCGGGTTTCGCCTGATGTTCACAACCTTCTGCGCCTTGCCGTAGGAGGTCATGTAATAGGCGCCATCGCGGAACGCGAAATTCATCGCCACGACATGCGGGAAGCCGTCGCGATCGAGGGTGGCCAGCGCGCATTTGCGCTGCGTCCGCAGGAAGGCGGCCTCTTCGTCCGGGGTCAGGCGAATGTCGGGTCGCGGCATCGCGATCTCTCTCCAAAGGCCTCGCGCGCCTCTGCCCGGCGCACGACATGGGTCCGTTATGCACGATAAGGGCATTGTCATCGAGACCGACGTGCCGGCCCGGCTCGACCGCCTGGCGTGGAGCCGGTTTCACACGCTGATCGTCATCGCCCTCGGCATCACCTGGGTGCTCGACGGGCTCGAAGTGACGATCGCCGGCGCGATCTCGGGCGCCCTCCAACAAAGCCCCGTGCTGCATTTCACGGCGGCTGAGGTCGGCGCCGGGGCCAGCGCCTATCTCGCCGGCGCCGTCATCGGAGCGCTGCTGTTCGGCTATCTGACCGACCGCTTCGGCCGGAAGCGGTTGTTCATGATCACGCTGGGGCTTTACCTCGCAGCCACCGCAGCGAGCGCCTTGTCCTGGGATTTCTGGAGCTACGCCCTGTTCCGCGCCTTGACCGGCGCCGGCATCGGCGGCGAGTACGCGGCGATCAACTCGGCGATCCAGGAGCTGATCCCGGCGCGCTTTCGCGGCCGCACCGACCTCGCAATCAACGGCAGCTTCTGGGTCGGGGCGGCGCTCGGCGCGGTCGGCACGGTAGTGCTGCTGGAGCCCGGGCGGCTGCCGCCCGATTGGGGCTGGCGCGCCGCCTTCGGCATCGGCGCGGCGCTCGGCCTCTTTATTCTGGTGCTGCGGCGCTGGGTGCCGGAAAGCCCGCGCTGGCTGATGCTGCATGCGCGACTCGACGAGTGCGAAAGCGTCATCGCCGAGGTCGAGCGGCGGGCCGCCAGCCGATATGCCCGGCTGCCGGACGGTAGCGGCCGCATTCGACTGGTCGCGCACGCCCGCACCCCGGCGCTGCGGCTGCTGGGCGCGATCCTACGCGACTACCGGCGGCGCGCCGTGCTCGGCCTGACGCTGATGACGGCGCAGGCGTTCTTCTACAACGCGATCTTCTTCTCCTATGCGCTGGTGCTGACCCGGTTTTACGCGGTGCCGGCGAGCGCGGTCGGCTGGTACATGCTGCCGTTCGCGCTCGGCAATTTTCTAGGGCCTTTGCTGCTCGGGCCGCTGTTCGACACGATCGGCCGCAAGCCGATGATTACCACGACCTATGCAATCTCAGGCGTCCTGCTGGCGATCGTCGGCTGGCTGTTCGCCGAGAACGTGGTCGGAGCCGCCGGGCTGACCGCGTGCTGGAGCGGCATTTTCTTCTTCGCATCGGCGGCGGCGAGCGCCGCGTACCTGACGGTCAGCGAGAGCTTCCCTTTGGAGGCGCGGGCCTTGGCGATCGCCTTGTTCTACGCAATCGGCACGGCACTCGGCGGGGTCGCCGCGCCGTGGCTGTTCGGTGTGCTGGTCGGCAGCGGCGAGCGCCGCGCGGTGCTGCTCGGCTATCTGCTCGGGGCCGTTCTGATGCTTGTGGCGGCGGCGGTCGAGCTGGCGATCGGGGTCAAAGCCGAGCGCCGCCCGCTCGAATCGGTGGCCCGCCCACTCTCGGCTGTCGATTGAGATGAGCGGCATACCTGCCGCCATTGATTTGAAAAGTGGGTTTATGAGTTTCTGCTAACCGGTTTTAAAAATTGTCTCGAGACAATATTGCAGATTTGCAAGTAAATCGCGCTCTCCAAACCTAACCAAAATTCATGGAACCCGCGTCTATCGGCAGAGTTGTATCCGCGTGGGCGTGGTCCGCGATTACGGGCCTCTTTCAGGCCGGTCGCGGCGCAGCGCCGCTGCTGCAGGCTGCCCTTCAGCCTGAACAATTTCCGTAGGAGTCGATCGAGATGCGGACCTCCAACCTTCTGATCGCGGCCTTGCTGGCCGGCGCGATGTCGATGCCGATGGCGATGGCGGCCACCCCCGAGACCGGCGCCGGGGGCGCGGGCGGCGGAACGACCGCAGCTCCGAGTGGTGCCGGCGGGGCACCAGCCGCCAAGAGCGGGGCCGAAGAGCCCGGCGGGGCGACCGCGGCCAAGAGCGGCGCCAGCGAAGCCGGCGGCGGGGCGACGGCCAACGAACAGCAGACCAACGCCGTCGCAAACGGCACCGGCGCCGCGCTGACAATCTCGCCGTCCGGCGTGCGCGAGGTGCAAAAACAGCTGAACCGCCTCGGCTACGCAGCCGGCTCGGTCGACGGCACCTGGAACCGCGCCACGGCGACCGCGATGACCGAGTTTCAGAGGGCGCGCGGGCTTGACCCGACCGGCAATCTGAACATCGGCTCGATCGCCGCGCTCGGTCTGTGGGGCCAGCTGATCGGCAACCCGAACGGCCGCGTCGGACCGATGAGCCGGAACAATGGCACCCCGCCGGCCCGCGGCCAGGGCGGATCCAACAGCGGCATGGGCGGCTATGGCGGCGGCATGGGCATGAACGGCGGCTATGGCGGCGTCGGGATGAATCGGTACGGCGGCGGCGGAATGGCCGCCGGGCAGCCGTCGCAGCGCATCAATAACGGGTTCTCGAGCGGCAGCGGCAATGCCGGCGCGGGCAACGCGGGCCGCTAGCAGCCGCGAGTTGACGGGTTGATCACAGGGCCGCCTCGATCAGGCTGCGCGTTGCCTGTCGGAGAGGTTGCCAAACGACCGCCAGCATCTTGCTGTAGGGCTGTTTTGCGGCAGTTCGGTGGCTTGCACGGTGCCTCGGCGCATCTGCCCGGCATCCGCCGGGGGGGGGGTTGCTCGGGGTATCGGGCACCCGGCCGCCCCGCGCGGGCTGATCGCGCCGACATTGATATTGCCAGGCTGGGATATTGCCAGGCTGACGCCGCGATACGCTTGCGTGGGATCACCGGGAGATCGATCTGAAATTCAGCCGAGATCCGTTTTTTCCGCCACACCCAACTGGATATTTGCGGGGTCGAGCGCTTGCCGCGCCGGGTCCTTTTCGACAGCTTGCGTCGGCTGTCTCATGCCTGTACCTTCACCAACCGGGGAATATCCGTAACGCTGTAGATCGTCGGGAGCGATGGGAGCATCGACCATAGTTATCGCCCGGGAGGACCTGTCGATCCCCGGTGCCGCCGATCCGGTAAACGGCGGGAACGGCGCCGCCGATGTAGAGACGTATTTTTTTAAGATGATGCAGCAGGCCAATCCGGATGTGGTCGTTCTTGATCTTACCGAAACGCAGGGAAACGGCACCGGTGCGATCCTTAAGGTACGGCGCGGCTGCAACGTGCCTATTCTGGTCGTTTGCACGGCGGCAGATCCGCTGAGGCGCGAATACTGCCTCGCCGGCGCCGCCGAATGCATGCAGGCGCCAGTCGATCTGATGCAGCTGAACCGCACGGTGCAACAGATCATCCAGCTGTCGCGGGAATCGCGCCCGGCCGCCGCTGCCGAGCCGTCCCCGGCGCAGACCCGATCGCTATGCTTTTCCGGGTTGACCCTGCTCCCGCACGAGAACACCTTGGTTGGCGCGGACGGCGCCAACATCAAGCTGACCACGTCGGAAAACCGGGTGCTGTTGCATTTTGTTAACAACCCTTGGATCTTGTGCACTCGCGACTCGCTGGCCGACGCGCTCTACGGGGCGCACCGCCCAAGCAGCGATCGCGCTGTCGATGTCATCGTCACCCGGCTGCGCAAAAAAATCGCCGCGCTCGGCGGCCCGGCCGCGCACCGGCTGATCAAGACGGAGTTCAGACGCGGCTACGTCTTCATACCGGAGGTATCGGCCGCCGAGGCGGCGGCCCGCCAATCGACCCCACCGCTCCAGGCGCGCAGCGCCTGAGGGCGGCGCCACCCGATAAATCCGATCGTATCTCTCGGCCGCCGTCCGGCGGACCAGTCATCTGTGGAGACCGAACACCGTGACCCTCGCGCTCAACGGACCTGCGACGGACGAGCAATTCGGCGATCTTGGCGGCGCCAACGGGTCGCTGCTCGGCAGCCTCGTCATCGTTGCGCGCCACCGCGGCGTGCACCTGTCGAAGGACCAGCTCGTCCGCGACCATCTGATCTCGGCGGGCGACGCTTCGGTGGAGCAGACGCTCGGCATCGCCCGCAAATCCGGGCTGCGGGCAAGCAGAACCCGACTGCAATGGGGCGATCTGTTCAAGATGGGACCGGCTTTGCCGGCCATTCTCGTGCTTCGGAACGGCGCCGCGATGGTGCTGTTGCGCACCGAAGGCAAATACCCGGGCTGGCCGCCCTTTGTCCTGCTGCGCGACCCGAATGCCAGCGAGGAGACGGTGCTGCGTATCGACGAGGCACGCCTCGAAGCCGCTTGGGACGGCGAGGTGATCCTCGTCAAGCGTGACTATCTGCTGCGCGACGAGGATCGGCCATTCGGCATCGGCTGGATCGCCGGACAGATGCTGCGCGACAAGCGCATCGCGCGCGACCTCAGCATCTGCGCGGTCGTGATGGGGGTGCTGGCGCTGACCCCGGTATTGTTCTGGCGCGTCATGATCGACCGCGTCTTGTATTACGGCAGCCTCAGCACCTTTACGATGCTCTGCATTGCGTTCGCGGTGCTGCTCGGTTTCGAGACCGCGTTCGGCCATCTGCGGCGCTACCTCGTGTATTTCGTGACGGCCCGGGTTGACGCGAAATGCTGGTCGCTGATGTTTAACAAAATATTAAACCTGCCGATCGATTTTTTCGAGCGCACCCCGACCGGGGTGATCGTGCACGATCTGTATGAATTTTACCGGGTCCGCACGTTTCTGACCGGGCAGCTGTTCGGGACGCTGCTCGACTCGTTCGTGCTGGTGATCTTCCTGCCGATCATGTTCGTGTTCAGCTCGATCATGACGGCATGCGTTCTGGCGTTGTGCGTGTTCGTTTGCCTTTGGCTGGCGGCGATGCTGCCGGTTATCCGCCGCAAGGTGACCCGCTCGGTGCTGGCGGAAACCGAGCGCGGCACGCATCTTGTGGAGGCGGTGCACGGCATCCGCGCGATCAAGTCGCTGGCCCTCGACGCGCGCCAGCGGCATCAGTGGGATGTGCTGGTCGCGAAGGCCGTCGAGGCCCGCTTCGACGAGGGTTGCACGACCAACCTTTTACAGACCGTCATCCACCCGCCGCAGATGATGATGCAATTCGGTGTCGTCGCGGTTGCGGTCTACCTGTCGCTGAGCAGCCACGACTCGCTCTATGTCGGCGCGATCTTCGCCTTTATCATCATGGCCCAGCGGGTCGCGCAGCCGGTCATCCAGGCCGCCCAGTCGATTGTGCAGATCGACGAGGCGCGCAATGCGATCAAGCTGATCGGCTCGATCGTCAACGCCCCGCCCGAGGCCGGGCGCTCCGGCCACGGGGTGCGGAGCCCGTTCAGCGGCCGCATCGAATTCAACGAGGTCACGTTCCGCTATCCCGGCACTGCGTCGCCGGCGCTCGACCGCGTCTCGTTCGCGATCCCCGAGGGAACGATCTTCGGTATCGTCGGGCGCAGCGGATCGGGCAAGACGACCGTGACGAGGCTGCTGCACGCGCTGCACAGCGAGTATCAAGGGCTGATCAAGATCGACGGCAACGACATTCGCGAGATCGACCTCGATCACCTGCGGTCGAATCTTGGTGTCGTTCTCCAGGAAAATTTCCTGTTCCGGGGGACGATCCGCGAGACGATCGCTGCCGCCAAACCCGACGCCAGCTTCGAGGAAGTGGTGCACGCGGCACGGCTGGCCGGTGCTGAGGAGTTTATCGAGCGCCTGCCCGGCGGCTACGAGACGTTTATCCAGGAAGGCTCGACCAATCTGTCGGGCGGGCAGCGCCAGCGTCTGGCGATCGCCCGCGCGCTGATGGGAAACCCGCGCATCTTGATGCTCGACGAGGCGACCAGCGCGCTCGACGCAGATAGCGAGGCGATCGTTAATGCCAATTTGATGCGCATCGCGCAGGGGCGTACGCTGATCATCATTTCGCATCGCCTGTCGGCACTGGTCGCGGCCAACCAAATCCTCGTCCTGGAGCGCGGCTCGGTGTATGACATCGGCACGCACGACGAGTTGCTCGAGCGCTGCGACGTCTATGCCGGGCTGTGGCACCTGCAGCACCGGCATCTTCACAACAGGCCAGTACCGCATGAAATCATTCCGCTCCGGCAAAACGCTGCGCAGTGATGCCGCGCCGGACAAGATTGTCCGTCTTTTTCAGTCGGAAACCGCGGAGATCGTCGAGGCGCCGGAGCCCACCGGGGTCCGCACGACGATCTACCTGTTGGGGTTGTTTCTGACAGGCCTGATCATCGTCGGCGCGGTGACCCGGCTCGACCGGGTGGTCAGCAGCTCCGCCGGGATCATTGTGACGACCCAGCCGGACATCGTCTTGCAGGCGCTCGACCCATCGGTCATCAAGACGATCGATGTGCACAACGGTCAGCGGGTCGAGGGCGGCCAGTTGCTCGCCACACTCGACCCGACCTTTGCCGCCGCCGATGTTGACGCGCTCAAATTGCAGGTCGCCAGCCTCAACGCGCAGATCGCCCGCTGCCAGGCGGAGCTCGCGCACCGGCCATTCGACCCGCCGAAGACCACCGATCCGGCAGCTTCCCGCTATAACGACCTGCAGGCGAGCTATTTCGCGCAGCGCAAAAAGCAGTACGACGACCAGCTGCACGCTTACGACGCGCAAATGGCGCAGTACCGGGCGACAGTCAACAAGCTAAAGGCGGATGCCGCGCTCTATGACAGCCGCGCCAAGCTCGCCAGGGAAGTCGAAAAAATGCGGGCGACATTGGCGGCGGCGCAGGTCGGCAGCCGGCTTAACCTGCTCGCGGCGACCGACCAGAAGACCGAACTCTTGCGCAACGTCGAATATGACCAGAACAGCCTGATCGAGGCGCAGCACCAGCTGCAGGCGACGCAGGCGACCCGCAGCGCCTACTCCCAGCAATGGCTGGCGCAGACCAGCCAGGAGCTGGTCACCGCACGCAACCAGCGCGACAAGGCCTTGCAAGATCTTGATAAGGCCACCCGCCACAAGGATCTGGTCCGGATGACGGCGCCCGAGGACGCGGTCGTGCTGAAAATGGCCAAGCTCTCGGTGGGTTCGGTGCTGAACGTCGCCGACCATCTTATGACGTTGGCGCCGCTGGGCTCGCCGATCGAGGCTCAGCTCAATATTTCGACCCGGGACGTTGGGTTTATCCGCCCGGGCGACCCGGTCAAGGTGAAGCTCGACGCGTACGATTTCGTCGAGCACGGTACGGCCGAGGGGAAGGTCCGCTGGATCAGCGAGGGATCGTTCGCGACTGACGAGGATACCGGGCAACCGGTCAGCCCTTACTACAAAGTGCGCGTGGCGCTGACCAAGGTGGCGCTGCGCAACGTGCCGGCAAGTTTCCGCCTGATTCCCGGCATGACATTGACCGGCGATGTGCATATCGGCACCCGCTCGGTCCTGATGTACCTCTTCGAGGGCGCCATCCGCGGCGTCAGCGAGGCGATGCGTGAGCCGTGACCACGCACCGGCCGCTGCCCGTCGCAAGGTGCGCGTCGCCCGGCTCGTGCGCGCCGGGCTGGCCGCCGCCGTTCGCGGCGACCACGGGCGGTCCTTTCGCAGGTTCGCCAAGGCGGCTGCCACCGGCGATGCCGAAGCGCGGTTCCGGTTAGGCCTGCTCTATGCCCGCGGCCTCGGCGTCATCGGCAGCCTCGGCGACGCGGTCGTGGTCTGGCAGAAGGCGGCCGAGCAGGGACATCCGGAAGCACAATACCAGTTGAGCCTCGCCCATCTTTACGGCGGGCAGACCGATGGCGGGGCCGCCTCGTGGTACCGCCACGCCGTCGATTTCGACAAGGAGGCGGCGGAGCGCAACCGGGCGCTGATGTTCCCCAACGGGGTGGCGGTGCCGAGCGATGAGAAGGCCGCGCTGCACTGGGCGCGCACCGCCGCCGAGCAAGGGCTGGCGGCGGCGCAGGCGTTGCTCGCGCTGCTCCTGGCGCGCGGCATCGGCTGCGAGGTCGACTACCCCGGGGCGCGGCGCTGGTACGCCGCCGCCGCGGCGCAGGGCAATGCGACCGGCGAACTCGGCCTCGGGGTCATCCATGCCAACGGTTTCGGGGTCGCCTCCGATCTCGCCGCGGCTGCGGGCTGGTACGAGAAATCCGCGGCCAAGGGAAATAGCGACGCACAGATGGCGCTGGCGTTGATGTGCGAAAGCGGCCAGGGGGTCGCGCCCGATGTGCCGCGCGCAATCGCGCTTTACGAGCAGGCCGCGGGACGCGGCAATGCGCGCGCCCGCCATCGTCTGGCGCTGCTGCTGATCGAGAGCGGCGGCAACAGCGAGCGGATCATCGCCGAAACCCACCTGCGCGCCGCCGCCCGCGCCGGCTTCAGCCCGGCGATGCTGACCCTCGCCCGGCTGCATGACGGCAACGGCGACAATGAGGGGGCGTTGTGGTACCGCACCGCTGCCGAGGCGGGGGAGGCGGAGGCGCAGTTTGCGATGGGCGCGCTGCACGCGCGCGGCGAGGGCGTCCCGAAACGGCTCGACGACGCGGCGCGGTGGTTCGAGCGCGCTGCCGAGCAGGGCCATTTGGCAGCGCAGTTCAATATCGCGGTCTTTTATGCCAATGGCACCGGGCTGGCGCCGGATCCCGCCAAAGCTGCTGCGTGGTACGCCCGCGCCGCCGAACGCGGCATGGCGCGCGCGCAGACACGGCTCGCCCAACTGTATCTCCTCGGCGACGGGGTGCCGCAGGACCCCACGCAGGCTGCCGAGTGGCTGCGGCGGGCGGCTGATGCCGAGGAACCCGAGGCGGAGGCCATGCTGGCGTCGCTGCTGCTACAGGGCAGCGGGGTGGCGCGCGAGCCGGAGGCGGCCGAGCGGCTGCTGCGCCGTGCCGCCGGGCACGGCTACGGTCCGGCCTCTTTGCAACTCGGGCATCTTTACGCCGAAGATCGCGGCGCCGGGCGCGATCTGGCGGAGGCGGTACGCTGCTACACCGCCGCCGCCGAAGCCGGAATCGTCGCCGGCCAGCTGATCCTGGCGCAGCACCTGCTGGCGGGCGACTGGGCGCCGCGCGACCCGGCGGCGGCCGCAGCATGGCTGCGCCGCGCCGCCGAGGCCGGACACGCGGGAGCGCAGTTCCGGCTCGGGGTCATGCATTGCACCGGCGAGGGCGTGGCGCGCGACCTCGCCGAGGGCACCCTCTGGTATCGCCGGGCGGCCGAGCAGGGCGAGCGGGTGGCGCAATACAATTTAGCCGTCATGCTGTTTCGCGGCGACGGCGCCGCGCGCGATGTCGACGCCGCCCGGCGCTGGTATCAAAAGGCAGCCGACCAAGGCATGCCGGAGGCGCAGGTCGCGATCGGCGATTTGTGCGCGATGGGGATCGGCGGGACGGCCGACCCCGAGGCGGCGCGCGGCTGGTTCGAGAAGGCCGCAGCGCAGGGCAACGGCGCAGCGCAGACAAAGCTCGCCGCGCTGCGCGGCCCGCGCCTCGTCAGCCCGGGAGAGGGACTGCAGGCGCGAACCGGATCGTGAGTCGGCGCCAACAGCCGCAACAACTGGTTACAACTTGCAACAACTCGCCGCGTCTTGTTACGAGACGCGAGGCCGGCACACAAGATAATATTCTGTCTCTCGGGCGGGCGACCTACGCCTGCCGTTAACGTTTTTCAGGCTCAGGGGATAGCGCGATGGCGTCAGTCTCGGGTTCCAACCTTTCGTTCTTCTCGCCGAATAACAATTTTACCCAGCCGGTGAACCTGATCCTGTCCGACGGCACGACGACGACGGGATCGACGGTTGCCGGTGCCTACAACATCGAGATCTTCACCACCACCAGCCCCGGTACGGCACTGCCCGGGGTTGACGCGACAGCCATCATCGAGGGCGCGCAGCTGATCGCGCCGAACGAGGTGCAGGCGGGCACCCTGTCCTCGACCGAGGAATTGCTGACCGGCAATGTCTGGCTCGTCGACCAGACCGGCGGCGAATCAATCACCGCCGCGACCCAGGACGGCGTGTCGCAATCGGTTTCCGGATCGGCGGGCGATACCATCACCGCCGGCAACGGCGCCGGCAGCTCGCTGCTGGTCGATGCCAGCAACGCCCGCGGCGACATCGTGGTTGGGCCGGAGACGATCATCGGCGGCGGCGCTCAGGAGACCGTCTGGGCCGCAAGGGGCGACAGCATCGTCGGCGGCTCGGGCGGCATGACCGTCGCCGGCAACGGCTCCAACAGCCCGCCGGGCGGCAGCGGCTCGATGACGATCGTCGGCGGGACCGGCGATTTGATGGTGTTCGATGTCGGCACGACCAACTCGATCACCGGCAGCTCGAGCGGCTCGACGTTCATCGACAGCTCCTACGCGGGGGATGGCCAGAACACGATCACCGCGGGCAGCGGCACGAGCCCGGTGACCCTTGCCGGGATCACCGCGGGAAATTTCATCAAGATCGGCATTGGCGACTCCGTCAATGGCGGCAGCGGCGGCACCGTGTTGGTGGACGGCCATGCCGGCAGCTTTGACACAATCAATGCCGGCGCGGCGTCAGGCATTACGGTATGGGGCGGCGCCAACGACTCGGTGATCGGCGGCTCTGCAAATCTGCAGTTTAATGACAATGTCGGTGGCTCAAACAGCACGGTCACCGGCGGCAAGGGCGGCCTGTACGCGTTCAATCTCGGCACCGGCGACAGCATCGTTGGCGGCAGCGGCGGCACGGTCGCGGGCACGATCTTCAGCAACATCATCGATGATTCGTACACGGGCGCGGAGGGCAACAACACGCTCGTCGGCGGAACGGCCTCCACCCTGATCGTCGCCGGCCCGAACGACTCGGTGGTCGCCGTAAAGGCCAGCCTCCTTGTCGATATCCGAGCCAATCTCGGGGCCACCAGCGCGGAAACGGTCGATTTGTCGGGGAGTAAGGGGGGCGGTGTCAAGTCGACGACGATTCGCGATGATGACACGCTGGGCGGTACCGGCACAGCCGTTACGCTTACCGGGTTCCAGTCCACCCAGGATGTGATCGCGTCGGCAACCTCGGTCGACTTGAGCAATAATTTCACCGGCACGTCGGCGGTGCAGAACGGCGGTACGCTGCTCACCTTCAACGACGGCACCACGATGTTCCTCAGCGGCGTCACCGATGTGAGCAAGGTGAACTTCACCCAGTAGCTTGCCCGCAAGCGGCATCAGGCGAGCGGCCGACTCAGCTGCGGAGTCGGCCGTTCTCGTTTGCGGATGGGAGTAGCATCAGATCGCTTGGCGTCTCTGGCCATCTGTGGGACGGACCCGCGGCCGGCGGCGTGCAGCCGATGCGCCTTCGCCCGACGGGTTCGATCACATCACCTACGCCTCGTTCGATATCGACCCGGCGGCCTTCTATGCCGGCCGTTTCGCCGGCGCCCCCGGCACGACTGATTTCCTCGCGATCCCAAAATACCGCTACAGCATCGAGTATGGGCGGGCGCGATTTCTCGCCGCCAATGTCACAGGGCGGCGTGCCCTCGATCTCGGCTGCGGTTCGGCGCCCTACGCCGAGACGTTGCGCCGCAATACCGATGTCGTCGAATTGTTCGGGATCGACCTCGATCCGGCATGCGCCGCGCTGGCGGCCCAGGTCTATGACGACGCCCGAATCTTCAACCTGAATGAGAAGCTGCCTTTTCCCGACGGGCATTTCGACACGGTGTTCTCGTGCGACCTGTTCGGCCACATCGAGTTCCGCGACAAGGATCGCCTGATCGCCGAAATTCGCCGGGTAACAAAACCGGGCGGGCGCTCGGTCCATATCATCGAATCGGCGCCGCTCGATTATGCCGCGATGAGCGATGCGGTGGACGATCCGATCCGCACCTATGTGCGCGCGGAGGGCCATGTCGGGATCGAGGATGCCGCCGCTTTACACACCCGCTGGTCGCGCCTCTTCGCCGCGGTGTCGATCGAGAACGCGATGATCTGGCCGTTCAATACGGTCATCGGCTATCTGTCCGACCCCGCCCTCGCGGCTGATCTCAGGGCGTTGCTCGAGGGGTTTGCCGACGGCGAGCGCGAGGCCGCGCAGGTCGCGCTCGGCTACGCCTGCGACCGCATGATCGAATGGTTCCGGGAAGCGGACCCGGGCTTGCTGGTGCCCGGCGACGGCAACCCGCTGCGGCGGCCATGCGGGCTGGTCAATTTGTTGGCAACGATGCCGCGATAGGTGCGCTCCCAAGAGCAGGTTCGGTCAAACGGAACCCGGCCATCTACGTCTTATCAGGCCATGCCGGGACCACCTGATCAGGAGACCTGTCGGTAGCGCAGGCCTGCCTTCGTCAGACTTGCTCTATATCAATTTTGAACGGCGTGTGACCGCCGTGCATCTCAGTAAACCGGACGGGATCACCCGTTTTCTCTCCCGAAATGACGCCTAAGGGATAAAGGTAGCTATGTGACATCCACAAGGCGGTGCCCTCGGCGGATGCTCGCGACGGCACATCGACAACGCACGACGCCTCACGCGCGATCGTGATTGTGTCGCTCAGCGTGATCCGGAAATGTGGCATGTGCATCCCTTTACGATTCAGAGTAATTTTTCTGACTGTAAGGGGATGATGCAACTAAAATTTGTGGTCCGGACGGCACCTCGCCCGGGCGCGAGCCGGCGAACTCCGCGCTCGCCCTCATAGCGTGCCGCCGACGGCGGCGGGCCGCAGCAGGTGGTGGTGGCCGGGAGCGTAGAGGCAGATTTTGACACCGTCGCCTGAGCGGGCGCGGCGCCGTCCACCTATTGTCAGGCGGCCGGAGACGTGACCGGTGAATCAAGTTCGCGGGCGGGGCGCATACAATGATCGAACGTGACAGGAAACCGCTTCATCCGCCGGGCTTCTCAAGCAGGGTCACGCAATCGAGCCTGGATTCCCTGCCCCAATCGATCACCTGCTGCTCGACGATCGCAAAACCGTTGCGCATTGCAACGTGCTTGAATAGCGGCGCCGACATGAAATTGCGCCAGTGCGGGTTGTCGGAATAGCGCGCGCCCGGGAATTTGTCGTTGTTCGAATGGTGCAGCAGGGCGCGGCCGCCCGGCCGCAGCACGCGCGCGATCTCCGCAAGATAGGAAAACACATCGTCGTACTCGAAATGCACCATCGCGTCGTAACAGAAAACGGCGCTATAGGCGTCTGCGGCAAGCGGCTCCAGATCCGATCCCGAATTCACGAGAAATGACACGCGGCTGTCGCCGGCGAAGCGCTGCCGACAGAAATCGATATTCGGCCGATTGAAGTCGACCAGGGTCAAGTGCCCGAACCGGTAATGTCGGACGATATGGGCGGCGTGGCGGCCATAGCCGCAGGCCAGATCGATCAGGGTCGCCAGATCGAGCATCCGGAACAGGCGCAAAAAGGGGTGGCCTTCGGTCCAGAACGGAAAGAGGCTCGTCTCGGCCAGTTCGTAATACGGCGCCGCCGACCAATCATACCTGATCTGGCCCTTGTAATCGGGGTCGTCGACGCCGACCGGCCGGAGCAGATGGTGGTGGTCGGGGGCGTAGAGGCGGCTGTCAGCGCCCTCCCCTGCCAATGCCGGCCCGACCAGGATCAGCGCCGTCCGGGTGATCCCCGCCGCCTTCACCAGGCCGCGAATGTCGGCGAGGGTGGCGCGAATCAGCCGCTCGTCCGGCCAGCCGACCCGGTAGGCGACCGCCACCGGGCAATCGGCGCCGTAATGCGGTTCGAGTGCGCGCACGACCCGCGCCAGATTGGTAATCGACAAATGGATCGCCAACGTCGCGCCGCTCGCCGCCAGCCGCTCCAGGCTCTCGCCCGCCGGCATCGCCAAGGCGCGGATGGCGGTACGGGTCAGGATCACCGTCTGCGCAACGCCGGGCACCGTCAGTTCGCGGCGCAATGCCGCCGCTGCCGCTGCAAAGGCCGGCACCCCGGGGGTCACGTCATAGGGGATCGCGAGCGCGTCGAGCCGGCGCATCTGCTCGGCGATTGCGCCGTACAGCGACGGGTCGCCGGAATGCACCCGAGCGACCTCCAGGCCGTTCGCGTGCGCCCGGCTCATCTCCGCGATGATCTCGTCGAGGGTCAGCGGCGCGGTATCGACGACTCGCGCCCCTTCCGGCGCCCCATCGACGATGGCGCGCGGCACCAGCGATCCGGCATAGAGGCAAACCGGACAGCGCTCGATCAGCCGCAGCCCGCGCACCGTGATCAGGTCGGGTGCGCCCGGCCCGGCGCCGATAAAATGGACGCTCACGATCGGTCGCCATTGAGGTAGCCGCGCGGCGTATAGAGACGCGGCGGCTCGCCGGGTAAAAGCCGCGTCTGCGAATTGCCGACCAGCACCAGGGTCAGCATGTCGGCATCGGCCGCCGCCAATTCCGACAACGGCAATACAAGGCAGCTCTCCCCCGGTCGGCCGATATTGCGCGCCAGCGCGCACGGGGTCGCGGGATCGCGCCCGGCGAGGAGCAGCGCCGCCGCCTCGGCAAGGCGGTCGGGGCGCAGGGAGGACCGCGGATTATAGAGCGCGACGACGAAATCGGCCGCGGCTGCCGCCTTGAGGCGGGCTTGGATCCGCGGCCACGGGGTCAGCAGGTCCGACAACGAGATCGCGCAGAAATCATGGCCAAGGGGCGCGCCGAGACGGGCGGCGGCGGCCTGCATCGCGCTGACCCCCGGCGCGATTTCGATTGCGACCGCGCCCCAGTCGCGCCGCTTCTCGCGGTCCAGCAGTTCGAAAACCAGCGCGGCGAGGCCGTAGATGCCAGCATCGCCCGACGACACCAGCGCCACCGCGCGCCCTTCGGCGGCAAGGTCGAGGGCGAGTCGCACCCGCTCCTCCTCCGCGCCGAGCACGCCGTCATGGCGGCGCTTGCCGGCGATCGCCGGGCCGAGCAGATCGAGATAGAGCCGGTAGCCGACGATATCGTCGGCTTCGTCAAGCATCGCGGCCGCCTCCGGGGTGCGCCACGCCGCCGCTCCCGGCCCGATGCCGACGATCATCAACCGCCCGCGCGGCCGGCCGAGCGCTTCCGGATCGAGCGGTGCCGGCGCGCGGGCGATCGCGCAGGTAGCGCGCCGAGACTGCCGCCTCGGCAGGATCAGTTCGCCCGTCTTCCCTGCCGCGGCCAACGCCGCGCCTTCCGCCACCCCCCAGCAGCCGACGGCGCGGAACGCGGCCTCCGAACGGATTGTGAGCCGGGCGGTCTCCTCGAGCAGCCGGGCCGGCGGGAAGAACCGCGCCGGAACCCCCAGCGCCCCGGCCAGCGAGTAAATCGCCGGCTCGTCCGCCTTCAGCGCAACCGAAACAACGGCGGCGACCGAACCCGGCGACCGCCCGCAGGCGGCGAGGCTTTCGCGAGCCAGCGCGACGACCTCGTCCGGCGCGGCGCCGCGCTCGCAGCCGATGCCGAGGGCCAGCATCGGCGGGTGATAGACAAGCGCGTCAGGGCCGCCCTTCTCCGGGCATTCGCGGTCGGTAACGACGACCCGCCGGCGCGCCGACCGGCTCCAGGCGACCCGGCCGGCGCGCAGCCAGTCGGCGGGGCCGACTTCCTCGACCAAGGCTACCTCCTCACCGGCGAGCAGCGCCGCGGCGAGCGGTTTGATTTGCGCTGGGTCCGCGATCCGCCAGCCCGGCGGCGGCTCATCAAGCGCGAAGCCGAGGCGGAGATCGCCGGCGGTGGTGATCGCCGCGGTGCAGTTTAAGTCCGAAAGACCTTCCGCGAGCGCGCGGGCCAGGGCGTTGGCGCCGTGATGGCCGCCGAGCAGCGGCACCGCGGCCGAGCCATCGGCGGAGAGCGCCACGACCGGCGGCTCCTGTTGCTTGTCGTCGAGCAAGGGCGCCAGCGCGCGGATCAGGATGCCGCTGGCGCAGATGCCGACGATCGGCCGGCCGGCCGCGAATAAGGCAGCGAGAAACGGCATCAGCCGGTCGTAGGTCTCGCCCCAATCGGCGGACGGGGCAGTGCGCGGCCCGCACAGCCGCGCCTGCGGCAGCAGATCGCGGACCCTGCGGCCGAGCGCGGCTCCGCCCGGCCCGAGAACCACGATCGCGGCGCCGCGCGGCAAGGGCTGCATCATCGCCCGGTCCCACCGCCGTCGATCAGGGCCGTCGCGAAATACGGCACCCGCACCGGTTCCACCGCGGCCAACGGCGCGACGTATTGGTTCGGCAGGCTCGCGTGCTCGACATAGACCGCGCCGTCGAGGCGGCCTAACCGGTCGAGCACGCGGCGCAGTTTCGGGAAGTGGCGGCCGAGCTTGATGATTGCCGCCGCGTCGGCCCTCTCGATGCGAGCAGCAAGGGCCTCTTCCGGCACCGTCGCCGGGATCACCGACAGCGCGGTGTCGCCCCGGCAGAGCGGCAGGCCGGCCGCGGCGGCGCAGGCGGTCAGCGCGGATACCCCCGGCACCACCGTCACCGCGCAATGCGCCGGCAACGAACGGAGAATCCCGGCGAAACTGCCGTAAAAAAGCGGGTCGCCCTGGCACAGGTAGGCGACGTCGCTGCCCGCGTCGAGGACCGCCGCGAGGCGGCTGGCGGCCTCGCGGTAGACGTCCATCGGCGGCGGGCCGGGCCGCATCGGAAAGCGTATGGCGATCTCGCGCTGGGTGCCGTCGAGATACGGCGCGACGATCGCCCGCGCGAAACTGTCGCCCGCTTCGGGCGCGGGATAGGCGATCACCGGCGCCGCCCGCAACAGCCGCAGCGCCTTCAGGGTCACCAGCTCCGGGTCGCCCGGCCCGAGCCCCAGCCCATAAAGCCGCCCGCTCATGGCTTCGGCGCAACCCGGTACAGCGTCAGCCTCATGTGCTTTCCATTCGAATAATCGAGCCCGGCGACGCTGCCGAGCGGTCGGGCGGTCAGGCCACGGAGGCCGACCGCAGCGCCGAACGCCCTCTCGTCGCGGGCGCTGACCAGCGCTTCGCCGCCTTGTACCAGCACTGCCGCCGCCGGCGGTGCCGCAATATGCAGATCGGTGCCGAGCAGGAAGACGAGGCTCGGCTCGCCATAGCCGACCGCCACCAGCGGGCTGCCCTTGTCTGGCGGATGCTGCGCCACCAGCCCCGCCGCGGCGCGGCTGAGCCACAGCCGGTCGAGCTGCGGCAGTACCCCGAACGCCGCCGGTACGGCGAAGGCGAGCGCGACCGCCGCAAAAAGCCCAGCCCCCGCGCTTCCCGCAGCATGCCGGTAAAGCAGAAAGGCCGCCAGCGCCAGCACCAGACCGGCCCCGGCAATATCGATCGCGGCCGGGCCGCCGCCAAAACGCCATGGCAGGAAGACCAGCAACGCCGCCAGTCCGGCGCTCGCGATGCCCCAAATACAGGTCACCGCCACATCGGCGCGGTGCGCCCAGGTTCTCGACGCGAGCCGCACCCCGTCGGCGAGCGCCATCGCGGCGAGCAGCGCCAATGCCGGATAGAGCGGCAGCGCGTAATTGGGCAGTTTGGTCGGGATCAGTTCCAGGACCGCCCAGGCCGGCACGAGCCACGCCACCAAAAAACGCGTAGGCGACTCGGCCCGCCGCCGCCAGCCATGCACCAACGCCGGTACCAGCAACAGCGACCCCGGCCAGAACGTCGCCACCGACAGCAGCAGATAGGAGAGCGGCGGCGCACCGTGGCCCTCTTGGCCGCCGGCAAGCTTCGACAGGAAGTCATGGCCCAGCGAGTCGGCAAGGAAATGCCCGGCGGTGGCGCGCTGGATTGCGACCAGCCACGGCAGGATAACCAGCGCGACGCCGGCCAGCCCCCAGAGCGGCCGCAGCCGGCGCAGCCAGCCGGCATCGCGATCGGCGATCGACAAGGCTGCCGCGGTGATCACGGCAAACCCCGGTCCAACCGGCCCTTTCAACAGGATCGCCGCGGCCTCGGCGGCCCAGAAGACGATCGGGACCCAGATTGACACCTTCTGGCCAGCGCGGCCGCGCACATAAGCGAGGCCGAGCGCCACCTGGCTGGCGGTGATCGCCGCCAGCAGCGCGGCGTCGGTCTTGGCGATATGCGCCTCGGCAACGAGCCCGAGCGCGCTCGCCAGCAGGGCCGCGGCGCCGAGCGCCGTCCGCCGCTGTTCGGCCATGCCGCCGAGCAAGGCGGCGCCAAGGCCGAAGGTCAACAGCACGGCGGCCGACGCCCCGAGGAAGGAGGGCACCCGATAGGGCCAGATCGCGCTCGCTTCGGGGCTGCTGAAGGCGCTGACCGAAAGGGCCTGCAGCCAATAAATGCCGGCCGGCTTTTTGTTGCGCGCCTCGTCCTGGAACCGGATATGCAGGAAATCGCCGGTCTCGAGCATCTGGCGGGTGGCCTGCGCAAAGCGCGCCTCGTCGCGGTCGAGCGGCGGGATCGCGGCGATTCCCGGCAGGTATAGCGCGAGGCACAGCGCCGCCAGCAGCGCGTAGGGCCGCATCGCGGCGAGAGGAAGCCGCGCCCGCCGCATCGTCAGCCCGGCTTGATCGCGGCGAATTGGATGACCGGCAGCAACGGCCGCCACACCTGATGCGCACCGAGCGGCTCGGCGCGGCTCACCGCGAGACGGATCAGGTCGCCGCCATGCCGCGCCCGCCAATCGAGGAGCGCTCGTTCGCCCGCGAGGCTGACGACATTGGCGACAAAACGCCCGCCGGGGCGCAACGCCGACCACACGTAAGGCAACAGGTCCGGCTCGGCGATGCCGCCGCCGACAAAGACCGCGCCGGGCTGCGGCAGGCCGGCGAGCGCCTCGGGTGCGCTGCCGGCGACGATCCGCAGCCCCGGCACGCCGAGCATGGCGGCATTGCGCGCGATCGTCGCGGCGCGCGCCGGGTCGCGCTCAACCGCGACGGCGTCGGCCTGCTCGGCGCCCCTCAGCCATTCGATCGCGATCGAGCCGCTTCCGGCGCCGATATCCCACAGCATCTCGCCGGCGAGCGGCGCCAGCCGCGCCAGGGTCGCGGCGCGGATTTCGCGCTTTGTCAGCTGCCCGTCATGCTCGAAAGCATCGTCGGGCAGCCCGGCCGTTCGCGACAGCGCGCAGGTCCCTGTCGCCAGCGCGCATTCGACCGCGATCATGTTGAGATCGGCGTCGGTCTCGCCCTCCCAGGAGTCGGCGGTGCCATGCCATGCCGCCTCGTGCGCGCCGCCCATATGCGCAAAGACGCTGAGCCGGCTCGGCCCCCACCCGGAACCGGCGAGCAGCCGCGCGACCCGGTGCGGCGTCACCCGGTCATGCGATAGCAGCAAGAGGCGGCGGCGGGGCGCCAGATGCAGCCGCAGCGCATCGAGCGGCCGACCATGCAGCGACAGGCAGACGCACTCGGCAAGCGGCCAGCCAAGCCGGGCGGCGGCGAGGCTGAAGGCGCCCGGCTGCGGCAGGATCGTCATCTCCTCGGGGCTGAAATGGCGCACCAGAAGCGCGCCGACCCCGTACCACAGCGGGTCGCCCGTCGCGAGCACCGCCACAAGCCGCCCGCGCCGCGCCGCGATATCGGCGACTGTGTCGGCGAGCGGGCTGCGCCACGCAAGCCGCTCGGCCGGCCCGTCCGGCACCATCGCGAGGTGGCGCAAGCCGCCGACCAGGGTCTCGGCGGTCTCAATCAGGGTGCGCGCCGCCGCCGTCAGCCCGGCAATTCCGTCCTCACCGATCCCGACGACGCTGAGCCAACGGGTCATGCGATAGCCAGCGCGTTGACCGCGGCGGCGGCCATCGCGCTGCCGCCTCGCCTTCCCCTGAGCGCGACATAGGCAAGGCCGCACCCGAACCCGATCAGCGCCTCCTTCGCCTCGGCGGCGCCGACAAACCCGACCGGAAAGCCGAGCACCAGCGCCGGGCGCGGCGCACCGTCGGCTAGCAGTTCAAGGAGCCGGAACAGCGCGGTCGGAGCGTTGCCGATCGCCACTACGGAGCCCTCGAGGTGGGGCCGCCACAGCTCCACCGCCGCGGCGCTGCGGGTTGTCGGCTGGCTGCGCGCGAGTGCCGCCGCCGGGTCGTTGAGCGTGCAGATCACCGGGTTGGCCGCAGGCAGCCGGGCGCAGGAGATGCCGCTCACAACCATCGTACTGTCAGCAAGGATCGCCGCACCCTGCGCGAGCGCCCGCCGGCCGGCCTGGACGGCGCCACGCGACCAGGCAAGATCGTCGAGGATGCCGATATCGCCGGCGGCATGCGCCAGCCGCACTGCCAGCGGCCGCAAGGGCGCCGGGAATTGCGAGAGATCGGCCTCTGCCCGCACCAGAGCGAACGAGCGGCGATAGATCGCGGCGGGGTCGCGGAGGTAGGGATCGATCGTCTCTTTCGCCTTTGCGCGCTTGGCCCCCACCCTGCCCTTCCCCGCTTGCGGCGGAGGGTTCTTCCTGTTTCGCTCCGCCGCACGGGCATTCCTATTTGCCTCGCCGGAAACCGGGGGCGCTTGCCCTCTGTTTCCCTCCCCCGCAAGCGGGGGAGGGTGAGGGTGGGGGTCCACGGGCGCGGCGCGCTTCGCGCCCGTCACCCCGAGAGTCCAGGCCTCCTCACTCTCGACGACCCGACGTTGCGCCGGGGTCAATCCGGGGTCGCCGGCAAACCAGGCGACAAGATCGCCAGCGCCGTCGCGGGCGGCGAAGATATCGGCGACGGTATGGACCTGAGCGCGGTCGCGCGGCGGGCCGTAATCGGCCCGCATCTCGCGCCGCCACCAGGACGGCCAGACCTCGGCGAAGACGATCCGCGCTTCATCGGCAAGGCCGAGGCCGGTCTCGAACGGCCACACGCGCGCGCAATCGGCCCAGCGCTCGTCGTCGCGCAAGGCGCGCACCACGGGGATGCCGGTCAAAGCCTGGCTGCCGACCGAGCCGGTATAAGCGAGCTTCCAGCACGGCTGGGCGCCGGTCATCCGCTCGTCGATCAGCCGGCGCTCGCGCAACGGTTCGGCATCGCCGTGGGCGCGGTGGTGCCGCGGCCCGAGAAACGGACCCGCAAACCGCGGCGGGCAGCCCCAGAACGGGAAGGCCGCCGCGCCGCCGGACACCCGGCGATTCAGGCTGGCGGCGAGTGCAAAGCGATTGTTGCGATTCTGTTCGTCATCGGCGATGAGGCGGGCGATCTCGTCCCACACGGCGCGCCACGGCGGCCCCAGTAGACCGAGCCGCGCCGCGAACCCGGCCGGATAGCCGAACGGGAAATCGAATCCGACAATGATCCGCTCGCCGGCCGCCGTCGATGCCGCGATGATTTCGGATAGCAGCGCCTTCGCTGCCGCGCGGGTCGGCGGGTTGTCGCAGCGCTCGCCGCGCGGCCCGCGATGGCAGACCCAGACACTGTCATGTCCCCGCTTCGGCTGGTTCGCCGCGCTCCAGTCGACGATCACGTAATGGTCGAACAGCGCCGCCATCGCCGCTCAGCCATGCGGGTGCGGGTGAGGATGATCGTGGCCGTGATGGCCGCCGCCGCGCACGTGGTGATGGTGGCCCTCCTGCGGCGTCCCGATCGACGCCTCGTAGCCGACAATCCGGGTGCGGTATTTGCACAGCTGGCAATTCATCCGTGCCTCGCCGCCTTCGCACTCGGCGATGCGGTCGAGAAAGGCGTCGATCACCTTGCCGTGGCCATTGAGGTAGGGCGCCTTGACGAATTCGATCTGCGGGAAACGCGCAGCCACCGCCTCGGTCTCGTCGTAGATGCGCTGCACCAGAATGCCGGTGAACAGGAAATAGGGAAAGACGACGATGCGCCGGAAGCCGAACCGCACCGCGCGCTCGAGAGCCGGCCCGACGCGCGGCTGGGCGACCCCGCTGAACGCCGCCTCGGCCCAGCCGAACCCCATCCCCTCCCACAGCATGCGTGCGACTTTGGCGATGTTGGAGTTGGCGTCGGGGTCGTTGGTGCCGCGCCCGACCACGACGAGGAGCGTTTCGGACCGGTCCGCCGGCACGGCGGCGGCGATGCGTTCGGCGGCGGCGGCGAGCAATAGCGGGTCGATCGCGAGGTCGCGGCCGAGCCGGACATCGATCTCCGGATGGGCCGCGGCGAAGCTGTTGACCTCCCATGGCAGGTCGTTCTTGACGTGGCTGGCGGCGAACAGCATGCCGGGAATCGCCAGAATGCGGCTTGCGCCGCGCGACTTCAACGCAGACAGAGCCTCGCCGATTGTCGGGCGGGCGAATTCGAGATAGCCGGTCTCAAAAAGGCGCCCGTCGAGGCGCGCGCGCAATCCCGCGGCAGCCTCTTCGAATTCGCGGATCGCCGCGCCGTCACGGCTGCCGTGGCCGCACAGCAGCACCGCGCTGCCGCTCATTGCCTCGCTCACCGCCCCGCCCATTGCAATGTCCTCGTTTGGTTGATCGGGAACGGGTGGCGGGCGACAGTGAGGCCGCGATGACTCTGCCTGATACCCACGACAAAATGCTGCTGCTGATTGCCGGGATGGCGATCGATGCGATGTTTGGCGACATGCGGGCGCTGTTCGCGATCGTGCCGCACCCGGTCGTGCTGGCCGGCCGCGCGGTCGGCTGGTTCGAGCGCAAGCTCAACCGGCGGCACCGCAGCGAGCGCGCGCGGCGCAACCGCGGCATCATCACGACCATTGCCTTGGTCGCGGCGGCGGCCGGGCTCGGCTGGGCGATCGATCGGGCCTGCCGGTTCAGCATTATCGGCAGCCTTGCTGAGATTTTTATGATCGCAACGCTGCTGGCCCAGCGCAGCCTTTACGAGCATGTCGCCGCGGTCGGCGACGCGCTGCGGCTGGGCGGGTTGGCGCCAGGGCGCGAGGCGGTCCGCCACATTGTCGGGCGCGATCCGGCACGGCTCGACCGGCATGGGGTGGCGCGGGCAGCGATCGAAAGCCTCGTCGAGAATTTCAGCGATGCGGTGGTGGCGCCGGTCTTCTGGTATCTGCTCGCCGGGCTGCCGGGCCTCTTTTCGTACAAGATGGCGAACACGCTCGACAGTATGATCGGTCATCGCACCGAGCGCTACCGCAGCTTCGGCTGGGCGGCGGCGCGGCTCGACGATGTGATGAACCTGATCCCAGCCCCGCTGAGCGGGCTGCTGCTGGTCCTCGCGGCGACCTTCGCCGCCGACGCCAGCCCCGGCCGGGGGTTGCGGATCATGCTCCGCGACGGGCGCAAGCACCGCTCGCCCAATGCCGGCTGGCCCGAGGCGGCGGCGGCGGGTGCGCTCGGCCTCGCCCTGGCGGGACCGCGCAAATACGCCGAGGGCGTGGTCCACGATCCGTGGCTCGGCGACGGCACGGCGCAGGCGCGGGCGCGGGATATCGGCCGGGCATTGCGGCTCTACAGCCTTGCCTGCCTGCTGCTCGGCGGCCTCATTGTCGGGGCGTGGCTGGCCGGCCACGTCAGGCAGCCTCTGTGAGCCGCGGCGAGCGCGACGCAGCGAGGAGCGCATCGAGGTCCAGGCTCTGCTCGAGATGCGCGGCGAGCCGGTCCAGGGTCGCCTCGATCGCTGCCTCGTAGGCGAAACCGCTCGGGGCCGCGCCAAGCCTTTCGAGAAAAGCCGCGCGGAACGCGTCGCCAGTAAAAAGCCCGTGCAGATAGCAGCCGGCGACCCGCCCGTCTTCGCTGACCGCGCCGTCCGGCCGGTCGCCGAGGCGCAGCATCGGGCGCGCGAGGCCGGGGCCGGTGGTGACGCCGAGATGCATTTCATAGCCGCGCACCGACTCGCCGCTGACGATGTCGACACCGGAGCCTTCGGCGAGACGTTTGCCGTTGCCGAGCACCGTTTCGATATCGAGCAGCCCGAGGCCGCTCGCAGCACCGGCCGGCCCCTCGATTCCCTCGGGATCGGCAATGCGGCGGCCGAGCATCTGAAAGCCGCCGCACAGGCCGAGCACATGCCCGCCTTGGCGGCGATGCGCGAGAATGTCGATCTCCCACCCCTCCTGGCGCAGCACGGCGAGATCGGCCAAGGTCGCTTTCGAGCCGGGCAGGATGACCAGGGCGGCGTCACGCGGCAGCGGCCGTCTACGCGGCACCATGACCAACTCCACCGCCGGCTCGGCGGCGAGCGGGTCGAGATCGTCGAAATTGGCGATCCGCGGCAATACCGGGACGGCGATGCGTATCCTGGCGGAACGGGATTGCTTCGTCGCTCCGCTCCTCGCAATGACAGATTTGACGGTCATTGCGAGCGAAGCGAAGCAATCTCCATCTGGGACGCTGGAGCGGCGCAGCGCCATCGAATCCTCGGCCGGGAGCCGTGCCGCCTCGGGAAAGTAGGGAACCACCCCGAAGCAACGCCAGCCGGTACGCTCGCCGATCGCCCTGACGCCGGAGTCGAACAGTGCGGGGTCGCCGAGGAACTTGTTGACGATGCAGCCGGCGACAAGCGCCCGCTCGCTCCCGGTCAGCAGCGCGTGAGTGCCCACCAGCTGGGCGATGACACCGCCGCGCTCGATGTCGCCGACCAGCACGACCGGCACGTCGGCCGCCAGCGCGAACCCCATATTGGCGATGTCGCCGGCCCGCAGGTTGATCTCGGCCGGGCTGCCGGCGCCTTCGACCAGTACCAGGTCGCATCCCGCCGCGAGCCGCCCGAACGCCGCCAGCACCGCCGGCAACAGGGTCGGCGCCAGCCGGTGGTATTCGCGCGCGGCATGGCTGCCGGCGACCCGGCCGTGCAGCACGAGCTGCGCCGTGCCGTCGGATTGCGGTTTCAGCAAAACCGGGTTCATGTCGCGCGCCGGCTTGCGGAAAGCGGCGCGCGCCTGCAACGCTTGCGCCCGGCCGATTTCGCCGCCGTCCGGGGTCACAGCGGCGTTGTTCGACATGTTCTGCGGCTTGAACGGCGCGACCCGCAGCCCGCGCCGGCTGAAGGCGCGCGCCAACCCCGCCACCAGCAGCGACTTGCCGACATCGGAGCCGGCGCCCTGTAGCATGAGAGCGCGGGTCATGGCGCCAGCACCGGGGCGGCGGCGCCCCCCTCACCCTGCCCTCTCCCCCCTGTGGGGGGAGAGGGAAATTTTGGGATCACGCGTGGTTGAAAACCCCTCTCCCGCATTGCGGGAGAGGGAGGGGCCCAGCCCGAAGGGCTGGGAGGGCGAGGGCAACCGGGCATCAGAACTCGATCCCCCGCTGCGCCTTGACCCCGGCCCGGAACGGGTGCTTGACGAGGGTCATCTCGGTCACAAGATCGGCCGCCTCGATCAGCGCCCCCGGCGCGTTGCGGCCGGTCACGATGACGTGCAGGTCGCGCGGTTTCGTTCTCAAGACAGCGACAACCTCGTCAAGCGGCAGATAATCGTAGCGCAGAACGATATTCAGTTCGTCGAGCAGGACGAGCCGGTAGGCCGGATCGTCGATCATCTGCTTTGCCACTTCCCACGCGGCGCGGGCGGCGGCGATGTCGCGGGCGCGGTCCTGGGTATCCCAGGTAAAGCCCTCGCCCATCGCGCGGCAGGTGACGAGATCGGGGAAGCGAGCCAGCACGTCGCGCTCGCCGGTCGCCCAGGCGCCCTTGACGAACTGCACGATACCGACCCGCATTCCGTGCCCGATACAGCGCAACACCATGCCGAAGGCGGCGGTCGTCTTGCCCTTGCCGGCGCCGGTGTGGACGATCAGGAGGCCGCGCTCCTCGGTCCTGGTCGCCAGCACCTTGCGGCGCGCCGCTTGGCGCCGCTCCATCTTCTCGCGGTGGAGGCGGTTCAACTCGTCTTCGTCGCGGGCCGGATCAGGCATCGCGCATCAGCTCCGACCGGACGCTGTTGCGTTTCGGGTGCCACAGCCCGCGGGCGATCGCCTCGCGGAACCGCGCCTCGGTCTCGGCCAGCGCCGCCGGGTTGTGCTCCTCCATGAACTCGCGCACCGCCGGGTCGCCAAGATACGCATCGTAAAGAGCATCGAAATGCGCATCGTCCACCGCCCGCGAGGTGGCGGCAAAGGCGTAGAGGTAATCGACGGTCGCGGCGATCTCGGCGGCGCCCTTGTAGCCGTGCCGCATTACCCCGGCTATCCAGCGCGGGTTGGCGGCGCGCCCTCGCACGATCCGCCCCAACTCCTCGCGCAGGGTGCGGATGCGCGGCCGCTCGGGCTGCGAATGGTCATTGTGATAGACCGCCGGCATGCGGCCCGACAGGTGCCGCACCGTCAGCGCGAGGCCACCCTCGAACTGGTAATAATCGTCGCTGTCGAGCAAATCGTGCTCGCGGTTGTCCTGGTTGTGCAGCACCGCCTGCACATCGGCGAGGCGCTGCTCGAGAAGGCGGCGCTCCGCCCTCCCCTCGCCGCCGGCACCGTAGGCCCAGCCGCTCCAAGAGAGCCAGACATCGGCCAGATCGGCCTCGTCCTCCCAGGCCCCCTCATCAATCGGCACCTGCAACCCGGCGCCATAGGCCCCCGGCATCGAACCGAAGATGCGATAGCCGGCGCGCAACGCCGCTTCCATCGGCGGTACGCCGGCAGCCTCCAGCGCGCGCCGGTCGGCGGCAACGCGCGCTGCAAGCGGGTTCGCCTCGGGTGCTTCGTCGAGCGCCGCGACCGCGCGCACCGCGCTGTCGAACAGGTCGATAAGGCCGGGGAAGGCATCGCGGAAAAACCCGGAGATGCGCAAGGTCACATCGACCCGCGGCCGGTCGAGCACCGATTGCGGCAGGATCTCGAAGCCGGTGACCCGGCCGCTCGCTCCTTCCCAGACCGGGCGGGCGCCGATCAATGCCATCGCCTGCGCGATGTCGTCGCCGCCGGTGCGCATGTTGGCGGTGCCCCACGCCGACAGCGCGAGCCGCTCGGGGTAGTTGCCGTGCTCCTGCGCGTAACGTTCGACGAGCAGCGCGGCAGAATGCCAGCCGAGTTGCCACGCCGCCGAGGTCGGTACGGCGCGGGTATCGACCGAGTAGAAATTGCGCCCGGTTGGCAACACGTCCGGCCGGCCCCGGCTCGGCGCCCCGCTCGGGCCGGGCGCCACCCGCCGGCCGTCGAGTCCGGCGAGAAGGGCGGCCATCTCGGCTTCGCCGCACAAGGCGACCGCCGGCCGCAATACCCGTTCGACCCACTGGAGCACCGCTGAGACCGCCGTCCAATCCGGCTGCGGTTTCGTCTCGCCGGCGATCAGCCGCAGCGCCAGCCCCTCCAGGCCCTCGATAATGTCGCCGGCGGTGCGGACCGCCGGCGTCCCGCCGGCATGCCGGCTGGAAGCCGGCGGTCCCAGAACCGCTGGCCGCAGCCCGGTCCACGGCTCGGCCGGGTCGAGCACAAGCGGATCGCACCCGAGACCGAGACCCCGTGCGAGCGCCCGCAACAATGATTCGTCGTCCGGCCCCGCTCCGCGCCGGCTGCGCGCAATCGCCAACAACAACCCGTCGAGCCGGCCGCCATCGGGGCTGGTCCCGAACACGTGCAGCCCGTCGCGGATTTGCAGTTCCTTTAATTCACAGAGAAAGCCGTCGAGTTTGCGCAAGGCGGCGACGGTCTCCTCGCCCTCGGCGATGCAGCAATCGCGGTCGAGGCCAAGCCCGCGCGCCCGCTCCAGGATGTCGGCCGCGAGCGGCGCGAGCCGGCGGGGATCGCCCTGCGCCGCCTGATAATATTCGTCGATCAACCGCTCCAATTCAGCCTGCGGGCCCCAACTGCCGGCGCGGGTCAAGGGCGGGGTCAGGTGATCGACGATCACCGCCTGGGCGCGGCGCTTGGCCTGGCTGCCCTCGCCAGGATCGTTGACGATAAACGGATAAAGATGCGGCAGCGGTCCCAGCACCGCCTCGGGATAGCATTCACCCGACAAGGCCAGCGCCTTGCCGGGCAGCCATTCGAGGGTGCCGTGCTTGCCGAGATGGATCACCGCGTCGGCTCGGAAATCGTCGATG
>DASUKH010000059.1:0-5561 GCA_036278835.1 Allostellaceae bacterium
CGGCCCGACCTGGGCGATCTACGGCCAGGCCGAGGGCGAGACGGTGATGACCGACTGGGACCGGGTCGAGCCGGCCACCGAGGCGCAGCCGGGCAAGGCGCGCCATCTTCGCGATTACCGGCTGCGGCCGGGCGCCGCCTACGTCTATAACGAGGGCGATCTGCATTCGCCGCGGCGCGACGGCTCGACCAAGCTGATCCGGATCGAGGGGCGCAATGTCGAGAAATTGCGCCGCTTCCCGTACCAGAAGGTCTGAGGCTCCGCGCCGCTGGCGGCGGTCAGGCGCCCTCGACCAGGAACACCCGGCCGCGCGAGTTGGCCTGCCGGATCGGGATTGCCTTTTGATATTCCGGCGAGTGGTACCAGCGCCGCGCCGCCGCGGCATCGGCGAATTCGATGACGACGAGACGGGCCGGCTCGTCGGGCCCCTCGAGCCGCTCGGCGGCGCCGCCGCGCACGACGAAGCGCCCGCCATACTGCGCGATGCTGGCGCCGGCCCGCGCGCGATAGGGCTCGTACCCCGCGGGGTTTGTCACCTCGACATCGGCAATGACATAAGCGGCCATTCTCCCCTCCATCCCGTGCTTCTAAAACGGCGCAGCATAGCATGGCCGCGGCGACGCTTGGCGGAGCGGACCCGCCACCCCACATCCTCACCGTCATTCCGGCCGGAGTGAAGCGGAGAGCCGGTTTATCTACGCCTCAACCGTCAACCCGGCGGACAAATGGGTCCCGGCCTTTGCCGGGATGACATCATTGAGATGCTGCGAACTTCGGAATCAGTACACTTCATTTCGCACCAGCCTCGAAGGACATCGCCGTGACCGAGTATCGCGCCTCCGCTTTCCCGCGCCTCGATTGGGGTGTGCCCGATCCGGCGGCCGCGCCGGCGCTGTACGATGGCGTCGTGTGGCGGCGGATCGCCGCGTATGCCGTCGATCTTGTCTGCATCGGCATGATCTGTGCGGCGGCGTGGGTTACTTTCGGGATAGCGACCCTGCTGAGCTTCGGCCTGCTCGGCCCTCCCCTGTGGTTTCTGTTCGGCCTGATCCCGCTCGCCTATCACACCCTCCTGATCGCCGGCCCGCGCTCGGCGACGGTGGGGATGCGGCTGTTCGACATCGAGATGCGGTCATGGGACGGCGCGCCGCCAACGTTCCTGCAGGCGCTGATACAGACCGGAGTCTTCTATCTGACGGTCGGCGCCACCTGCTCGCTGATCCTGCTGTTCGCGCTCGTCAACCGGCGCCGGCGCACCTTGCACGACGTCTTGTCGGGCATCGTGGCGGTGCGCACGGCGCCGCGGTGGAACGGCGCCCTGCGCGGCCCGTTCTCGTGGTCATCGAGCGGGATCTGACGAATCCTTTTTACCGGGCCGGCGAGCCACAACCCGGCGCGGCAGCCTGAAAACGGACCGCCGGCCGCGTCCGGGCGCCCCCGGCCGCGAAGCCATGTGCGACGGGCCGGCAGGCATGCCTTGCGGCCGGCATTGCCAGAGGGGCTGATCTCCCGTACTTGATGCGCGGAATCTGCCTCGCATCACGAAATCGATTGGAAGAACATGCGGTCGCCAGTCATCGGGAGGCGCGGGTGATCAGATCGGCAACGCCGACTGCCGCGGCTCAGTCCTCAAGCGCTTCAAACGTCGCCGCCGGTCATATCCGGCATCTCGGAGACTTCACGACCAAGCCGCGGGTCCTGCTCATCGCGGCGATCAGCGTCGTCGTCGGCACGGCGGGCGTGATCTGCGGGGTCGCCCTGCTCGACCTGATCCGGGTCTTTACCAATCTGTTCTACTTCGGACGCGCCACGCTCCTGGACTTGAAGCTTGGCACCTCGCCGCTCGGCTATGCCGCGGTGGCGGTGCCGGTGCTCGGCGGTCTCGTCGTCGGTCTGATGGCGCGCTACGGCAGCGACAAGATTCGCGGACACGGCATCCCGGAAGCGATCGAGGCAATCCTGCTCGGCCGCAGCCGACTCGATATCAAGGTGGCGATCCTGAAGCCGCTGTCATCGGCGATCGCGATCGGCACCGGCGGGCCGTTCGGCGCCGAGGGTCCGATCATCATGACGGGCGGCGCCGTCGGCTCGCTGATCGCGCAGATGCTGCCGGTCAGCGATGCCGAACGGAAGACCCTGCTGGTCGCCGGCGCCGCGGCGGGCATGACGACCGTGTTCGGCACCCCGATCGCGTCGATCATGCTGGCCGTCGAACTGCTGCTGTTCGAGTGGACGCCGCGCAGCTTTGTCCCGGTGGCGACCGCCTCCATCACCGCCGCCTTCGAGCGCGGCTGGCTCAACCTGCCGTACCTGCCGACCCCGCTTTTCCCGTTTCACGGCGGCATGGACGCGACGGTGCTGGCGCTCGGGTGCTGGCTGGCGGTCGGCGTGTTGTCCGGTCTGTTGTCCGGCCTCCTGACCCAGCTGGTCTATGCCTGCGAAGACCTGTTCCTGAAGCTGCCGATCCACTGGATGTGGTGGCCGATGCTGGGCGGATTGGTGGTCGGGGTCGGCGGCCTCATCGATCCGCGCGCGCTGGGCGTCGGCTACAGCGAGATCGCGCAGATGCTGCAGGGCGGCATGGTGCCGATCGCCGGGCTGGTGTTGCTCGCCGTCAAGTCGGTCATCTGGGCGGTGGCGCTGGGGTCGGGCACCTCGGGCGGCGTCCTGGCGCCGCTATTGATCATGGGCGGCGGCCTCGGAACCCTGCTCGGCCAGTTCTTCCCGCATGCCAGCCCCGGTTTCTGGGCGCTGATCTCGATGGCGGCAATCATGGGCGGCACGATGCGCTCCCCGCTGACCGCCACCTTCTTCGCGGTCGAGGTCACCGGCAACACGCACGTGCTGCTGCCGCTGATCACCGCCTGCGTGACCGCGCACGTCATCACTGTGCTGCTGTTGCGGCGCTCGATCCTGACCGAGAAGATCGCCCGTCGCGGCCACCATCTGATCCGCGAATACCGGGTCGATCCGTTCGCGCTGACCCGCGCCAGCGAGGTCATGACGAGCGCGGTCGAGACGCTGCCGGACAGCATGACACTGCATCAGGCGGCCGCCTTCCTGACCGGCCCCGATACGCGGCACCCGAGCTTCCCGGTGATCGACGCCGAGAAGCGGGTGCTTGGCCTCGTCGACCCGCCGACGGTGCTGGCGTGGCGGCGCGCCGGCAAACACCGGCAAGCGACGCTCGGCGAGCTGCTCGATCGGGTCGAGGTGCCGACCGCCTATCCCGACGAATACCTCGACGAGGTGACCGACCGCATGATGCGGCTCAATGTTGCCCACCTCGTCGTCGTCTCGCGCAGCGATGCGTCCCTGGTCGGCTATCTGAGCTGGCGCGATTTGCTGCAGACCCGAACACGGTCGCAACAGGAGGAGCGCGAACGCATCGCCTTCTACTCGTGGGGGCGGTCGCGGCGGCGGCAATCGGCCGGTGCCGGCCGGCCGCCGCCCTGAGCGGCCGCCGAGCGGAAGGGGGTAGCCTCGCCTTTACTCGCGCTGATGCACGGAAGCGAAAATGTTGCCGGGACCACTACCGCGTCGGCGGGATCAGATCAGGAATACCCCCTTGCCGGTGGTCTGGGTGTCGAACAGGCGGTAGGCCTCGTCGGCCTGGTCGAGCCGCCAGCGGTGGGTGAACAGCTTCTCGACATCCACCTTGCGGTCGGCGACGAATTGGGCGCATTCCGCCTGCCCCATCTGTGAGAAGGTCCACGAGGCGACGATCGTCAGCTGCTTCCTCAGCATGTCGGGGCTGACGTCGATCGTGACGTCGTTGCGCTCGCCGACAAAGCAGGTGGTGCCCCACACTTTGGTGGCGCGCACCGCGGCGATGCGGCCCTCGGGCTGGCTCGAGGTGTCGAGGGTGAACTCGGCGCCGTAGCCGTGCGTCAGGTCCTTGATAGCGCCGACCGGATCGTTCGAGCGCGGGTTGACGGTCTCGGCGGCGCCGAATTCCCTGGCGCGTTCGAGGCGCTCCGGGCTGACATCGAGGGCGATGACGCGCGCCCCCATCGCGCTCGCCAATTGCGTCGCCGACAGTCCGACCGGCCCCTGCCCGAAGACCGCGATCGTGTCGTTGCCCGACAGCCGGATGCGGCGCAGCGCGCCGTAGGCGGTGCCGGTGCCGCAGGAGATCGCGGCGCCGGTGACGAACGACAATTCGTCGATCAGCGGCACCAGGGTGAAGGCCGGCACCTTCAGGTATTTGGCGTGGCCGCCATGGGCGTTGTTGCCGTACACCAGCACCGGCTGCTCCTGGCACAGCTGCGACCAGCCGGAGCGGCAATGATTGCAGACGGTGCAGCCCTTGTAGTGATGCACCATGACGCGCTGGCCGATCTTCGCCTGCGCCGCGGGAACGCCGGGGCCGATCGCCGCGACGACGCCGCACGGCTCGTGGCCGGCGATGGTCGGCTCGCTCGGCGCCGCGAGACCGCCGGTCGCGCCGCCGCTTCTCGGGCGGCGGTACTGATGCAGGTCGCTGCCGCACATGCCGGAGGCCTTCATCTCGATGACGACCTCGCCCTCACCCGGCGTCGGGTCGGCGAATTCCATCAGTTCCAGCTGCCGCTCGCCGGTGAACACCACCCCGCGCATGCTACCCTCCTCGGCTGACACCGCCTTCCTCGCGATGCTAGCATGACAGCCGGGCGGGGATCAGGCAATCGGGGCAGGGGATTGATGAGGCGGATCGTTTTTGCTTTCGCCGCGGCCGGCGCTCTCCTTGCCGGGCTGCTGAGCGGGCCGGCGCCGGCCTTGGCCTGGGGACCGGAAGCGCACCGCACGATCGCGCTGATGGCCGACCATATCCTCGCAAAATCGGCGCCGGCGGCGCGCGCCAGGCTGCATGCGATCCTTGCCAGCGACACGGACAACCGCTTCACCAAAAACGACCTCGCCAGCGAAGCGATTTGGGCCGACGTCCTGATGGACAAGAGCCCGGAGGCGCGCAGCGCCACGAGCGGCTGGCATGACGTGCGGATGAAGGCCGGCAGCCCCGATCTCGCCGCGGCCTGTGCCGGGCACAGGCCGTTGCCGGCCGGCTATCCGGCGAGCCGCGGCCCGCGCCGCAATTGCGCCGTCGACAAGGTCGAGCAGTTCGCGAAAGAGTTGCAGGACCCGGCGACCCCGGCGCACGAGCGGCTCGCGGCGGTGCGGTTTCTGCTCAATCTGGTGGGCGATCTTAACGATCCGCTTGATACGATCGATCATGGCGACCGCGGCGGCGAATGCGTCGCCATCCAGGTCGGCTCGCGCCCGCCGATGCGTCTCGCCGATTACTGGGAAGACAGGCTGGTGCGCGAGGTGGTCGGGCCCGACCCGGCGCGCGGCGCCACCCGCATCCTGGCATCAGTGCCGGAGGCCGCGGCGCGCAAATGGGCGGAGGGGACGCCGGCCGACTGGGCCCGCGACAGCTACGAGGTCGCCCGTTCGGTGGTCTACAGCTTCGCCAACGGCAAGCCCGACGGGCAGCACCATTTCCCGACGCGCAAGGGCGCGGCCTCCGCCTGCGCCACGGTGCCGCTCTACCGGGTCGGCGCCGATTACGAGACGAAGGC
>DASUKH010000060.1:0-11020 GCA_036278835.1 Allostellaceae bacterium
AGGACCTCTTGACCTACGCCACTTTCAAGCACTGCCTTCTTTTCATCCTCTGTAAGAGAATTGAAATATGAAGTTGGAGTAAATTCTGCGTTCATACCAAGCCCTCAGAACGCTGATGGCCGACCGCCGCAGAGTGCCACCGCGAATTTTGGATTCGGCACACTACCCGACGACCCGCCACTCGTGGATCAGCTGGCCTGGGGCCACCTCCTCGAACGTCGCCTCGACGGCGGCGCCGACCGGTGCCTGGTAGGGCGGGGTGCCCGGGAGGTTGGAATAGAAATTGACCCGGGGGTCGGCGTCCAGCGTCACCATGGCTAAGTTATAGGGCTGGTCGGGCATGCGGCGGTTGAGGCGGCCGTCCTCGATCACGATCGAGGCCGCGATATGGCCTCTGCCTTCGACCTCTCTCCACGAGAGGCCGGCGGCCGAGTTGCAGAATTGGCAGGTCTGTTGCGGCGGGTATTGCAGCCGGTCGCAGGCGGCGCAGTGCTGCACGACGAGCCGCCGCTCGCTGACGGCGTCCCAGAAGGGCCGGCTCAACGGGTCGGGGACGGGAATCAGCTTCGGCATCGTCTTCCTCCGCGCTCCGTGCACCCAGCCGCAAATGAACGATCTTCGCCCTATTGTGCACAAGTGGGTTGAGTGCGCACTCTATCCGTGATGCCAAGCCGATCGGCCGGCCCGCCGGCAGTGGAGGAGACAAAGATGTCGCTATCCCAACAGACGCCGCCCCAAGAGGCATCGAGAAGCATCGAAATCGTACCGCTGACCCTGCATATCGGGGCGGAAATCCGCGGTGTCGATCTGACCAGGCCGTTGCCGCCGCAGCAGGTTAAGGAGGTGCGCGACGCCTTCCTGAAATGGAAGGTTGTCTTCTTCCGCGACCAGCATCTCGATCATGCGCAGCACGTCGCGATGGCGCGGCAATTCGGCGAGCCAACGATCGGTCACGCCGTGCTCGGCCATCTCGACGACTATCCCGAAATCTATTCGGTCGCCAAGAACCGGCTCGCCAACGAAAACCGCAAGGCGCAGATGGTGACGCCGTGGACCGGCTGGCACGCCGACATCACCGCCGCGGTCAACCCGCCGATGGCCTCGATCCTGCGCGGCGTCACGATCCCGCCCTATGGCGGCGACACGTTCTGGACCAATCTGAACGCCGCCTACATGGCGCTGTCGCCGACGATGCGCGGCTTTGTCGACGGGCTGCGCGGCATCCACCAGTTCGGCAATCGCGGCGAGAGCAACCGCAGCGACGCGTACAAGGATCGCGTCAAGCGGCGCGCGCTCGAAAGCGAGCACCCGATCGTGACCGTGCATGCCGAAACGGGGGAGCGCATCCTCTATGTCAGCCCGTCATTCCTCAAATCGATCGTCGGGCTGACGCCGCGCGAAAGCCAGAAAATCCTCGAAATCCTGTGGGAGCACATCACGCGCCCCGAATACACGGTGCGGTTCAAGTGGAACGCGGGGGACATCGCGTTTTGGGACAACCGCGCGACGGTGCACCTCGCGCCGACCGACATCTTCCAATCCGATTTCGACCGCCAGCTCTACCGGGTGACGCTGGTCGGCAAGCCGCTGGTCGGCGTCGATGGGCAGCCCTCGAAATCGATAGAAGGCGTGCCGATCCTGTCGGCTGCGGAAGAGCTGAAGATGCTGGCGGCGGCGGAATAGCGGGCGGCTGGACCCATTTGGTGGATGAATTCCGACACTCCGAAATATCGCCGTCATACCGGCGCAGGCCGGTATCCACAGTTCCAACGCACGGATGGCTGACAGATGGGTCCCGGCCTTCGCCGGGACGACGAGGATGGGTATCACCTGTCCGAATTTCACCACTAGCACGAATATGAAGGAAGCCTGGAACGAGCCATGAAAGAAAACAGCATAAGGCGGGCGGTGCGCGAAGGACGGGCGGCGCTGGGCACCGGGCTCAAGGAATTCGCCTCACGCGGCGTCCCCTGGATCATCGAGGCGGCCGGCTTCGACTACTGTGCGATCGATCACGAACACGGCGCGTTCGACATCGAGACGATCGCCAATCTCGCGAGCTGGTTCCAAGCGACGAACGTATCGGCCATCGTTCGCATCCACAAATCGTTCGCGCATCTCATTCCCGGCATCCTCGATCAGGGGATCATGGGCATCCAGGTGTCGGAGGTGGAAAACGCCGAAGAGGCCCGCGCGATCGTCCGCCTGGCGAAGTATCCACCGATTGGCAACCGGGGCATTTCCGGCCAGGGGCCTCACACGGGATACAGGAGCTACGGCGCCCGCCACGCCACCGAATACGCGCCCTGGGCCAACGAGAACATCATCCTATGCCCCTCGATCGAGTCGCTCGAAGGCCTGGAGAATGTCGAGGAGCTAGCGGCGGTCGACGGGATCGACATGATCGCCTATGGGCATTCCGACCTGAGCGCGCAGCTGGGGGTTCACCTCGATCTCGAGCACCCGAAATTCAAAGCGGCGGTGCGGCGGATCGCGGCGGCGTGCAATGCAAACGGCAAGCTCGCTCGGGGATCGGCGGAGACCGAGGCGCAGATCGAGGAATATTGGCGCCTCGGGTGCAAGGTGCTGAACCTGCCGGGGAACGATGTGAGCACGTATCTTGAGGGGATGAAAGCGCGCGCCGGCCGTGCCCATGCCCGGTTGAAGTCGATTGGGGTGCCGACCCCATAATCTTGCCGACCCTGCCTCGGCCTATTCGATCGAGTTACAGAATTCGGCCGCGAGCCCGGCGCAGCGCTCCGGTTGGAGCAGGTTGACGCCGTGGCCTACCCCGGCAATGGAGGCCACGCGCCCCTGGGGCAGCATGCTCGCGAAAATCTGCTGTTGCGCCGAGGCGATCGGGCTTTTGTCGCCGCTTAAGAGCAGCACCGGCGCGGCGATCCGCGGCAATAGCGGCACCGTGTCGACCGCCTCGAAACAATCGTGCATCGCCGCGGCGACTTCCGGCGGCGTCCTGTCCATCTCGCTTATCACCCAGTCGCAGAGAGGCGGACTGGCGTGCTCCCTATCGAGGCGGTACTGGAGGGTTTGCCGGCACCATTCGCCAACGCCATAGGCGCGCATCGCGGCCGACGCGGAATCCTTGTCGAGTGCGTAGATTTGCTTGATCCGGTCGGGGATGCGGGTCGGCGTGTTGCACAGCGTGAGGCTCGCGATCCTTTCGGGACAGGCTGCGGCAAGCATCAGACCGATGATCCCGCCCGAGGATTCGCCAATCCAGTGCACCCGTTCGAGCGAGAAGCCGTCCAGCACCGCGATAATCTGGGCGCCGATTGTCTCCGGTGTGTAGCGATAGTCGGCGGGTGGTTGGTCAGAAAGGCCGCAGCCGAGCAGGTCGGGCCGATAGACGCGCCGCGTCTGCGCCACTACCGGCACCCAGCGGTTCCAGAACACGGCGTTGCGCGCAAAGCCGTGCATCATCAGGACCGGAATCGAGCGATCCCACGGCCACAGGAAATCGTCAATCGCGCAATGAATCCTGGCACCTTGCTGCAGGGCTATATGCGGCATCGGCGTTCTCCCTGAGCGCGGCCCTCGGCGTCGATGACTCGGGTCAGCCGCTCGTACCCGGCCCCTCGATGATCGCGGCCTCGGTCAATTCGGCGATCTCTTCGCTGGTGAAGCCGGCCTCGGCCAGCACTTCGACATTGTGCTCGCCGATGCGTGGCGGCTGGTGACGCAAACCGGGCCGCCGGCGGTCGCTGCCGAACTCCATCGGTAATGCCGGAAGCCCAACGACTTTGCCGTCACCGCCGCCAAAGCGCGAGACGAACACCTCGACGAGACCGCCGGTCGCCAGGAGATGCGGGTCGGCGAACAGATCGCCGGGCTGCCCGACCGGCGCCCACGAGACGTTTGCCCGCTCGCAGCGCGCCGCCACCTCGTCCTGCGCGATCGCGGCCAGCACCTCCTGCAGCGCCGGGATCAGCCAGGCGCGCTCGGCCAGCCGCGTGACATTGGTCGCGAGCCGGGGGTCGGCCGCAAGCTCCTGCAGGCCGAATTCCTCGACAAACCGGGTCCACTGCTGGTCGCTGGTGACGCCGATGAACAGCTGGCCGTCGCCGGCGGTGCGAAACACGTCGTAGACGGCCCAGGCGCCGCGGCGCGCCGGCATCGGCCGCGCTTCGAGCCCGGTCGCCGCCATTCCGGCCATGTGCGTGCTCATCAGAAAGGCGGCGCTCTCGAACAGCGCACTGGAGACGCGCTGGCCCTTGCCGGTGCTGTCGCGATCGCGCAGCGCCGCCTGCACCGCGATCACCCCGAACATCGCGCCCATCATATCGACAACCGAGGCGCCGGCCCGCAGCGGCCGCCCCGGCGGCCCGGTCATGAAGGCAAGGCCGGTCTGGAACTGCACCACCTCGTCGAGCGCCGGCCGGTGCTCATAGGGGCCGGCGAGATAGCCTTTGAGCGCCAGAAAGACCAGACGCGGATTTAACGCCGCCAGCCGCTCGTAACCGCAGCCCAGCCGCTCCATTGTGCCGGGCCCGTAATTCTCCAGCACAACATCGATCGTGGGGATCAGCCGATGGATCACCGCCTGTCCTTCCGGCCGTTTCAGATCGACCGCAAGGCTGCGCTTGTTGCGATTGAAGGCAGCAAAAAATCCGGCGCCAAACCCGCCAAGCCGGCGCGTGTGGTCGCCGTTCGGCGCCGGCTCGACCTTGACCACATCGGCGCCGAGCTCGGCGAGGAGCAGCCCGGCGGTCGGCCCCATCACCGTATGGCTGAACTCCAGAACCTTGATACCGGCAAGCGGCGTCGCCGGCGTCGATGACGCCATCAGGCCGCAGCCCGCCGGCGAAACGCGTCGAGGCTCCCCGCGTGGATCAATTCGCCGGGCAACTGGTGGCCGACGATGTCCTCGGCCATGCGCCCGACTTCGATCAGCGCGTCGAGGTCGACCCCGGTGTCGATCCCCATTTCCTCGCAGAGCAGCACCAGTTCCTCGGTGCAGATATTGCCGGCGGCTTTCGGCTGGCCGGCAAACGGGCAGCCGCCGAGCCCGCCGACCGTCGAATCGAACTGCGTGACGCCCATCTTCAGCCCGGCATGCGCATTGGCGACGGCGAGACCGCGCGTGTCGTGCAGGTGCAGCGCGATCGGCATGTCCGGCCAGCGGCTGCGGACTTCGCCGAGCGTGCGCTCGATCCGCAATGGCGTCGCCCATCCCATCGTGTCGGCCAGCGAGAAATACTTGATTTCGGCGCCGGCTTCCTCGGCGATCGCGAGTCCATCCTCCAGGGTCGAGACGACCTGCGCCGGCGCGATATCGCCCTGATAGTTGCAGCCGAACGCCGCCATGACGCCGACGCGCGGCACCGCGACCCCGTTCTCGATATGCAGCGCCGTTTGCTTCCTCATCGCCGCGACATTCTCGGCGTGGCTGCGGTGCAGGTTTTTCTGCGTGAACCCTTCGGATGCCGTCAGCGCGATCGAGCCGGTGATCGTCAGCTTGTTGCGGAAAACCAGTGCGCGGTTGAGGCCGTTCGCATTGAACCACAGCGCGGTGTATTGGACGCCCTCCTTCGGGGT
Source organism: Allostellaceae bacterium (assembly GCA_036278835.1). GTDB lineage: Bacteria > Pseudomonadota > Alphaproteobacteria > ATCC43930 > CGMCC-115725 > DATARH01. The sequence continues at coordinate 5,557 of DASUKH010000060.1, forward strand.
GAAGCCGCCGACCACGTCCTCCGCATCGGCCCAACCCGGAACGATGCGCGGGCTGACAAACGAGGCCGCCTGGATATGGTGCAACCCCGTCTCGGCCAGCGCCTCGATCAACCGGATCTTGTCGGCGGTGCCGATCGGGCCGGGCTCGATCTGGAAGCCTTCGCGCGGGCCCTCCTCGTGGATGTCCACATGCTGCGGCAGATCGGTCATCGTTCTCCTCCTAGCCGGGATCGAGTTTTGACGCCGCATCAAGCCGACAAATTCCGACGAGGTCCAGTTCAATTGAAGAAGATGCCGGTTGCACCCGAGCTGGATATAACGCAGGCAGGCGTGCCGGACATCATCCCGTCCGAGGCTCGTTACCCCGGTTGCGCCGCACGCCCTGAGCATAGGACAACAGCACCATGGCTGAGGTCGTTCACAATCCCGCGCTTCGCTCCCGAGGCTTGCCGCATAGCTCTCATTGGGGTGCCTTTTCCGTGCTGGTGCGCGATCACGGAATCGAGGTTGTTCCCCATCCGCAGGACGCCGATCCCTCGGCCCTGCTGGGCAACATCCCTGCATCGGTGTCGCACCCGGCGCGAATTGCCCGGCCGATGATCCGGCGCGGCTGGCTGGAACGGGGACCGGGGCCGGACGACGGGCGGGGCTGCGACAATTTCGTCGCTGTCGCCTGGCCGGAAGCGCTCGACAGGGTCGCCGCCGAATTGCGTCGGGTCTACGCCGCACACGGACCGCGCGGGGTGTTCGGCGGGTCCTATGGCTGGGCCAGCGCCGGCCGCTTTCATGACGCGCAGCATCAGCTCCACCGCTTTCTGAACCTCGCCGGCGGCTATGTCCGTTCGATCAACAGCTACAGCTCGGGTGCCGGCTCGGTGATCCTGCCGCATATCATCGGCCCGCAATCCGCCGTCGCCGGCAACAATGTCAGCTGGACCGAGCTGGCGGCGGAAAGCGCGCTGGTTCTCGCGTTTGGCGGCATGGCGCTGAAGAACAACGATGTCGGCGGTGGCGGCACCAGCCGGCACGTCGCGCGCGGCCACCTCGCCACGGCACGTCGGCGCGGCGGCGAATTCCACCTGATCAGCCCCATTCGCGACGATCTTCCGGAAACCGTCGAGGCGGTCTGGCATCCGATCCGGCCCGGCACCGATGTCGCGCTGATGCTCGGCATCGCGCATACGTTGGCAAGCGAGGGCTTGCACGATCGCGCCTTTCTCGCCCGGTACTGCGTCGGCTGGGAAGCGTTCGAGAACTACTTGTCGGGTCGCGGCGATGGTCAGCCGAAGAACGCCGCCTGGGCCACCGCAATCTGCGGCATTCCGGCCGACGAGATCGTTGCACTGGCGCGGCGCTGCGTCGGGCGGCGCACGCTCGTCACCTGCTCGATGTCGCTGCAACGCGCCGAGCATGGCGAGCAGCCGGTGTGGATGGGCGTCGTGCTGGCCGCGATGCTCGGCCAGATCGGCCTGCCCGGCGGCGGCTTCGCCTATGCGCTCGGGGGAAACGCGAATACCGGCAAGCCGCCACTGGCGGTGCCCGTGCCGTCCCCGCCGACCGGCCGCAACAGCATTGCCGATTTCATCCCGGTGGCGCGCATCGCCGATATGCTGCTGCAGCCGGGAGCACCCTTCGATTACGACGGCCAGAAACTCACTTATCCCGAGATCAGGCTGGTGTACTGGGCCGGCGGCAATCCCTTCCATCACCACCAGGATCTCGGCCGGCTGCGCCATGCCTTCGCGCGCCCGGAGACGGTGATCGTGCATGAATCGGCTTGGACGGCGACCGCGCGCCACGCCGACATCGTATTGCCGGCAACAATCACCCTCGAGCGCGAGGACATCGGCGGTTCGGCCGGCGACCCGCTGCTGGTTGCGATGCACCGGGCGGTCGGGCCTTACCGCGAGGCGCGTGACGAATACGCCATTTTCGCGGGGCTGGCCGAGCGTCTCGGCTTCGCGGAAGCATTCACCGAAGGCCGCTCCGCCCGGCAATGGCTTGAACATCTTTATGAAGAGACCCACCGCACCTTGGCGAAGCGCGGTGTCAATGCGCCGGCTTTCGACGAGTTCTGGGAGGATGGCGAGCTTCTCTTGCCGACCCTGCCGTGGGATGGCGGCATCGTCCGCGACTTCCGCCGCAACCCGGAGACGGCACCGCTGCCGACGCCGAGCGGCAAAATCGAAATCAGCTCCGCGACGATCGCCGGTTTCGGCTATGCCGACTGCCCGGGACATCCCACGTGGCTGCCGCCGGTCGAGGCAGCCGGGCCAATGGAGGCGGCCCGGTTTCCGTTGCACCTCGTCGCCAATCAACCCGCGACCCGGCTCCACAGCCAGCTCGATTTCGGCGCCGCCAGCATGGGGTCGAAGATCAAGGGGCGCGAGCCGGTGCGCCTCCATCCGGGGGACGCCGCGGCGCGCGGCATAAGCGATGGCGACATCGTGCGGCTTTACAACGACCGGGGCGCCTGCCTCGCCGGGGCGGTGCTGAGCGATGCGCTGCGCCCGGGCGTCGTCCAGCTAGCGACCGGCGCATGGTACGACCCGCAAGACCCCGCCGCGCCGACGCCGTTCTGCGTACACGGCAACCCGAACGTGCTGACCCGCGACGCCGGCACGTCCCGCTTGGCCCAGGGCTGCACCGGCCAGCTCACCCTTGTCGAGGTCGAGCGATTTGATGGCCCGCTGCCAACCATCAAGGCATTCGACCCACCGCCGCGCTCGGGATTCTTCATCGAGCGGGACGAGGCGACCGAATAAGTATTCCTCACAGCGCCGTCATGCCGCCGTCTACGAACAGCAGGGCGCCGGTGACGTAGGAGGCATCGTCGGAGGCCAGAAACAAGATCGCGGCGGCAACCTCGTCGGCCCTGCCCGGGCGCTTCAGCATGGTGCCTTGCGCGGCTCTGGCGTTGTACTGCTCGACGCTCTCGCCGGAAGCTGCGATGCGGCGCTGATGGAACGGCGTGAAGATCGGGCCGGGGCCGACAGCGTTCACCCGAATGCCCTCCGGCGAGTGGTCGGCGGCGAGCCCCCGCGTCAAGCCCGCGACCGCGGCCTTGGTGGTGTCGTACTGCAGGTTGCCGCCACCTGCGACGACGGAACGTACCGAGGCGACGTTGACGATGGCGCCGTCCTTGTTGCGGCGCATCAGCGGAACCGCCGCCTTGGCGCAGAAGACGTAGCTCATCAGGTTGACGCTGAGAATCTCGTTCCAGCTCGCCGCACTCGCCTCGTCGACCTTCTCATATTTGCGGATGCCGGCATTGTTGACGAGGATGTCGAGACGCCCGAACTTGTGCGCGGCATCGTTGATGAAAGCAACGCATGCGGCCTCGGTACCAACGTCAGCATGCGTGAAGGCAACCTTGGCGCCGGCCGTCTCGAGCTCGGCCGCCACGCGCCGGCCGCGCTCGCCGTCCCGATCGCAGAATGCCACGCTCGCGCCCTCGGCAACGAAACGTCTGACGGTCGCCTCGCCGATCCCCGATGCTCCGCCCGTCACCGCCGCGACCTTGCCGTCGAGCCTTCCCATGTTCGCCACCCTTTCATTGCGATAGCTGGCGGAGGGAGCGGGATTCGAACCCGCGATGGAGTTGCCCCCATACACGCTCTCCAGGCGTGCGCCTTCGACCGCTCGGCCACCCCTCCGTGCCCGCTCCCGGCGGGCGGCGGAGACTAGACCGGGGTCGCACGACGCGCAACGCGCCGCCGGCGCGTCAGCAACGCGCGCGACGTGCGGATCGCGGATAGCGGGGTTCAGGTCGAGGAGGAGCCGGCGGCGCGTTCGAGGTCATCGGCATCGGCATCGAGCTGGTCGGCGATATGGTGCAGCTGATCGGCGATGTCAGGAGCGGCTTCGGCGATGCGCCGCAGCTCGATCGCCGCCATCCGCAAAAACCGGATCGTGTTGTCCACCGCCCGGAGCAGCACGTTCTCCATCGTCCCCTCTTCTTGTTGCCCGCCGGTGCAGGTATGGGTCGGGCGGCGATAGTAACAGAGAGGCCACCGTCGGAGGCTACCCGAAATAGCCGCCGCCATTGACGTGGAGACACTGCCCGGTGATGAACCCGGCATCATCGGAGGCGAGGAACACCGCGGCGCGGGCGATCTCGTCAGGGGTCGCCACCCGGCCGAGCGGCAGTGCGGCGCCGGCGGCCTGCAACTCGGCCTCTTGCATGCCGTAGCGCGGCTGCGCGGTGTCGGTGAGGCCGGGCGCGATCGCGTTGACCCGGATTCGGTAGGGCGCCAGCTCCAGGGCCATCTGGCGCGTCATCGACAACACGCCGCCCTTGCTCGCGCAGTAATGCACCCCTCTGGGCGACCCGCGAAAGGCGGCGCCCGAGGTCAGGTTGACGATCGCCCCGCTGCGGCCGGCCGCCACCATCGCGCGCGCCACCGCCTGGGTGCAGAAACAGGCGCCTTTCAGATTGACGTCGTGCACGTAGTCCCAGTCGCCCTCTTCCATCTCGAGAAAAGCGACCCGCGGAAACACGCCGGCGTTGTTGACGAGCACGTCGATCGTTCCGAGTTCCTTCCCAACCCGATCGACCATGCCCCGCACCTGATCGAGCCGCGCCACATCGGCCTGCACCGTCATCGCCCGCCGCCCGGCCGCCCGGACCTGATCGGCAACCCGCACGGCGGCCGGTTCGTCGTCGAGCCAGTTGACCGCGACATCGGCCCCCGCCGCGGCAAAGGCGACCGCCGCTGCCGCGCCGATCCCCTGCTGCGCCCCGGTGACGAGAACCACCCTGCCCGCGCCTTTGCCCGCATCCTGCATGATCGCCGCTCCTCTCCGATCCGGCGGCAGTATGCGGCGGCGCGTCGCCGACCGGGAGAGCGATGATCGGGGCCGGCAGTCGAAAAGGCGGGAGGATTGGCCGGAGGCAGCGTTTTGCGGCTGACCCGTTTGCCGCTAGATTGGCGCGATGACCGTAGCAGCCCCCCCGCTCCCCCCGCCCGCCGACCCGCGGCTGCGCCGCATGGCGAACGCCTTGCGCGCGCTGGCGATGGACGCCGTCGAGCAGGCGAAATCCGGCCACCCCGGCATGCCGATGGGCATGGCCGACATCGCCGCGGTGCTGTGGACGGAGTTCCTGCGCTTCGACCCGCAGGCCCCGGACTGGCCCGACCGCGACCGCTTCGTGCTGTCGAACGGTCACGGCTCGATGCTGCTCTACGGCCTGTTGCACCTGACCGGCTACAAGGACATGACGCTCGACGAGCTGAAGCGCTTCCGCCAGCTCGGCAGCCGCACCGCCGGCCACCCCGAGCGCGGCCTTGCGAGCGGCATCGAGACGACGACCGGGCCGCTCGGCCAAGGTCTCGGCAACTCGGTCGGCATGGCGCTGGCCGAGCGCCACCTCGCCGCCGAGTTCGGCGACGACATCGTCGATCACCGCACCTACGTTTTCTGCGGCGACGGCTGTTTGATGGAGGGGATCAGCCACGAGGCG
>DASUKH010000061.1:0-6567 GCA_036278835.1 Allostellaceae bacterium
GCGCGCGCCGCCGCCGCGGCGCAGGCGCCGGTGGTCCAGCCGCGCCGCAGCACCGCCCTGCCCCGCCGAGCCGCTCGGCTATTCGCCGCGCGCCGACCCGCGGTACTGGTGCGGGACGCGGCGGATGTCCTGCACGAGATCGGGCGGCACCTCGCCAACTCCGTCGCCCCGCAGGGTCAGCGAATCGACGAGGCCGCCGAAGCGGCGCTCGATCGCGCCGACGATCTCGTCATGCCGGCCAACCGCGGCAAACAGGATCGCCACCTCGTCCGGCACCTCCTTTGCCAGCTCGCCCCATTTGCCCTGGCGCACCAGCGCGTTGAGCTTGAGGCCGAGGTCTTCGAGGCCGTGCGCCGCCAGCACCGGGTAATAGGCCGGGGTCGAGCCGTAGAACGCGACCCGCTGGCGGACCCATTCGAAGCGCTGCGCCACCGTCTCATCGTCGGGGCCGGTGGCGAGAAACCCGCCGCCCGAAATCTCGTACTCGGCCCGCGCCCGGCCGGCTTTGGCGAGACCCGCCTTGACCCGCGGCATGATCGCGTCGGTCAGGTATTTGCGGGTGCAGAACCCGTGCAGTTTGACCCCGTCGCACTCTTCGGCGGCGACGTTGAGCATCGCCGGGCCGACCGCCGCGATCATCACCGGCGGCGCCGGCGCGGCGATCGGCGGCGGCGTGAAATTCGGGGTCATCAGGGTGAAGCGGTAATGCTTTCCCTCATAGCCGGGCTTATCGCCGGTCTTCCAGCACTGCCAGATCGCGCGCAACACCTGCACATATTCGCGCATGCGCGGCGCCGGCGGGGTCCATGGCGCCGAAAAGCGCCGCTCGTTATGCGCCCGCACCTGCGATCCGAGGCCGACGACGAAACGTCCGCCGGTCGAGCCGGCGAGGTCCCAGCCGACCTCTGCCACCGCCATCGGGGTGCGGGCGAAGGCGATCGCGACACCGGTATGCAGCTCGATCCGCTCGGTCTCGGCGCCGGCGACGGCCAGCGCGAGGAACGGCTCGTGCTGGTTCTCCATCGAGATGATGCCGTCATAGCCCTGCGCCTCGGCCTGCCGCGCCGCCTCGGGCACCAGCCGCAAATCGTGCTGCGGCACCGTCGTGAACACGCGCATCCCGCTCCTCCGCTCCGACCGGCGGAGTTGAGCCGTTACGGCGCGCGGCGGTCAAGCCTGCGGTGAGCGGACGCCGCCCGATCACGGCCGGTCGGCGCCGGAGCGCGGCTCAATGGAAGCCGAGTGCGTGCAGCTGCCCAGAGCGGCTCATGCCGGAAAAGCTTTGGGCAGCGGAATTGCCGCCGCCCCCGGCAGCCGGCGCCCCACCGCCGGCATGCGGCGTCCCGCCGCCGAAACCGCCGCCGTGCATCCCGCCACCGCCGCCACCGCCCCTGGCGAATTCGTGATGCTCGCCACGAAACCCGTGGTCGCCGCCGCGGAAGCGGTGGAAGCCGCCATAACTGCCGGAACCGAGACCGAGCGCGAATGGTGCTCCGTAGTCGTAATACCCGTAATCGTAATCGTACGGCGACGCGTAGCCTGCATAGGGATACGCGTTCGCGCCATACCAGCCGTATGAGGGATACCCATAATAAGGAGAATAATAGGATTGGTATCCATTGTAATACGAGTTAGGGTACTGATAGCAATAATAGGCGTTGTAGTTCGGGTAGTAGCAGTACGGGTTGGTTTGCGCGTCTGCGGCGCCGAGCAGTGCCAATCCGGCGGTGCCGGCGGCAGCCACCGCGACCGACAGGCGGGTCAGGACGCGGCGGGTTCGGTTGGTTGTCGAAGGCATCGGAAATCTCCGCGATTGCTCGATTGTGGCAACGCCGGCCCTCCGGGCCCGTCTCAAACGCGCGCGCAGCGTCATTTCAATCGCGGCTGCTGCCGGTCCGCGCGGAACGCACCGCGTTTGCGTTCGCCGGCGATCGCGCCATAGTGCGCCGGTGTAGCCGGACGGAGGTGCTGATGCCGGGAAACGCGCCGAGAAACGTTGCGGTCGGGGTCGGGTTGATGGAGTTTCCGTTCGCGGATGCCGCCGCCTATTGGCGCTGGGTCGATCTATGCGAGGCGGGCGGCGTCGATTCGATCTGGCAGACCGACCGCCTCGTCAGCCCGCTGCCGTTTCTCGAATGCATGAGCGCGATGGCGGCGCTGGCCGGCCGCACCAGGCGGATCAAGTTCGGGGTCAACGTGCTGTCCTTGGCGATGCGCGATGCAGTGCTGGTGGCGCGGCAATGCGCGACGATCGACTTTTTGTCGAATGGGCGCCTTTTGCCGGCCTTCGGCATCGGCAGCCCTTTGGGCCCCGAATGGACCGCCCTCAACCTCGACACGAAAATCCGTGGCCGCAAGACCGATGAAGGCCTCGACGTGATCCGCCTGTTGTGGTCGCAGGACAGGGTCGATTACGAGGGGGTGCATTACCGCCTGTCGGGCGCCTCGATCGCCCCGAAACCGGTGCAGCCGGACCTGCCGATGTGGATCGGCGGGTCCTCCGAGGCGGCGATCCGGCGGACCGCGCGGATCGGCACCGGCTGGCAGGCCGGCCCCGAGACCCCGGCGCAGGCGACGGAGGTCGTCGCTCGCATCAAAGAGGCGGCGGCCGAAGCCGGCCGCGCAATCGACGACGACCATTACGGCGCCGGCATCCCGTTCCGCTTCGGACGACCGGACGACCCCGCGCTTGTGCCGCTGTTCGATGCCTACAGGAAGCGCACCGGCCGCAATCCCCTGGATTATTTCGCGATCGGCGATGCCGCCGCGATCGTCGCGAAAGTCGCCGAGTACGTCGAAGCCGGAATCTCCAAATTCATCCTCCGCCCCGCCGCCCGGGGCGACGACGAGATCATGGCGCAGACTCGCCGCCTGATCGAGGAGGTCCTGCCGCTGGCCAAGGCCCGCTGGCCGAAACCGTCGAAGCGCCGCACGGAGGCTCGGGCGGCGGAGTAATGAAAATAACCAAGGTGATAATAGAATCGCCGTTTACGCGGCCAATTCGCCTATTGGTTCATTTCAGACAGGTGGAACCCATCTTTGTCGTCCCGGCGTAGGCCGGTACCCATTTGTCAGCGATCCGCGCGCTGGACAATGGATACCGGCCTGCGCCGGTATGACAGCGAGAGCGGGTTCGGAGTGTCGGGATTCATCCACGAGCACCGCTAAAGCCGCCCGAGCAGCGCCTGTGCGGCATGCGGGGCGCGGATTTTGGCGCCGTTGATGAAATAGAGGAACGCATCGCGGCCCTCGGCCGACCATTTCCTGAGGCACGCCGCCCAGTCGTCGAGCGCGGCCGGCGGGTAGCCGGCGGGTTCGTCCTCCGCGCAGCGGCGCAGGCGCAGATAGGCGAAATCGGCGGTCAGCTCGGTGAAGCCCGGGTATTTCGCGTCGTCGACCAACGCGACGGCGACGTTGTGCCGGCGAAGCAGGTCAAAGAACTCCGCTGCGCGGAAGCTGTCGTGGCGCACCTCGACGACGTGGCGGATCGGGCGGTTGCCGAGCTGGGCGGGCAGCAAATCCAGAAAAGCGGCGAAATCGGCCGGATCGAAAGCGAGGGTCGGCGCGAACTGCCACAGGATCGGGCCGAGTTTCGTCCCCAGCTCGAGAAAACCGCTCTCGAAAAATCGCGCCATATACGGCTCGGCCGACGCCAGCTCGCGGCGATGGGTCAGAAAGCGCGGTCCCTTCAGCGAGAAGACGAAATCCGCCGGCGTCTCGGCATGCCATTTGCGGAAGCTCGCCGGCGTCTGTGTTCGGTAGAAGGTACCGTTGATTTCGATCGCGGTGACGTGCCGGCTGGCATGGGCGAGCTCCTCGGCCTGCCGCAGCCCGGCCGGATAAAAGCTGCGGCGCCACGGCGGGTAGACCCAGCCGCCGATGCCGACACGGATGGTGCCGCTGTTGCTCATCGGGCTTTCGGTTATAAGATCGGCCGGCCCAACCGAAAAGGAGAAAGCCATGCCCGTCAAAGCCGGGGTGATCCGCGCCGGGGAGCGCCAGACGCGGCGCGGCGCCGCCGAAACCTTCACCGGCATCGTCTTCCAGGACCCGGTGATCACCGCGAACTCGCCGTCGCGCCTCGGCGGGTCGGTCGTGACCTTCACGCCGGGCGCCCGCACCGCCTGGCACGCGCACCCGGTCGGACAGACGCTTTATTGCCTCTCAGGAGTCGGCCGCATCTGCTTCCAGGGCGAGAAGCCGCAAGTGCTGCACCCCGGCGACACCGTCAACATCCCGCCCGACACGCTGCACTGGCACGGCGCCTCGCCGGATCGCCTGTTCGCCCATCTCGCGTTGTCGGAACAGGGCGCGCAGGGCCAGGGTACCGCCTGGGGCAAGCACGTCAGCGACGAGGAATACAACCAGCCGGCGACCGGCGGCTGATCGTCCGGGATTGTTTCGTCGCTACGCTCCTCGCAATGACATTCGTTTGTCATTTCGAGCGTAGCGACGCAATCCCAGGTGTCGAATTCGGCATCGTCGCGTCTTCGGAGAAAGGACTCTGCGGATGCCCGTCACCTTCCTGATGTTGCCGCCGCAGAGCGACCAGACCCGCGACTGGGCGCGGCGCCTTGCCGCCGCGCACCCGGAACTTGAAATTATCGCGCCCGAGACGGTGGCCGGAGCCGAGCAGGCGATCGCCACGGCCGAGGGCGCCTTCGGCACGATCCCGCCGGCGCTTCTGGCGCGCGCCGAGCGGCTGCGCTGGCTGCAAGCACCGCAGGCGGCGCCGCCGGCCGGGTATTACTATCCCGAACTGATCGCGCACCCGGCCGCGGTGACCAATTTCCGCGAAATCTACAACGACCATATCGGCGCGCACGTGATGGCGTTCGTGCTCGCCTTCGCGCGCGGGCTGCACGTCTATCTGCCGCAACAGCAGCGCCGCGAATGGAAGAAGCTGCCGCATGATACCGGGGTCGTCCACCTGCCGGAGGCGACGGCACTTGTCGTCGGGGTCGGGGGCATCGGCGCGGAAGTGGCGCGCCTCGCAAGCGCCTTCGGCATGCGGGTCATCGGCATCGATGAGCGGCGCACCGACAGGCCGCCGGGAGTCGCCGAACTCTACCGCGCCGACGCGCTCGATGCCCAGCTGCCGCATGCCGATTTCGTCATCCTGACGGTGCCGCATACCCCGGAGACCGAAGGCTTTATGAACCGCGCGCGCTTCCGGCGCATGAAGCGCGGCGCGTTCTTCATCAATATCGGGCGCGGCATGACAACCCGGCTCGACGACCTCGCCGCCGCGCTTGAAGCCGGCGAGATCGCCGGCGCCGGCCTCGATGTGTTCGAGCAGGAGCCGCTGCCGGCCGACCACAAATTATGGACCATGCCGGGAGTGCTGATCACGCCGCATACGGCGGGCTACGGCCCCTATCTTGAAGAGCGGCGTTACGAGGTCCTCTCTGATAATTGTCGCCGGTTTCTCGCCGGCCAGCCGCTCCGCAACCTTGTCGATAAGTCGCGCTGGTTCTAACCCGTGGACGCCGTGACCGCGCCGGCCGGCCAGCCGGTTCCCGCCGCCTGCCCGGCCGGGTCGCCGGCCGAGGTCTTCCGGGTATTTCTGCGGCTCGGGCTGACCAGCTTCGGTGGCCCGGTCGCCCATCTCGGCTATTTCCGGGCCGAGCTGGTCGAGCGCCGCCGCTGGCTCGACGAGGCGGCGTTCGCCGACATCGTCGCGCTGTGCCAGTTTCTGCCGGGGCCGGCATCGAGCCAGACCGGGATTTCGCTCGGCATCCTGCGCGCCGGATTGCCGGGCGCCATCGCCGCCTGGCTCGGCTTTACGATGCCGTCGGCGATTGCGCTGATGCTGTTCGGCTACGGGGTGACCCGGTTCGGCAATTTGACCGGCGCGCCGTGGCTGCACGGGCTGAAGATCGTCGCGGTGGCGGTGGTGGCGCAGGCGGTGTGGGGGATGGCGCGCAATTTGTGCCCCGACCGCGAGCGCGCCAGCATCGCGGTCGGCGCTGCGGTGCTGATGCTGTGGGTGCCGACCGCGGCCGGGCAGGTCGGCGCGATCGCCGCCGGCGGGCTGATCGGCTGGCTCCTGTTTCGCCATCACGCGCCGGTACAGCCCGGTCCGCCTTTGGCCGTGCACCTGCCGCGAAGCTGGTCGATCGCCGCCGCGGTCATCTTTTTCGCGCTCCTGTTCGGATTGCCGGGACTGGCGGCGGCGTACCCGGTGCAGCCGCTCAAGCTGTTCTATTCGTTCTACCGCTCGGGCGCGCTGGTGTTCGGCGGCGGCCATGTGGTGCTGCCGTTGCTGCGGCAGGCCGTCGTCACGCCGGGATGGGTTGGCGACAACGCGTTTCTGGCTGGCTATGGCGCGGCCCAGGCGATCCCCGGTCCGCTGTTCACCTTCGCGGCCTATCTCGGCGCGGTGGTGCGGCCGCTGCCGCATGGCGTGGCCGGGGCGGCGCTCGCCCTCGCCGCCATCTTCCTGCCGGGCCTGCTGGTGCTGGTCGGGACGCTGCCGTTCTGGCACGGCTTTCGCCGTCGCGCCGGCGCCCAGGCGGCAATGCGCGGTATCAATGCCGCTGTCGTCGGCCTGCTCGGCGCCGCGCT
>DASUKH010000062.1:0-9729 GCA_036278835.1 Allostellaceae bacterium
CGACAGGTCGCGCAATGCCTCGGCATAATTGCCGCCGCGCGCCCGCAGAAATTGCAGCAGCCCGCCCACGTCATGCACCGAATCGGGCAGCGGCAATTCTTCCTCGGCATGCCCGATACGGGCCCGCAGCCAGGCAAAATATAATATCTTCATTCGACTTCAACGATCTCGTAATTCCATATAGGGCCGAAGCTTTGGACTTTGATCGATTTACCGATTCTAATGTCTACATCGTGCAGGTCGGTCCGCCAGCGTTGGGTATCCGGAACTTTTTTCCCAAAATACATAACCCCTTCGCAATCAAGATCAAACTCGTATAATTCTCCCAACAAAGACGCCTCTCCATACGCGGGATGGTCAAAGTTTATATAAAAGCGACTATTTATTTCACATTTCAGCCTGATCGTCTCGGCTGAGGATTCATAGTCGACGCATTGCATTTTAATGGTAGTCACCCGAACACCTCGGAGAATGGAAGGAACTCGATCGGGTCGCCCGGCATCACCTGGGCGAGGCTCTCGTCGATCACCGCGAACCCGTCCGAGCGCACGATCGACGACAGGATGCCGGCGCCGTCCTTCGCGTATTTATGCGCGATCGCCGCGCCGCCGTCGCGCGCGAGGCGGGCCCGCAGATATTCGCGGCGGCCGGGCTTCTTGCGGTGCGAAAAGCCGGCCTGCACCGGGAAGGTCAGGGCCGGCGCCGGCGTCGCGCCGGCGAGGCGCAGGATCAGCGGCCGGCCCAGGATCGCAAAGGTCAGGGCGGCGGCGACCGGGTTGCCGGGCAATCCGATCAGCGGCACCCGGTTGACATGGCCGAGCGCCACCGGGCGCCCCGGCTTGATCGCCAACCGCCAGAAATCGAGCCGCCCGAGCTTTTCGATCGCTGCGCGGACATGGTCCTCCTCGCCCGTCGAGACGCCGCCCGAGGTGACGATCAGGTCGTGCGCGCAACTCGCCGCCGCCAGGGTGTCGGCGAGGCCGGCGGCGCGATCGGGGCAGATGCCGAGATCGCTGACGGCGCAGCCGAGAGCGCGTAGCAACGCACGCAGCATGATCCGGTTGGCGTCGTAGATAGCGCCGGGTTCGAGGGCCGTTCCGGGCTCCCGTACCTCGTCGCCGGTTGAAAGAAGCGCGACCCGCAGCGGCCGGAATACCGGCAGACGGGTGTGGCCGAGCGCGGCGAGCAGCCCGATGTCAGCCGGCATCAGCCGCCGCCCGGCGGGCACCGCAAGACCGCCCTTGGCGACATCCTCGCCGGCATGGCGTCGGTTCGCGCCCTTTTTGATGCCGGGCTTGAGCCGCACCCGGCCATCTTCGACGACGCAATCCTCCTGCATCATCACCGTGTCGGCGCCCTCGGGCATCGGGGCGCCGGTGAAGATGCGGATTGCCTCGCCGCCCGCAAGCGCACGCCCCAGCGGATGGCCGGCGGCGGCGCGGCCGCCGACCGGCAGCACGGTCTCGCGATCCGGCAGCAGATCGGCTTGCGCGACCGCGAACCCATCGACCGCGCTATTGGCGTGCGGCGGCAGATCGAAAGCCGCTATGCGGTCGGCCCCGACGATGCGCCCGGCAGCCTCGGCAACTGGCACCGCCTCGACCTCCACCACCGGCGTAATGCGCTCGGCGATCAGCGCGAGCGCCGCATCGACCGCGAGCAATGTCCCGCCGAAGGCAAAGCAGTCGTCGCTGAGCTGGGCCATCACAAGCCCCCAAAGCGATCGAGGATCAGCGCCGCGATCCCCGCCGGGTCGCCGAGCGGCAGGACCGGGATCGGCGCCGCCACCGGCTCGTCGCAGGCGAGCGCGAAGACGTGCGGGTCGTCGGGATAGAGGAGCGGCTTGCCGAGCGCCGGACGGTGCACCTCGATCTTCGGGTGCGGGTGGGTTTTGAAACCCTCGACCAGCAGCAGATCGACCGGCGTCATGCGCGCCGCCAATTCGTCGAGCGACGGCTCTTGCATGCCGCGCAATTCGTGCATCAAGGCCCAACGCCGCGACGAGGCGATCATGACCTCGTGCGCGCCGGCCTCGCGATGGCGCCACGAATCCTTGCCGGGGCGGTCGATGTCGAATTCGTGGTGGGCATGCTTCACGGTCGATACCGAAAGGCCGCGCGCCGTCAGCAGCGGGACCAGCGCGGTCAGCAGCGTCGTCTTGCCGCTGCCGCTCCACCCGGCGAGGCCGATGATGCGCACCGCCGACCTCTCCGTTTCACTTAGGCGGCGCCGGCGGGCGCTGCAAGCGCACCCTCACGCGAGATGCTGCGGCTTGCCGCGCGGCGCCGGCGCCGGCCGCGTCATGTGCGCGAGGCCGGCGCGCAGGTAGTCGTAGCCGGTGACCAGGGTCAGCAAGGCCGCCAGCCACAGCAACGTCTCGCCGATGCCGACCACCGGCAGGAAGGCGGGGCCGGCGGTGCCGACGATCAGCACGCCAATTGCCAGCATCTGAATCGCGGTCTTCCACTTGGCGAGGCGCGATACAGGCATGCCAACCCGCAGCCCGGCGAGATACTCGCGCAGCCCGGAGACCAGGATTTCGCGGCACAGGATCACCAGCGCCGGCAGCAATGCCCACTCGGCGGAAAAGCGGCCCCGGGCGACCAGCATGAACAGGGTCGCAGCGACCAGCAGCTTATCGGCAATCGGGTCGAGAAAGCGGCCGATCTCGGATTGCTGCGCCCAGCGACGCGCCACGTGGCCGTCTAGCCAGTCGGTTACCGCCGCCGCCGAAAACAGCGCGCAGCCGAACCAGCGCGCCGCGTCGCCCTGCACATAAAAGGTCGCGACCACCAGCGGGATCGCGATGATGCGGGACACGGTCAACAGGTTGGGAAGGCTGGTCAGCGGCACGCTTCCCTCCGGCGGGACGGACCATAGGGCAAGTCCATCAACATCCTATCCGTCACCATGAAAGTGATCATAAACCTTTTTCGCGATCGCCTTGCTGATCCCGTCAACCCGCTCGATTTCGCTGAGCCCGGCGCGCGCAACGGTACGCGCCGAGCCGAACCGGTGCAGCAGCGCCTGCTTGCGGCGGGCGCCGACGCCAGGGATCTCGTCGAGCGGCGAGCGCCCGATCGCCGCCTTGCGCTTGGCGCGGTGCGCGCCGATCACAAACCGGTGCGCCTCGTCGCGCAGCCGCTGCAGGAAATATAGGACCGGATCGCGCGGTTCGAGCGAGAAAGGCGGCCGTCCCGGCAGAAAGAACCGCTCGCGCCCGGCATTGCGGTCGGGTCCCTTGGCGATGCCGGCGATCGCCAGATCGCCGACCCCGATCTCGGCCAACGCCGCCGCCGCCGCCGCGACCTGCCCCTGGCCGCCGTCAATCAGCACCAGATCGGGCCACTGGCCGCGCTCGCGCTCCGGGTCCTCCTTTAGCGCGCGGCCGAAGCGGCGCCGGAATACCTCGCGCATCATCGCGTAATCATCGCCGCCAAAGGCGGAGCCGGGGGCCGCTGCGGCATCGCCCGCGCCGATTACCCCCACCCTGCCCGCCCCCGCTTTCGGGGGAGGGTTCTCCTTGGTTCTCTCCCCCGCTTGCGGGGGAGTGTTTCCGCCTGTCCCCTCCCCCGCAAGCGGGGGAGGGTCAGGGTGGGGGTGCGACAGCGGGTGAGGGGCGCGCAACCCCCGAATGGTGAATTTCCGATAGGCGTTCTTCATCAGCCCGTCCGGCCCGGCGACGATCATCGCGCCGACCGCGTGGCTGCCCTGGATATGGCTGTTGTCATAAACCTCGATGCGTTGCAGCGGGTCTTGCATGCCGAAGGCGGCGGCAACCCCGTCGAGCAGCTGCCGCTGCGAGGCGCTTTCGGCGAGGCGCCGGCCCAGTGCTTCGCGCGCCGCCGCAGCGATGCGATCGATCAGCTTTTTCTTGTCGCCGCGCTGCGGTACCGCAAGGCGGACCCGGCCGCCGCGCAACGACAAGGCCTCGGCGACCAGTTCCTGCTCGGCCAAGGGATGGCTCAGCAGAACGAGCGGCGGCGTCGCCCGGTTGTCGTAAAACTGGCCGACAAAGGCGCCGAGCACCTCTTCGACCGGCATTTGCCGGTCATGGCTCGGGAAATAGGCGCGATTGCCCCAGTTATGCCCACCGCGGAAGAAAAACACCTGGACGCAGGTCTGGCCGCCCGCCTGATGCGCAGCGATCAAATCGGCGTCGGTCAGGCCGGCAACGTGGATATCCTGGTGCCCCTGCACCAGCGACAGCGCGCGGATGCGGTCGCGGATCAACGCCGCGGCCTCGAAATCGAGCGCGTCGGCGGCGCGGTCCATCTCCGCCGCGAGGCGCTGCTGGATTTCCTGGCTGCGACCCGAAAGAAAGGCATGCGCCTGGTCGAGCAGCGCGGCGTAATCAGCGCCATCGATGCGGCCGACGCACGGCGCGCTGCATCGTTTGATCTGGTACAGGAGGCAGGGCCGGGTGCGGTTGGCGAACACGCTGTCGCTGCACGAGCGCAGCAGAAAGGCCTTCTGCAGGGCGATCAGGGTGCGGTTGACCGCGCCGGCCGAGGCGAACGGCCCGAAATAGGCGCCGGGCTTGTCGCGCGCGCCGCGAAACTTGGTCAGCTGCGGGAAGGCGTGGCCGGCGGTCAGGTGGATGAACGGAAACGACTTGTCGTCGCGCAGCAGGACATTGTAGCGCGGCATCAGCCGCTTGATCAGGTTGCACTCGAGCAGCAGCGCCTCGGCCTCGGTGCCGGTCACGACGATCTCGAACGAGGCGGTCTCCGCCACCATCCGCCGCAGCCGGTTCGACAGCCCGGCCGGGTGCGTGTAGTTCTGCACCCGGCTTTTCAGGTTGCGCGCCTTGCCGACATAGAGCGCGTCGCCCTTGCGGTCGAGCATGCGATAGACGCCGGGGCTGGACGGCACGTTGCGCAACGCCGCCCGCAATACGGCGACCCCGACGGCGATGCCGCCAGCCTCCGCCGGTGCGGCCTCGCCGCCCGGCCCCGGCATGGTCTCGCCGGGCGCGGGGGCGCTCGGCATCAGACCGCTGGCCGGCGCTTCGGGGCTGCGCCGCGGATCGAGCGGCGCCGGCCGCGCCCGACGCTGCTTCCGAGCGGCCGGCTCGGCGGAGATCGAGATCGGGTTTTGCAGCTCTCCAGGCATATCCACTGAACTTGGGGATAAGTTTGTAGAAAAGCACCGTGGTCAGAAGACAAAGATCAGCCGGCGCCTGCCTCTCGACAGGTTGCCTAAAAAACAGGCGAAAATAACAAATTATTGATTATGCAACGTTTTTCGGGTGTCAAGCGTGAACTCGCTGTAACCAAATGTAAACATCGGCGGGCAACGCGGTGGCACGGCCCCGCCGAAGCGGCTGTGGGTAAGTCAGCAATTCCGGCAAATCCTCAGACATTCCCGACGCTTACAAACCTATTCCGGCACAGCGGCGGCGCCCGACTGCGACCAGGCAAGATGCTCGCCGCCGTCGAGCGCGACCATCTGACCCGTCATCGCCGGCGCCGCCAGGATGAAGCGCAACGCCGCCGCGATCTCCGCGGGGCTGGTGCCGCGCCGCAGCGGCATGTTGCGGCAGCGGGCGAGGAACTGCTCATCCGTCTGGCGCGGACTCGGCAAGGCCGGGCCGGGTCCGATCGCGTTGACCCGAATGCGCGGCGCCAGCGCCAGCGCCATCGTCCGGGTCAATGTCCACAGCCCCGACTTGCTGACGGTGTACGAGACGAAATGCGGCGTCAAATTCCATACCCGCTCGTCGAGCAGGTTGACGACGACCCCGCCGGCATCGGCGGGGAGCCCGGCGGCGAGGCGCTGCATCAGCACGAACGGCGCGCGCAGATTGACCGCCAGATGCAAGTCCCAGCTGGCGCGGGTGGCGCTCGCCGCGCTGTCGTTCTCGAATACCGAGGCATTGTTGACGAGAACGCCGATCGGGCCGAGCTCCGCCGCCGCGCCCGGCAGCAACTGTTCGACCGCTCCCTCATCGGCAAGATCGGCGGCGAACGCCGCTGCCCGGCCGCCCTTCCCCTCGATTTCGGCGACCAGCGTGGCGGCCGCGTCGTGCGAACGGCGGTGGTGGATCGCAACGGCGAAGCCGGCTTCGGCCAATGCCAGACACAGTGCCCGGCCGATGCGGCGGGCCCCGCCGGTGACCAATGCCGCCGGCGGGACCGGCGGCGGCGGGAAGGCGCCGGTCGGCCGGTCCGGTGCGCCGCCGCCCGTCGGCTCAGGCGCGGACACGGCGGTCCCGGTGCGCGCCAGCCTTGCGGCCCTGGGCGCGGGCCCGCACCTTCGCCCGCACCGCCTCGCGCGCCGACATGCCGGCCCGCCCCATCGTCGAGCGGCCGCGCGGCTGGCCGTCGCCTTCGGCCGGCAGCCCAAGCTCGGCCTGTTCGAGGCGGCGGATCTCGTCGCGCAGCCGTGCCGCCTCCTCGAATTCGAGATCGGCGGCGGCGGCGCGCATCTGCTTTTCAAGATCGGCGATGACCGCCTTCAGGTCGCGCCCCTGGTAATGCGCCGCATCGCTCTCGCCGAGGCCGACCGTAACGTGGTCGCGCTCATAGACGCTGTCGAGGATGTCGGCAATGCCGCGGCGCACGCCCTCCGGGGTAATGCCGTGCGCGGCGTTGTACGCCTGCTGCTTCTCGCGCCGGCGGTTGGTCTCGTCGATCGCCGCCTTCAGGCTGTCGGTCATGCGGTCGGCGTAGAGGATCGCCCGGCCGTCGAGATGGCGGGCGGCGCGGCCGATCGTCTGGATGAGCGAGGTGCGCGAGCGCAGATACCCCTCCTTGTCGGCATCGAGCACCGCGACGAGGGCGCATTCCGGAATGTCGAGCCCCTCGCGCAGCAGGTTGATGCCGACCAGCACGTCGAAAATGCCGAGCCTGAGGTCCCGGATGATCTCGATGCGCTCGATCGTATCGACGTCGGAGTGCATGTAACGCACCCTGAGGCCGGCCTCGTGCAGGTATTCGGTTAGCGCCTCGGCCATCTTCTTGGTCAGGGTGGTGACCAGCACGCGCTGCCCCTTGGCGGCGGCGTCGCGGCATTCGGCCATCAAATCGTCAACTTGGTTCTCGGTCGGGCGGATGATGCAGGGCGGATCGACGAGGCCGGTCGGGCGGACGATCTGCTCGACGAAGACCCCGCCGGCGCGCTCCATCTCCCAGCGGCCGGGGGTCGCCGATACGAAGATCGTCGGGCCGCGATAGGCGTCCCATTCCTCGAATTTGAGCGGCCGGTTATCGGTGCAGGACGGCAGGCGGAAGCCGAATTCGGCAAGGCACGATTTGCGCGTCCAGTCGCCGCCGAACATCCCACCCAGCTGCGGCACCGTAACGTGACTCTCATCGACGATGACCAGCGCGTCGCGCGACATGAATTCGAAAAAGGTTGGCGGCGGTTCGCCGGGCTGCCTGCCCGTCAGATAGCGCGAATAATTCTCGATACCGGCGCACGAGCCGGTCGCCTCGATCATTTCGAGATCGTATTGCGTGCGCTGCTCGAGACGCTGCGCCTCGAGCAACCGGCCGCCGCGGTGCAGTTCGTCGAGGCGGATTTTGAGGTCGCGGCGGATTTGCTCGATCGCCTGCAGCAGGGTCGGGCGCGGCGTCACGTAGTGGCTGTTGGCATAGACCTTGATCGAATTGAGCGCGGCGGTCTTCTCGCCGGTCAGCGGGTCGATCTCATGGATCGCCTCGATCTCGTCCCCAAACAGCGAGAGGCGCCAGGCCCGGTCCTCGTAATGCGCCGGGAAAATTTCGATCGAGTCGCCGCGTACCCGGAAACTGCCGCGTAAGAAATTGTGGTCGTTGCGCCGGTATTGCAATTCGACGAACTTCGCCAGCAATTTTGTGCGGTTGATCCGGCCGCCGACCGTCAGCGACTCGGTCATCTGCGAATAGGTCTCGACCGAGCCGATGCCGTAGATGCACGACACGCTGGCGACGACAATGACGTCGCGCCGTTCGAGGATCGCACGGGTCGCCGAGTGGCGCATCCGGTCGATCTGCTCGTTCAGCGACGATTCCTTTTCGACATAAGTGTCGGTGCGCGGGACGTAGGCTTCCGGCTGATAGTAGTCGTAATAGGAGACGAAGTATTCGACCGCGTTCTCCGGGAAGAAGCTCTTCATCTCGCCGTAGAGCTGCGCCGCCAGGGTCTTGTTCGGCGCCAGCACGATCGCCGGCCGCCCGAAGCGCGCGATGACGTGCGCCATCGTAAAAGTCTTGCCCGAGCCGGTGACCCCGACCAGCACCTGGTCGCGCTCGCCGCGCGTCAGCCCTTCATGGAGTTCGTCGATCGCCTGCGGCTGATCGCCGGCCGGCGCGAACTCGGAATGGAGCCGGAACGGTTTCTCGATATCGCCCTGCGGGCGCTCGGCAACGAGGAGGGGCTGCGGCATGGCCCGACTAAGATAGGCTGGCGCAGCCCACGATGCCAGCCGGGGCGGGCAGCGCCCCGCGCGTCACGGCGCGGCGTCGGGAAACCAGTCGCCGATGACCTGATCGGCGCTGAAGCTCGTCCGCTGAATTTGGTCGCGAACGGCGGGCGTTAATTCGCCGTGCTCTTCGAGGTCGGCGGCGGCGAACTCGGCCGCAAGCTTCACCTGTTCAGCGACAATCCCGTCCAGTTCGCGACGCAGGCTCGGGCTATCCCCCAAAATGATCGCAATGTCATTGCGCGCCTCACGGATCGTTAGCTCCCAACCTCGGCGCGGCCCCGCGGCAGGGGATACCGCCAGCTTCAGAAGGTGCCGAAGGACGCGCCGGACGTGGGAATGCAGCGCGCGGCGATCGGATTTGCCCAAGCTTTCAATCTCCTCGGCAAGGTTCTCCCAGTCCAGCGGCAGGTTGGCACCTTTCGCCCGCCGCAATGCCTCGGCCTGATCCTCGGTCCATAATAGGAAATCGCGGTCGTACAAATCGCCCATCTGGCTCTCGCCCGTCACGGTCGGTTGTGCGGCTTCCCGATGCCGCCCTGTGGGTGCTCGATGGAAGCCAGCGGCTGCATGCCGCAGAGATAAGCCGAGGCCGTCCGCGATGCCAGCCGACGATCCCTCGGCCTTGACAGAATTGTCGCTTACGGCGACATTAGGACGTGGAATTGATTATGTCACCCTCTGCGGCGAAAGGACTGACAATTCTGCCGCGCCGTGACCGTGACGCTCTCCTCGGCAAAGCGACACGGTTCGCGGCCGACCCGTTCGCGCCGCATCCCTGGGCAACGGCGCTGCGCGGCTCAAACGACCGATTCCGCATCCGGCAGGGGGATTGGCGCGGCGTTATGCTAATCCTACGCGAGCGGGATGCGATTATTCTCGAACGGGTGGCACACCGCCGCGAGGTATACCGATGACCGATGAAACCGTGACGCTGACCCGCGCCGAATACGAGGCCTTGATCGAACGCCTGGAAGACGCCGAGGATATGTTGGCGCTCGACCGACTGGAAGAGCGACTCGCCGCAATCGGCCCGGCGGAGGCGCTTAACGATTATCTCCCGATTGAGTTGGTGCAGCGCTTGTCGGCCGGCGAGCATCCGATCCGCGTCTGGCGGACGCATCGTGGGTTGACGCGAGAGAAGCTGGCAGCGGCGGCCGGGGTCTCGCCGAGCTATCTGACCGAAATCGAGACGCGGCGAAAGCCCGGCAGCTTCGACGCGATCGTGAAACTGGCCGCCGCACTGGAGGCGCCGCTCGACGTCATCGCGGCGTGGCTCAAACCCGCGAATTGAAGTCTAAGTAAGCCGCTATCCCCGCAGC
>DASUKH010000063.1:0-7094 GCA_036278835.1 Allostellaceae bacterium
GTTCGAGGTCGCCGGGAAAAGGCTCGGCGCCGATGTCGTCAACATGGCGGTCGCGGTCTCGTCCATGCGCAAGGGCGAGACCCTGATCGACACCGCGATGACCTTGAACGCGATGCACCCCGACGTGCTGGTCGTGCGCCACCCGGAATCGGGGGCGGTGCAGCTGTTGTCGGAGAAGGTCGATTGCGCGGTCATCAACGCCGGCGACGGCAGCCACGAGCACCCGACCCAGGCGCTGCTCGACGCCCTGACGATCCGTCGCCGCAAGGGGCGGCTCGGCGGCCTCACGGTGGCGATCTGCGGCGACATATTGCACAGCCGGGTGGCGCGCTCGAACATCTGGCTCCTCAATGCGATGGGGGCGCGGGTCCGGGTGGTGGCGCCGCGCACGCTCTTGCCGGCGGCGGTCGAACATCTCGGGGTCGAGGTGTTCCACGATATGGGAGAGGGCCTCAAGGACGCCGACATCGTGATGATGCTGCGGCTGCAGATGGAGCGGATGCACGGCTCGTTCGTGCCCTCGACCCGCGAATACTTCCACTTTTTCGGCCTCGATTACGACAAGCTGAAGCATGCACGGCCGGACGCGCTGATCATGCACCCCGGGCCGATGAACCGCGGGGTCGAGATCGGCAGCGAGGTCGCCGACGACATCGACAGGAGCCTCATTCGCCAGCAGGTCGAGATGGGGGTGGCGGTGCGCATGGCCTGCCTCGAAATCCTCGCCGGCGAGCGCGGCGGCAACAACCCGCCGGTACAGTGATCGCCATGCGCCGCCTTTACCGCAACGCCCGACTGCTCGATCCGGAGAGCGGCCTCGACGCACCGGGCGAACTCCTCGTCGAGGGCGGCCGGATCGCCGCGGTCGGGCCGAGGGTCGATTGCGAGGCGGCCGAGATCGTCGATCTTGGCGGGCTGTGCCTGGCGCCCGGCCTCGTCGATATGCGCGTCCAATTGCGCGAGCCGGGCGCCGAGCACATCGAATCGATCGAGAGCGGCGGGCAGGCGGCGGCGGCGGGCGGGGTCACGACGATGGTGGCGCTGCCCAACACCGAGCCGCCGGTCGACGACGTGTCGGTCGTCGAGTTCCTGGCGCGCCGTGCCCGCGAGGCGCGGCTTGCGAAAATCCACACCCACGCCGCCGCGACCAAGGGCCTCCAGGGGCGCGAACTGACCGAGATCGGCCTTCTGGCGGCGAATGGCGCCGTTGCCTTCACCGACGGGGTCAAGGCGATCGCCGACGCCCTCGTGATGCGGCGGGTGCTGGCCTACGCCCGCAGCTTCGACCAGCTGGTGATCCAGCACCCGGAGGAGCCGAGCCTCGGCGGCGCCGGCGAGGTCACCGAGGGGGAGATCGCGACGCGGCTCGGCCTCGCCGGGATCACGCCGCTCGCCGAGGTGATCATGATCGAGCGCGACCTGCGGCTCGTCGAGGCGACCGGCGCCCGCTATCACGTCGCGCATGTTTCGACAGAAGCCGCGATCGAGGCGATCCGCCGGGCCAAGGCGCGCGGCCTGCCGGTGACCTGCGACACCGCGCCGCCCTATTTCGCGCTGAACGAGACGGCGATCGGCGACTATCGCACCTTCGCCAAATTGTCGCCGCCGTTGCGCCCGGAGGCCGACCGGCAGGCCGTCGTCGCCGGTCTCGCCGACGGCACGATCGACGCGATCGCCAGCGACCACGCCCCGTGGGACCAGGATTCGAAACGCCTGCCGTTCAGCTCGGCGAGCTGTGGTATTGTCGGGCTTGAGACGTTGCTGCCGCTGTCGCTCGAACTGGTGCACAACCGGCATTTGCGCCTGATCGAGGCGTTGCGGCGCATGACGATCGGCCCCGCCGCGATCCTTGGGCTCGACGCCGGGACCTTGGGCGTCGGCAGACCGGCCGACCTCGTCGTCTTCGATCCCGATGAATCCTGGCAAATCGACACCGACCGGTTCCGCTCGAAATCGAAAAACGCCCCGTTCGACGGCCGCCCGGTAAAAGGGCGGGTCGAGCGGACGGTGGTCGATGGCCGAACGATTTTTGCGAGGGCGGAGTGAGACGGATGCCCGCCCCCTTTCTTCAATTGTCATCCCGGCGAAGGCCTGGACCCATCGTGCCGCCGATCCAATGTGTGTTCACCTGCATCGGCGATAGCGCGAACCACCATTTACCCCAGCGTGCCCAACCATGGGTCCCGGCCTTCGCCGGGATGACGAATATGGGGCGGCGATGACCGGCCTCGTCCTCGCCGCCGCGATCGGGTACCTGCTCGGCTCGATCCCGTTCGGGCTGATCCTGACCCGGCTGGCAGGGCTGGGCGATATCCGCCGCATCGGATCGGGGAATATCGGCGCCACCAATGTATTGCGCACCGGCAACAAGGCGCTGGCCGGGCTGACCGTGGCGTTGGATGCGCTTAAAGGCGTGGCGGCGGTGCTGGTCGGCATGGTGTGGGGCCCGGAGGCGGCGGTGGTCGCCGGCGGGGCGGCGGTCATCGGGCACATGTTCCCGGTGTGGCTCGGGTTTCGCGGCGGCAAGGGGGTGGCGACGGCGCTCGGCGTGTTGCTGGTGCTGGCATGGCCGGTGGCGGTGATCGCGGCAGTGGTGTGGTTTGCGGCGGCGGCGGTGCTGCGCTATTCGTCGCTGGCGGCGTTGCTGGCGGCAGTGGTTGCCGCCGTCGTAGCGCCGTTCCTGGTCGATGCGGCGCGGGCCGGGCTGATCGCCGCTATCGCCTTGTTAATCATTCTGCGCCACCATCGGAATATCCGGCGGCTCCTCGCCGGCACCGAAAGCCGGATTTCCTTCGGCAAGGGCTGACCCGTTCCCAAGCCGCAGGATATGGTTGCGCGCGAACTCGACCCGCAGGAACGCCTCGACTGGCTGCGCCTTTGCCGCACCGACTCGGTCGGGCCGGTGTCGTTCTATGCGCTGTTGCGGCGGTTCGGCTCGGCAGCGGCGGCGCTCGACGCGCTGCCCAATTTGCCGAGACCGGTCGCCGCTTCCAGCCGGCGAAAGGCTGAGGCGGAGCTGGCGGCGGTCGAGCGGCTTGGTGGGTGCATTCTCTGCTGGGGCGAGCCGCTCTACCCGCCCAACCTCGCGGCGGTCGAAGATGCGCCGCCGGTGTTGACAATGCTCGGCCGCGCCGAATTGCCGGCGGCGCCGGTCGTCGCGATCGTTGGGGCGCGCAACGCCTCGGCGAGCGGCCGCCGCCTTGCGCGCGAATTGGCTGCGGGCCTCGGCGAAGCCGGGGTGGTCGTCGCTTCGGGCATGGCGCGCGGCATCGACGCGGCGGCGCATCTCGGGTCGCTGCCGACCGGCGCGGTGGCCGTCGTCGCCGGCGGCGCCGATGTCGTCTATCCCGAGGAAAACCGCGACCTCTATGACGCGCTGGTGCGCGACGGAGCGATCATCGCCGAACTGCCGCTCGGCACGGTGCCGCAGGCCCGCCATTTCCCGCGCCGCAACCGCATCATCTCGGGCCTCGCGCTCGGGGTCGTCGTGGTCGAGGCGGCGGCGAAATCCGGATCGTTGATCACTGCCCGCTTCGCGCTCGAACAGGGGCGCGAGGTGTTCGCGGTGCCGGGGTCGCCGCTCGACCCGCGCGCCCGCGGCTGCAACGAGCTGTTGCGCAACGGCGCCACCCTGACCGAGAGCGCCGCCGATATCGTCGCCCAGCTCGGGCCGCTGTTGCAGGGCGGGCCGGCGCCGCCAGCGATGCCGCGCCCGGTGCAGCGCCTGCTTCCGCTGCCGCCCGAGCCGACCCGCAGCCTCTTGGCGCCGGCGGCGCCGCGGGGCGATCTGGCGCTCGACCTGATCCTCGAAAAGCTGAGCCCGACGCCGGTGGCGGTTGACGAACTGGTGCGGCAATGCCAGATGTCAGCCGCATCCGTTGCCAGCCTCCTGCTAGAACTGGAACTTGCCGGGCGCATCGAGCGTCATCCGGGCAACCTCGTCTCGCTCCGCTAACAATTTCGTTAGCACTCATTCAAAACGCGGGCATGAACGTCGTCATCGTCGAATCGCCGGCCAAAGCGAAAACCATCAACAAGTATCTCGGGCGCGACTACAAGGTCGTCGCCAGCTACGGCCATGTCCGCGATCTGCCGGCCAAGGACGGGTCGGTCCTGCCCGATTCCGATTTCGCGATGTCGTGGCAGGTGGACGACCGCTCGGAGAAGCACGTCAAGGCGATCGCCGAGGCGGTGCGCGGCGCCGACAAGCTGTTCCTCGCGACCGACCCCGACCGCGAGGGCGAGGCGATTTCGTGGCACGTGCGCGAGGTGTTGCAGGCGCGGCGGGCCCTCAAAAAGGATATCGACGTCAAGCGCGTCGTGTTTAACGAAGTAACCCGCAACGCGGTGCTCGACGCCTTCCGCCACCCGCGCGAGATCAACCGCGAGTTGGTCGACGCCTATCTCGCCCGCCGCGCCCTCGATTACCTGGTCGGCTTCACCCTGTCGCCGGTGCTGTGGCGCAAGCTGCCGGGCAGCCGCTCGGCCGGCCGGGTGCAGT
The DNA here is from genome assembly GCA_036278835.1 of Allostellaceae bacterium. Lineage (GTDB taxonomy): Bacteria > Pseudomonadota > Alphaproteobacteria > ATCC43930 > CGMCC-115725 > DATARH01. Next base: position 4,502 of record DASUKH010000063.1, read on the forward strand.
CGGTCGCATTGCGGCTCGTCTGCGAGCGCGAAGCCGAGATCGAGGCCTTCAGGCCCCGCGAATACTGGACGATCGAGGTCGAGTTCGAGACCGAAGCCGGGGAGCGCTTTACCGCCCGCCTGTCGCATCTCGACGGGAAGAAGCTCGAACGCTTCGATCTCGACAGCGAGGAAAAGGCGCGCGCCGCCGCCGACGCGATCCTCAAGGCCGGTCAGTTTACGGTCGCGTCGGTCGAGCACCGCGAGGTCCGGCGCAATCCGTTCCCGCCCTTCACCACCTCGACCTTGCAGCAGGAAGCCTCGCGCAAGCTCGGCTTCGGCGCCAGCCGGACGATGTCGATCGCGCAGCGCCTCTACGAGGGGATCGACCTCGACGGCGACACGGTCGGCCTCATTACCTATATGCGCACCGATGGCGTCGCGATCGCCGCCGAGGCGATCGCCGCGGCGCGCGAGCTGATCGGCCATGAGTTCGGCGGCCGCTATCTGCCGCCGCAGCCGCGGATGTACCGCAGCCCGGCGAAGAACGCGCAGGAGGCGCACGAGGCGATCCGCCCCACCGACATGGCACGCCGCCCGGCCGATGTCGCGCGCCATCTCGATAACGATCAGCGCCGGCTGTACGAATTGATCTGGAAGCGCACGGTCGCGAGCCAAATGGCCTCGGCGCTCTTCGACCAGGTCAGCATCGACATCGCCGATGCGAGCGGCCGGGTACGGCTGCATGCGACCGGTTCGGTCGTCATCTTCGATGGCTTTTTGAAGCTGTACCAGGAAGACCGCGACGACGAAGCTGACAAGGCGGGCGCTGCGGATGAGGAAGCGCGCCGGCTGCCGCAGATGCGCGAGACGGAGCGGCTGGCGCACGGCGCGGTGGCGCCAGCGCAGCATTTCACGCAGCCGCCGCCGCGCTATACCGAAGCGAGCCTCGTCAAGCGGCTCGAGGAACTGGGGATCGGCCGGCCCTCGACTTACGCCTCGATCCTGCAGGTGCTGCAGGACCGCAATTACGTGCGGCTCGAGCGGCGCCGCTTCGTCCCCGAGGATCGCGGGCGTCTCGTCACCGCTTTTCTAACCAGCTTTTTCGAGCGCTACGTCGAATACAATTTCACCGCCGATCTGGAAAACCAGCTCGACGAGGTGTCGGGCGGGCGGGTCGATTGGAAAGAGTTGCTGCGCCGCTTCTGGCAGGATTTTTCGGGCGCGGTGGCCGGCACCAAGGACCTGACGATCAAGGCGGTGCTGGAGGCGCTCGACGCCGAACTCGGCCGTCACTTCTTCCCCGATGACGGCTCGGGGCGCGACCCGCGCGTGTGCCCGGCCTGCGGCGCCGGACGGCTGTCATTGAAGCTCGGCCGGTTCGGCGCCTTTGTCGGCTGCTCGAACTACCCGGAATGCCGCTACACCCGCGCCTTCGCGGCCGATGCCGAGGGCGATGCCGGCGGCGTCGATACGGTGCTCGGGCCGGACCCGGAGAGCGGCAAGAGCATCGCGCTGAAGAAGGGGCCGTACGGGCATTACCTGCAACTGGGCGAGGCGGACAACGGCACGAAACCGAAGCGGGTGGCGCTGCCGCGCGGCATGAAGCCGGGCGACATGAATCTAGAGACGGCGCTGCGTCTGTTGGCGTTGCCGCGCGAGATCGGCCGCCACCCCGAAACCGGCGAGCCGATCGCCGCCGGAATCGGCCGCTTTGGCCCGTATTTGAAGCACGGGACGGCCTATGCCTCGCTGGCGGCTGATGACGACGTGCTGACGATCGGCCTCAACCGCGCCGTCGCCGTGCTGGCCGAGGCAAAGAAAGGCGCCGGCCGCCGCGGGCCGCAAATGCTGCGCGAATTGGGGCCGCACCCCGAGGGCGGCACGGTCGGGGTCTATCGCGGCCGCTATGGCCCCTATGTCAGCCATGACGGGGTGATCGCCTCGCTGCCAAAGGGGGCCGACCCCGAAACCTTCCCACTCGACCGGGCGCTCGAATTGCTGGCAGTTCAGCGTGCCAAGGGCAAGGGATCGAAGGCGAGCCGGCCCGCCCGGAAGGCGACGCCGAAAGCCGCCGCCGCGAAGGCGAACGGCGCCGAGAGGCCGGCCCGCCGCACCGCTGCCAAGCCGAAGGCGGCGCAGAAGAAAGCGGCGCCAAAACGGCCGCGCGCAGGTCCCGCGGCAGGCGAGTAGCCGGCGGGACGCCCTTTCTGAACCAGAAATTCGACGGGTCAGTTCGCCTGCTTTTGTCATACCGGAAGGCCGGTATCCATGCTTCAGCCGCCAACTCGGCGGACAGATGGGTCCCGGCCTTCGCCGGGACGACGGGTGTTGAAATGCTGCGAGCTTCGGAATCAGGAGGCTAGAGCTGCGCCCCTGCAGGGCACCCCTGACTACAATTTGCGGCGCTTTTTTTCGGTGATGCCGGAGACGCTTTCGCGGCGGGTCAGTTCGCCCCCCACGTCATCGGGGGTGACGCCGGTCGCCGCCCACATCACCAGCAGGTGATAGAGGAGGTCGGCGCTCTCGCCGACGAGGCCGAGGCGGTCGCCCTTGACCCCCTCGATAACCGCCTCGACCGCCTCCTCGCCGAGCTTCTGCGCGACCTTGCCGCG
>DASUKH010000064.1:0-11833 GCA_036278835.1 Allostellaceae bacterium
GCGCATAGCGGCCGCGACACCCATTGGATGGGCAGCAAGATGCCGCGCCCCGGCGTGATGGACGACCAGGCAGAATCCCGCATCAAGGACATGGACGACGAGGGCACCGACGGACATTTCCTGATCCCGACCGCCTGGACAAGCCTTGTCGGCCACGAAGACACGACGCTCGAAGTCGGCGTCATCCGCGCCTTTCACCGCCATATGGCGGATTTTTCGGCGCAGCACCCCCAACGGCTGAAGAGCATGATCGTCGCCTCGGCGCGCGACGTGGACACCGCGGTGCACGAAATCCGCGAGTGGGGCAAGTCGCGCTGGGCGGTGGCGGTGATGCCGCTCGTCACCAACGACATCCCGGCCGACCACCCCTCGCTCGAACCGATCTGGCGCGAAGCCGACGCGCACGATTTGCCGGTCGTGCATCACAGCTTCACCTGGACCCCGCCCTATTTCCCCGGCTGCTTCGATCTGTGGGACAATGTCTTTCTCGGCCGCCTCGCCTCGCACCCGTGGGGGGCGATGCGGTTTATTGCCTCGGTGATCGGCGGCGGGATCATGGACCGCTTCCCGAATTTGCGGGTCGGGACCCTCGAGTGCGGCTTCGGCTGGCTGCCGTTCTGGGGGCGGCGGATGGATGAGCAGTACGCCTATGTCGGCTCGACCGCGCAACTCAAGATGAAACCGAGCGAATACCTGTCGAGCGGGCGCTATTTCTGCAGCGTCGAGCGGCACGAGGGGGCCGACATGTTCGACGCCGTCAGGGGGTTTCTCGGCGACGACGTCCTGATGTACGCCTCCGACTACCCGCATTCGGAATGCCAGTTCCCCGACACGGTCGGCAATTTCCTGAAATGGGACATGCCGCCCGAGACGCGGGCCAAGCTGATGGCCGGCAACGCCGCCCGGTTTTTCCGGCAGGCGTGAGAGGCCGAAAAGCGTCCGCCACCACCCTTGTCATCCCGGCGAAGGCTGGGACCCATCTGTCCACAGTCGGGACATGGCCGGCATGGATCTCGGCTTTCGCCGGAATGACGGTCATCATTTGATCTGCAAAACTACGAACCGGGACACCAATGACCTCGGACATCTATGAAATCTATGCGGTCCGCTATGCGCATCACGAGCGGCGGGCGAGCGAGAACTTCCTCGGCGGCGACCCGCATGACGGGCCGATGCCGCTCGATTATTTCGTATGGGCGATTGTCGGCGAGGACCGCACCCTGGTGCTCGACACCGGCTTCGACGCGGCGATGGCGAAACAGCGCGGGCGCGAGTTTCTGCGGCCCCCGCGCGACGGCCTCCTCGCGGTCGGGGTCGATCCGGCGCGGGTTGGCGATGTCGTGATCAGCCACATGCACTACGACCACGCCGGCAACCGCGACCTGTTCCCGAACGCGACGTTCCATCTCCAGGATCGCGAGATGGCGTTCTGCACCGGGCGCTGCATGTGCCACCCGCAACTGCGCCGCTCGTTCGAGGCGGAGGATGTGTCGGCAATGGTCGGCCGGTTGTTCGAGGGCCGCGTGCGGTTTCACGACGGCGCCGGCGAGATCGCGCCGGGAATCACCGTTCATCACGTCGGCGGCCATACCAACGGGCTGCAGGTGATGCGGGTCAAGACGCGGCGCGGCGACGTCGTGCTCGCGTCGGACGCCTCGCATTTCTATGCCAATTTCGAACAGATGCGCGCCTACCCGACGGTCTATAACGTCGGCGACATGCTCGACGGCTTTGCCGCAATCAAGCGGCTCGCCAGTTCGCCCCGGCACGTGATCCCCGGCCACGACCCGCTGGTGCTGCGCCGCTACAAGCCGCCGAAACCCGACCTCGAAGGTATCGCGGTGCGGCTCGACATCGATCCCGAGAGGTGACTCACAGCCGGTCGAGGGCGCCCGTCTGCCACAGCTGACGGCTCAGCCCGCGCTGGATTTTGCCGCTGGTGGTCAGCGGCAGCGACCCCGGCCGCAGCAGCACGATCTCGAACGGCATGATGTCGTGCGCGCCGACCACCGCCGCGCGGATGCGGGCGGCGATCTCGTCGGGCGCGATGCGATGGCGCTCAGTCCGCTCGACTTCCTGAAGGATGACGAGCCCCTCGGCTTCGTCGCCCCCCTCTATCGCGAACGCCGCCCCGCCATGCGGGCGCAACGCCGGGTGGCAGCGCTGCACAGTGTCCTCGATGTCCTGCGGGTAATGATTGATGCCGCGGATGATGACGACATCCTTAATGCGGCCGGCAATAAACAGTTCACCCGAGCTGTCGAGGAAGCCGAGATCGCCGCTGCGCAGCCAACCGCTCCCCTCCCCGTCCCGCGGCGGATCGGCGAGGCGGGCGCCGAAGGTGGTTGCAGTGGCGGCCCCATTGCGCCAGTAGCCGCGCGCCACATGGGGGCCGGCGACCCATACTTCGCCGATGCGGCCGGGCTCAAGTGGCCGGCCGGTCTCCGGATCGACGATCGCCACCCGCCCCGGCGCAATTGCCTTGCCGCTGCCGACCAGAACCTGCGCATCCGCCGCATCGCGCGGCGGCACGGCCCGGCGGCGCGCCAGCCCGTCACGGCTGAATTCGCGGATCGCCGCGCCGCCGCCGGGGCGGCCGGCCGTCGCCATGACCGTCGCTTCGGCCATGCCGTAGGCCGGGTAGAGCGCGGCGGCCGAAAAGCCGCTTCTAGCGAAATGCCGGGCGAACCGGCGCAGCGTTTCGGCGCGGATCGGCTCGGCGCTGTTGAAGGCGATTTTCCAGCACGACAGGTCGATTCCGTTGAGCTGGTCCGGCCGGCTGCGCTCGACGCATAAATCGAAGGCGAAATTCGGTCCGCCGGCCACCGCCGCGCGATAATCGCTGATCGCCCGCAACCACACGAGCGGGCGCTGGACAAACGCAACCGGCGCCAGGAATACACAGAGCGCACCGACATAAAGCGTCTGCAAGGCGCTCGTGATCAGCCCCATGTCGTGATAGAGCGGGACCCAGCTGACATAGGTCGATTCCCGCGTATTGCCGCAGGCGCGCCGGATCATGTCGAGATTTGCCAGCAGGTTGGCGTGGCTGACCATCACCCCCTTGGGGGCGGCGGTCGAGCCGGACGTGTATTGCAGGAAGGCGAGGTCGTGCTGCGCTGCCGGCTTCGGTGGAATTTCCGGCGCCTCCTCGGTCTCCTCGACCGAAAGCCATTCGATCCGACTGCTGCCGAAGCGCTCGGCCAGTTCAGTGCCGCGCGCACCGACAACCGAAGCGGGGGCGATCGCCAGTCGCGGGGTGCAATCGGCGGCAATCGCCACGCTGGCATCGCGCGCGCCGGTGCGGCGCGGCAGCATGATCGGGACGGCAACGACCCCGGCCAGCATGCAGCCGAAAAACCCGATCATGAAATCGATGCCGGTCGGGCACAGCAGCAGCGCGCGATCTCCCGGCTCGCTGCGCGCGGCGATCCGCCGGGCCAACGCCTCCGCCGCGCCTGCCAGCGCCCCGAAGGTGATCGCCCGCTCCGCATTCCCGCGGTCGGACAAGACGAGATAGGCCCGGTCGTCGGGCTGCACCGTGGCACGGTAGTGCAGCAGATCGGCAAGCGAGCGCAGGCCGGCGAGGGCCGCCGCCTCGGAATCAGTCGGGCCGGGCATCGCCGCTGTCGCCGGCAAAATGCCGGGCGAAAACGTGGCGCGCGAGATCGGCGACCGTCGGGTGCTCATAAATGAGTTCGGGGTCGAGTTCGACGCCGAGCCACTCCTCGAGTTCGACGATGAAATGCGCCGCGTGTACCGAATCGAGGCCCAGTTCGGCGAAACTCGCGTCGGGATCGCCGGCGAGGGACGCGTCGGCGAAATTGCGCCCGAGATAATCGAGACACCAGACGCGGATATCGGCTTCGCTGACAACCGGACGCGACAAAATCCCTCTCCTATGCGCCCGCAAGCGGCGGGGCTCGCAGCCGCTTGCCCGCGGCCGGACGATCGGTCACGTTCGGCACCCGAGAAGTTTTGCGCTTGGTTTATGGCGGCCAACCTTCCGATGCAAGCATCCGCGGCAATAGGGGCGCCTCCGCCCGGCGACGATCGCGAGGTGCTGAGCCGCCTGGAAGCGGGCCGGATCGGATCGCGCGAGGCGGGCGGGACGGTGCGGGTCCGGCGGTCCGAGCGCGGCGGGTGCTTTCTTTACGGCCCCTATTGGGAATTGCCGGAAGGGGGTTACCGGCTCGGTTTCGATTGCCGCGCCGAGGCGGTCCGCTGGCGGGAGCAGCCGGTGCTCGGGGTTGAGGTCATCGTCCTCGACCGGCTGCAACGGGCGTGGCGCGACTATACCGCCGACGAACTGGCGGGCCGGTCGGGCGAGCTGCTGTTCGAGGTGCCGCACGAGATCAGCCTCGAAGGGCGCAACGAGGGGCGTTTCGAGTTCCGCTTTTTTCATTTCGGCAACGCCGATCTTCGGGTCGAAGCGGTAACGCTGACCCGGCTCGGATCGCGCCTCGACGCGCACTCGCCGGAGCGGCGCTGGCGGATGCTTGGCCGGCTCGAGACAGCGGCCAGCGGGCGGCGCGGCCCCGATGGCGCGGTAGTGCTGCGGCAACGCAGCCGGCCCGGCCGGGTGCTTTATGGCGGCTGGCCGTATCTGCGCCTGCCGGGCGGCGGCTACCGACTCTCGGTCAGCGGGCGGGCCGGGGAACCGCGCGACCCCTCCCGCCCGGTGCTTGCGCTCGAAATCGTCGCCAACAGCCGCTGGCGCGGCGGCGCGGGTGGCGGCGCCCCTGCCTCGGCACCGGTCCGGCGCGAGTTCGCCGCTGAAGCGCTGGCGAACGGCGAGGCTTCGGTGGATTTCGCCGTGCCGGAGGCGTTCAGCCTCGAAGCGGGCATCAAGGCACCCTATGAGCTGCGCCTCTTCCATTTCGGCAACGCACCGCTAACGATCGACGCGGTCGATGTAACCCGGATCGAGGCCGGGCCGGCCGCGGCCGCCAGCCTGCCGATGCCGGCGGTGCACCCGCTGGGCCGCAAGAACATCGTCATCATCGGCAATTGCCAGGCGGAGATCGTCTGGCAGGCGTTCAACCGGGTTGGCAGTCTCGCCGCGATGTTCGACGCGCGGTATCATTTCGTCAGGCTCCCGCCCAGCCTGCACGAATTCGCCCGGCGCGACCTTGCGCGCTGCGACATCCTGCTGGTCCAGGATCTGCGCGATTGGGAGCGGTTCCCGTTGCGCGACTGTCTGTCGGCGGGACGCGAGCCGGTTCGGTTTCCCGGCCTGCGCCTCGCCTCACTCTGGCCGTTCGACGGCTGGAACGGGCCGAGCGATCCCGAGGCGACGCGCCGCGAAGGGCCGAATACCCGCTTCCCCTATCTCGACGGCCTCCTGGCGCGGTTGCGCACCGAGATCCCGGACCGCGAACAGCGCTTCCAGGCGTATCGCGCGCTGGAGTGGCCGGGCATCATCAATTACCACCGTCGGTACGAGCTTGAACGGCGCGAGCTGGAGGCGATGGACCGCCGATACGGGATCGCGATCGGCGCCTTCATCCTCGACCGGTTCCGCAGCCGTCGGCTCTTCCACACGACGGTGCATCCGAACCGCGAGGTGTTCGACATGCTGATGCAGTTCATCCTGCGGTCGATCGCGGCGAGCGGCCGCCACAAGCTGCCGGGCCGGTTCGAGGCGCTGCTGGATGACCCACAGGTGCCGGTACACCCGAAGGTGGCGCACGATCTCGGCGTCTCGTGGGCGGACGAGCGGACACTCTATCGCAACCGCGGCGCGGCCCTAACCTGGGAGGAATACGTCCGCCTTTACATCGAGCATTACGGGTGAGGGCGCAGAACGGCGCGTTCAGCTCCGGCTGAAGAACCGGTCGAGGAAGGCTTCATAAATCGTCGCGAGCTGTTCGATGTCGGCGACGGCGACCCGCTCGTCGGCTTTGTGCATCGTCTGACTGACGAGGCCGAACTCGGCAACCGGGCAATGGGCCTGGATGAAGCGCGCGTCGGAGGTGCCGCCGGTGGTGCTGAGTTCCGGGGTGCGGCCGGTCGCCGCTTCAATTGCCGCCGTCAGGGTGTTGCTGACCGGGCCGGGCGGCACCAGGAAGGATTCGCCGCTGACCTGCCAGTCGAGCCGGAAATTGCCGCCGATCGCCGCCAGCCGCGCGGCGGCCCACGCCTTGAGGCTGTCGCTGGTCCAGCGGTCGTTGAAACGGATGTTGAAGACGGCCCGCGCCAGAGCCGGCACGATGTTGGTCGCCGGATTGCCGATGTCGATCGTCGTGACCTGCAGGCTCGACGGCTGGAAATGCTCGGTCCCCTCATCGAGCGGCGCCGCGGTCAGTGCGTGCAACATCGCCACCAGCCGGTGCGCCGCATTGTCGGCGAGGTGTGGATAGGCGACATGGCCCTGCACGCCCTCGACCGCGAGCCGGCCGGTCATGCTGCCGCGCCGGCCGATCTTGATCATGTCGCCGAGTTGGGTGGCCGACGTGGGCTCGCCGACGAGGCAGGCGTCGAGCACCTCGCCATTGGCGGCCAGCCATTCCAGCACCTTTTTCGTGCCATTAACCGCGGCGCCCTCCTCGTCGCCGGTGATCAACAGGCTGATCGAACCGGCGAAACCGTCGCCCTTGGCGGCGAGAAACCGCTCGGCGGCGGCGGCAAAGGCGGCAATCGCACCCTTCATATCGACGGCGCCGCGGCCGCACAGCACGCCGCCGCGCAATTCCGCGGCGAACGGCGCAAACGACCACCCCTCCTGCGGCCCGGTCGGCACCACGTCGGTATGGCCGGCAAAGCACAGGTTCGGTCTTCCCGTGCCGCAGCGGGCGTAAAGGTTGGCGACCGGCTCGGTTCCAGGCTCCTCGAAGACGAGCCGCCGGCAGGCGAAGCCGAGCCGTTCGAGCCGCGCCGCCACGATGTCGAGCGCGCCTTCGTCCTTGGGCGTGACGCTCGGCCGCCGGATCAGCTCGGCGGCGAGTTCGACCGGGTCGATCGGCCCGGCGTTGCGCATGGCCACCCTCACCGGTGCCTGCCGTCACCCCCGCCCAAGCGGGGGTCCAGGGGCCACAAGCCCGTCGCTTGCCCTGGCTTCCCGCTTTCGCGGGAATGACAAAGAAACGAAGGATTGGACATTGATGCCGACCCTCAATCCCGCAACAGGTCGTTGATAGAGGTTCGGGCGCGGGTCTGCGCGTCGACCTGCTTGACGATGACGGCGCAGTAGAGGCTGGGGCCGGGGCGGCCGTCGGGCAGCTTTTTGCCGGGAAGGGAGCCGGGCACCACCACCGCATAGGCCGGCACCCGCCCCATGTGGATTTCGCCGGTGTCGCGGTTGACGATCTTGGTGGTGGCGCCGATGAACGTGCCCATCGCGAGGACGGCGCCCTTCTCGACGATGACGCCCTCGACCACCTCGCTCCGCGCGCCGATAAAGCAGTCGTCCTCGATGATGACCGGCTCGGCCTGCAAGGGCTCGAGAACGCCGCCGATCCCGACGCCGCCCGACAGGTGGCAGTTTTTGCCGATCTGGGCGCAGGAGCCGACCGTCGCCCATGTATCGACCATCGTGCCGCCGCCGACATGGGCGCCGACATTGACAAAGCTCGGCATCAAGACGACGTTCGGCGCGACATAGGCCGAATGCCGCACGATGGCGCCCGGCACCGCGCGAAACCCGGCATCGCGAAAGCGGTTCGACGACCAGCCGGCGAATTTCGACGGCACTTTGTCCCACCATTTGGCGGGGCCGCGGTCAGGGTCGACCGGGCCGCCCGAGATCTCCGCCATGTCGTTGAGGCGGAACGACAGCAGCACCGCCTTTTTCAGCCATTGATGGACGCGCCAGCCGCCATCCGCCGGTTCGGCGACGCGGAGCGTGCCGTCGTCAAGCCCGTCGAGCGCCGCCGCGACCGCATCACGCCACGCGCCGGTGGTCGTCGGCGACACCTGCTCGCGCGCCTCCCAGGCCTCGTCGATCGTGCGGGCGAGATCGGTCTGGTTCATCGGCGCTGGTCCTCGGTGCGACGCGGGATCGCACGATCCGCGAAAGCCCCGGCCGCTGTCAACGGCAGGGCGGCTGGGTCCTAGGCCGCCGACTCAGGGAAGCGGCGACGCAGGAAGCCGCGGACATCGGCGGCGCAGCGATCGGGCATTGCGTCGCAGATATTGTGCGGCATCCCCTCATAGACCTGGAACTCGACATCGGAGAGCGCCCGGAACGGCTCGTAATTGGCGCGCGAGCCGACCGTCTCGGCGCCGGGGATCGCGACCAGGGTCGGACAGCTTATGCGCGCCACCTCGCCGCTCCAATCATAGCTCGCCATCAACAGCACGAAGCGGCCGATAAACGCGGTGTCGTTGTTCGCCGCCTCGTCGAGAAACCAGGAGACGAGGCCGGCATCGGCATCCGCCGGCAGGCGGTCGCGGATCGTTTCGGCGAGAAAGCCGCGCAGCCCCTTCTCGCCGATCTGCGGAATCCACCCTGCCGCCTGGCTGTTCTTGAGGCCCGGGGTGGAGCCGAACAGGCAGAGGCTCGCCACCCGCTCCGGCCGCGTCATCGCCAATTGCTGACCGAGATAGCCGCCCGCCGAGTTGCCGACCACATGCGCCTGCGCCACCCGGAGATGGTCGAGCAGCTCGGCGACGTCGAGGACGAGCCGGTCGAGCGCCAGCGGGCGGTCGGGCGGCGGCACCTGCGAGGCGCCATGGCCGCGCAGGTCGAGCCGGACCACCCGATAATCCCGGGAGAGATGCGGGACCCAGCCGAAGTAACGCCGCGAGCTGCCCATCGCCGCATGCAGCAGCAGCACGGTCGGCGGCGCGCGCCAGGGATCGGTGAAATCGTCGGTGTAGTAGGCGAGCCTTGTCCCGTCGCTCGCGGTGAAGGTCGCGCTATCGGTCATTTGGCATCCCGGTTCGGTGGCAGGGTTTTCATGAACTGCATCAGGTAGGGCTTCCACACCGCCGCATAGCGGTAGGTCAGGTGGCCGTGCGTGCGGGCGCCGGCCGGGATCACCACCGACTGGCCGTTGGCGATCCGCTGCATCGCGCGCTCGGATGCCGGCAATTCCGGCGGGTCGGCGAAATCGTCCGCCGTGTTGATCAGCAGCAGGCGCGCCTTGATGTTGCCGAGGCCGGGTTCGGGATTGTAGTCGGCGCCGGCTTCGAGGCGGTAGAGCGTGTCGTTGGCGTCGCTCTCGGCGAGCCGGGCCAGCGCCTTGCCATAGAGCCGTTCGGCCGCCGCGCCGTTCGGCGCTTCCTCCTGGATGCGCGCCGGGCTTTCCGGCAACAACGCCAGCGCCGCGGCGCTCCATAACCAGTGCCGCGGCGGCTTTGCATAATCGCCGCCATGCCAATCCGGGTCGTGGCGGATCGCCTCGGCCGCGGTATGGCGCAGGATCCAGGCGCGGCCGCCGCTCGCCACCGGCTGACAGGCCAGCCCGACCACCCCGTCCATCAAATCTGGGTATTGCTCGGCCCACAGAAAGGCTTGGCGGCAGCCGAGCGAGGCGCCGACGATCAGCCGGATATGTGCCACCGTGAGGCCATCGGTCACGAGGCGGTGGGTTAACGCGACCATGTCGCGGTAGCGGTAATGCGGAAATTTGGCGTGCAGCCCGTCCGACGGCTTGCTCGATCCGCCACGCCCGAGCGCGTCGGGCAGGATGATGAAATAGCGTTCGGCATCGAGCGGCTGGTCAGGCTTGAACAGCTCGTCGGCTTCCGCCGGCTTCAGCCAGTCGGCGCCGCTGCCGCGATCACCCTGCAACATCAGCACGGCGTTGACGATCTCCCCGGCTGCGTTGTGCTGCGCCGTGCCGAGGGTTCGGTAATGCAGCTTTACGAGCGGCAGGCGCCCGCCATCCGCGAAGGCGAAATCGCGAACCACGAAATCGCCCTCGTGGAAGTTCGGCCAGCCCGGTTCGGCCGCGACGGCGCCGGTGGCCGCGGCCAATACGAGGCAGGCCGCGGCGAGCGCCGCGCGCACCACCCTCACTCCGCCGCAGCGCGGTCGGGGCCGAGCGTCGCCAGGAACTCGATCAGGTACGGCTTCCACAGTTCCGCATAATAATGGCTGAAATGGCCGTGCGTATTGGAGCCGGCCGGGATCAGCACGTAGCGCCCGCGCTTCACCCGCTTCATCGCGCGCTCGACGGTGCCGAGTTCGGGCGGGTTGGCGTGATCCTCGGCATCGTTGATCAGCATCACCTCGGCGGCGATCTTGTCGAGATCGGGTTCCGGGTTGTAGTCGCGGATCGCCTCGATCGCCCAAAGCTGGTCGTTGGCGTCGATCTTCGCCTGGTCGGCCAGCCGTTTTTCATAGAGCGCATCGGCAGCGGCAAGGGTCGGCGCCATTTCCTGGATTCGGGTCGGGCTTTCGGTGTTGAAGTTGCCGGCAATGTTGTAGATCCAGTGGCGTGGCGGCTTGTCGTAGAATCCGCCGTTCCAGTCGGGGTCGTGGCGGATCGCCTCGGCGGCGGCCCGCCGGCCAAGCCAGTTGCGGCCGCTGATCTCGACCGGCTGGCACGACAGCGGGATCACCCCGTCCATCAGGTCGGGGTATGTCCCGGCCCACATCCAGGCGTGCATGCCGCCCATCGAGCTGCCGATCACCAGCCGCAGATGCCCGACCCCGAGATGCCCGGTTATCAGCCGGTAGCCCGAATCGACCATGTCGCGATAGCGGTAATGCGGGAAATTGCCCCTGAGCCCGTCCGACGGCTTGCTCGACCCGCCGCGGCCGATCGCATCCTGCATGATGAAGAAGTATTTCGTCGCGTCGAGCGGCTGCCCCGGCCCGAACAACTCATCCGCCAGCGACGGCCTGAGCCAGTTCGCCCCGGTCCCGGTATTGCCTTGCAGGAGCAAGACCCCGTTGACAATCTTCCCACCCCGGTCGCGAACCGGCACCCCCATCGTGCAATAATGCAGCCGCAGTTCCGGCAAAACCTCGCCGCTCGCGAAACGGTAGTTCGGGATGACATAATCCGCCTCCTGGTAATTCGGCCAGCGTGCGGCGGGGTCGGTCGTCGGCATCGGTGTCTCCGTTAAGTCGTAATTAGACGGATGATAGAAGCCGTCGGCGAACGAAGAAACCGCACATTCCGGTGCCATTGTGGCAAAATCGATGGTGGATGAAGCGGCATGCCCTCTCCACCATGCCCGCCTCTTCCCCCACCCCCCTCTCTGCGGGCAGGGGGCCGCAGCGGCCGATCCTCTCCTGCGAAGCGGGGGAGGAGCCGAGCGATTAATCCTCCCTGCTCTGCAGGGGAAATAGCGACGGCTTGACCTGAGGGCGACGGAGTGCGCGACACCGTGGCGATTGTGTTCCGATAGCGGCCGGCTATGCTGCGCCGCTCTTTTCGCGACAAGGCGGGACGATGGCGCACGGCATTCATTTTTTCATGAACCCGGGACCGACCAACATCCCGGAGCGCATCCTGCGCGCGATGGACCGCCATACGGTCGATTTCAACGGCGCCGACTTCCGCGCCGTCTCGGCGGAATGCTTCGAGGGGCTGAAGCGCGTCTTCAAGACCGACCAGCCGGTCCTCGCCTATGCCGCAACCGGGCACGGCGCCTGGGAGGCGGCGCTCGTCAACCTGTTCTCGCCGGGCGACAAGGTCCTGGTCGTCGAGAGCGGTTATTTCTCGCTGAACTGGGGCATGCGCGCCGAAGCCTTTGGGCTCGAGGCCGAGACCCTGCCGAACGACTGGCGCCGGCCGGCCGACCCGGCGCGGCTCGAAGCGCGGCTGCGCGAGGATCGCGAGCACCGGATCAAAGGCGTGCTGCTGGTGCATTGCGAGACTTCGACCGGCGTGTTGAACCCGGTCGCCGAACTCCGCCGGGCGATCGATGCGGCGCG
>DASUKH010000065.1:0-4533 GCA_036278835.1 Allostellaceae bacterium
GCTCGTCGGCCTTTCGGCGCCGGTCTGGGCGCAGCGCGGCGGCGCTGGTCGTCTGAACATCGTCCGCGACACCGAGATCGAAAACGATATCCGCACGCTCGGAACCCCGATCTGGCGCGCCGCCGGTCTCGATCCCGCCGATATGGAAATCTACCTCGTTGCCGACGACCAGTTGAATTCGTTTGTCGCCGGCGGACAGGCGATCTTCCTCAATACCGGTCTGATCGAAAAGGCGCAGACGCCGGATCAGCTGATCGGGGTGCTGGCGCACGAAACCGGGCACATCGTCGGCGGGCATGTCATCCTCTCCAAGGAGGCGATGCACAATGCCGGCATCGAGAGCCTGTTGGCGATGGCGGCCGGCGCGGCGGCGGCGGCGCTCGGCGGCAACGGCGCGCCGTTGCTCGCCGCATCGGGGGTCGGCGAGCGCTCGTTCCTGCGCTTTTCGGTGGCGCAGGAGGCGACCGCCGACCACGCCGCGCTCAATTTCCTCGACCGGGCCTGCCTGTCTGCGCGCGGCCTGCTGCAATTCTTCGAGATTCTGCAGTCGAACGAGATGCTGTCGGGCGAGCGGGAGCAGCAATGGGGGCGGACCCACCCGCTGACCGCCTCGCGCATCCAGTACGTGCGCGAGCATGTCGAACGGGCGCGTTGCTCGAACGCCCCCGACCGGCCCGGATCGGCCGCGCTGCTGAAAACGATCCAGGCCAAATTGCACGGGTTTCTCGACCCGCCACAAGCGACGCTCGCCGCCTACCCGGCAACCGACACATCGCCGCTGGCGCGCTACGCCCGCGCCATCGCGTATTACCGCATCCCCGACCTCGCCCACGCGCTGCCGGCGATCGACGGGTTGATCCGTGACTTCCCGGACAATCCGTACTATCGCGAATTGAAGGGCCAGATGCTGTTCGAGAACGGCCACGTCCGCGAGGCGGTCGCGCCCTACGAGGCGGCGGTGCGGCTCTTGCCGTCGGCGCCGCTGCTGCGCATTTCGCTGTCGCAGGTCTATATCGAGACCGGCGACCGGGCGCTGAACCGGCGGGCGATCGCCAATCTCAAGGACGCCAGCCGCCAGGAATCGCACGACAGCCAGCTCTGGCATTTCCTCGCGGTCGCCTATGGCCGCGACGGGCAGATGGGCGAGGCGGCGCTGGCGCTCGCCGAAGAGGCGCTGGCCGGCGGCAAGCAGAAGGAGGCGACGCGGGAGGCCGCGCGCGCCGAGCACCTGTTGCAGCGCAGCAGCGACGGCTATTCGCGCGCCATCGAGATCACCCGCGAGGCCAAAGACCTCGACGAGTGACCCTGGCTTTGCCCTTACGCGCAGCCGGGGCCCACCGATCCGCAACCGATCTGGCGGCAAAGTGGGTCCCGCTTTCGCCGGGAATGCGAAGAGCGGGCTTCCGGCGTATGTTGGCGCACACGGGTTCTGCCCACTTCCGGAGGTTCCGCCTGATGCCGCTGTGGATCCGCCGTATGGCATGGCCGCTTGCGGTCGCGCTGTGCCTTGCCGCGATTCTTGTGCTGCCGCCACGGGCGGGCGCTGCGGACGGGGATTTCACGCCGGCCCAGCACCAGGCGATCGAACACATCGTGCACGATTACCTGGTGAACCACCCGGAGGCGCTGCTCGAGGCGTTGCAGGCGGCCGAGGACAAGATCAAGAGCGACGCTCACGACAAGGCGCAATCGGCGCTGGCGCAGCACAAAGCGGAAATTTTTGAAGACCCGAATACGCCGGTCGGCGGCAACCCCCAAGGCAGCGTGTCGCTGGTCGAATTTTTCGATTACCGCTGCCCCTATTGCAAACAGGTCGAGCCGTCATTGGAATCGCTGGCTGACAGCAACAAGGACCTGCGCTTCGTTTATAAGGAATTCCCGATCCTCGGGCCGGCCTCGACGACCGCCGCGCGGGTCGCGCTGGCCTCGCGCAAACAGGGAAAGTACGCCGCTTTCCACCGCGCGATGATGGCGACCAAGGGCAATATCGACGATGCCGCGGTGTTCAAGGTCGCCGAGTCAGTCGGCCTCAACCTGAAACGGCTGCGCCGCGATATGAAAGATCCCGAGATCGACCGCCAGCTGAAAGCTAATGCGGAGCTGGCGCAGGCGCTCGACATCACCGGCACCCCCGGGTTTGTGATCGGCAACACGATCGTGCCGGGCGCGATCAGCTTCGACGATCTCAAAAAGCTGATCGAGTCCGCCCGCAACGGGTAGGCTTTCTACAACCGGCGCAGGCGGTTTCAATTCCGAGCCAGGTCACGCCCGGCACGAGGCCGGGCGCAACCGGATAACGATCACACCGAATAATACATCTGGAATTCGACAGGGTGCGGGGTGTGCTCGAAATTGTACACCTCTTCCCATTTCAGCTCGATATACGACTCGATGAAGTCGCGGTTGAACACGTCGCCCTTGAGAAGGAAGGCGTGGTCGTTCTGCAATTCGGTGAGCGCATCGCGCAGCGACCCGCACACGGTCGGGATGTCCTTCAACTCCTCGGGCGGCAGGTCGTAGAGGTTCTTGTCCATCGGGTCGCCGGGATGGATCTTGTTCTGGATGCCGTCGAGGCCGGCCATCATCATCGCGGCGAACGCCAGATACGGGTTGGCGGCCGGATCGGGATAGCGCACCTCGACCCGCTTCGCCTTCGGGCTGGTGACGATCGGGATGCGGCACGAGGCCGAGCGGTTGCGCGCCGAATAGGCGAGCAATACCGGCGCCTCGAAACCCGGGATGAGGCGCTTGTAGCTGTTCGTCGTCGGGTTGGTGAAGGCGTTGATCGCCTTGGCGTGGCGGATGATGCCGCCGATGTAGTAGAGCGCCGTTTCCGACAAATCGGCATACTGGTTGCCGGCGAAGATCGGGCGCTCGCCTCTCCACAACGATTGGTGCGTGTGCATGCCGGAGCCGTTGTCGCCCTTGATCGGCTTCGGCATGAAGGTGGCCGTCTTGCCGTACTGGTGGGCGACGTTGTGCACCACGTATTTGTAGATCTGCATATGATCGGCAGTATCGACCAGGGTCGAATAGACAAAGCCGAGTTCGGCCTGTGACGGCGCCACCTCGTGGTGATGTTTCTCGACCGCGAGACCCATGTCGTGCATGACCGACAGCATCTCGGCACGCAGATCGCTCTGGCTGTCGACCGGCGGCACCGGGAAATAGCCGCCCTTGATCGGCGGCCGGTGGCCGGTATTGCCGTCGGGATACTGCTTGTTGGTGACGTACGGCCCTTCCTCGCTGTCGATGTAATAGCTCGCGGTATTCATCGAGCTTTCATAGCGCACGTCGTCGAAGATAAAGAACTCGGCCTCCGGGCCGAAATAGGCCTTGTCGCCGATGCCGGTGGCGATCAGGTGCTGCTCGGCCTTTTTGGCGATCGAGCGCGGGTCGCGGCCGTAGGGTTGCCCGGTCAGCGGCTCGTGCACGTCGCAGAACAGGATCAGCGAGGCCTGCGCCGCGAACGGGTCGAGCACCGCCGTCTCGCAATCGGGCACCAGCAGCATGTCCGATTCGTTGATCGCCTTCCAGCCGGCGATCGACGATCCGTCGAACGGCACGCCTTCGTTGAGGAAATCGTCGCTGATCGTGCGCACATGATGGCCAAGGTGCTGCCATTTGCCGCGCGGGTCGGTGAAGCGAAAATCGACGTACTTGACGTCGTGCTCGCTGATCATGTCGAGAACTTTTCGGGTATCGGCCATCGCCTTTATTCCGTTCGCTGCGTGAATGTTGATGATTTTAAGGGCATGCGCCTTTTCAAATCGCGTCGGCGCCGCGTTCGCCGGTACGGATGCGGATCGCCTCGTCGATCGTCGAGACGAAAATCTTGCCGTCTCCGATCCGCCCGGTATGGGCGGCGTGCAGGATGGCCTCGACGGCCCGTTCGACCATCGTATCCTCCATGACGATCTCGATCTTCACCTTGGGCAGGAAATCGACGACGTACTCGGCGCCGCGATAGAGCTCGGTGTGGCCTTTCTGCCGCCCGAAGCCCTTGGCCTCGGTCACCGTGATCCCGGACACCCCGACTTCGTGCAGGGCTTCCTTCACCTCGTCCAGCTTGAACGGCTTGATGATGGCTTCGATCTTTTTCACGTGACCCCTGCGAGCAAAGCCGGCGCCGCATCCCTTCAACGGGGCGCGGGCCGGACGATCCGTGTTTTTCCCGGCAACTATTCTTCAAGAATCGTGCCAAGGCGCGAAGCGCGACAGGTAGACGTTTGGGCCTTGGGACGGAAGGGCGGAATCGCCGGATTTCGCGCTTCTCGCGGCGGTTCGCGCAACTATCGTTCGCGGTCGCAGCGTTTCATTGCCAGCGAATTGAGCAGCGCTGCCCGCTAAACGGGCATCACAACCTCAGGCCGGCGGTTTCGTCCAGCCCGGCCATCAGATTGAGCGACTGCACCGCCGCCCCGCTGGCGCCCTTGCCGAGGTTGTCGAGCAGGGCGACGAGCCGCGCCTGGCTGCCGTCCAGCGAGGGGAACACGAACAGCTCCATCCGGTCCGACGGCTCGCGCGAGCGGC
>DASUKH010000066.1:0-2327 GCA_036278835.1 Allostellaceae bacterium
AGAATGGACAGCACCGTACAAGATCGCATCCGCCACCAGATCGACGAGGCTCCGGTCGTCCTGTTCATGAAGGGTACGCCGGTATTCCCACAATGCGGGTTTTCCGCCGCGGTCGTGCAGATCCTCAGCCACATGGGGGTCAAGTTCAAAGGCGTCGATGTGCTCTCCGACCCGTCGGTGCGCCAGGGCATCAAGGAATTTTCGAGCTGGCCGACAGTCCCGCAGCTCTACATCAAGGGCGAGTTCATCGGCGGCTGCGACATCGTCCGCGAGATGTTCGAGACCGGCGAACTGAAGCAGCTGCTCGAGGAGAAAGGCGTTTCCGTTCGCGCCTGACTGCGGCTTCTCGTCATGGCCGGCTTGTCCCAGCCATCCACGAAACACCGGCATAAGTCTTACCGTCATCTTGCGTGGATGCCCGGCACAAGGCGGGGCATGACAGCATCCGAGCGAATGACGCTTTCGGGGCTCTCGCCGCTCAATACCGCGCGTTGCCGGGGGTGCGCGGGAAGGGGATCGCGTCGCGCACGTTGGCAAGGCCGGTGACGTAGGCGAGGGTGCGCTCGAAGCCGAGTCCGAATCCGGCATGCGGCACCGTGCCGTAGCGCCGCAGGTCGCGGTACCAGCTGTAATTCTCCTTGTCGATGCCGCATTCCGCCATGCGCGCATCGAGCACCTCGAGCCGCTCTTCGCGCTGGCTGCCGCCGATGATCTCGCCGATTCCCGGGGCCAGCACGTCCATCGCCGCGACAGTGCGGCCGTCATCGTTGACCCGCATGTAGAAAGCCTTGATGGCCTTCGGATAGTTCATGACGATCACCGGCTTCCCGGCGTAGTTCTCGGTCAGGTAGCGCTCGTGCTCCGATTGCAGGTCGACCCCCCAGGCGATCGGGAACTCGAATTTCTGCATCGCCCGTTCGAGCACCCGGATCGCCTCACCGTAATCCATCCGCACGAATTCCGATCCGACGATGCCTTCGAGCCTGGCGATCAGCCCCTTCTCGATCCGCTCGTCGAAAAACGCCAGTTCATCCCGGCTCTGGTCCAATAACGCCGCAAAGGCATGCTTCAACAGCCGTTCGGCGAGATCGGCGTTGTCGGCGAGGTCGGCGAAGGCGATCTCCGGCTCGATCATCCAGAACTCGGCAAGGTGGCGGCTCGTGTTCGAGTTCTCGGCGCGGAAGGTCGGGCCGAACGTATAGACCTTGCTGAGCGCGAGGCAGTAAGCCTCGACATTGAGCTGTCCCGATACTGTGAGAAAGGCTTCGCGGCCGAAGAAATCCTGCGCGAAATCGATCCGGCCGTCCGCGGTGCGCGGCAGGTTGGCGAGATCGAGCGTCGAGACCCGGAACAACGCCCCCGCCCCCTCGGCGTCGGCGGCGGTGATGATCGGCGTGTTGACCCAGAAAAACCCGTTCTCGTCGAAAAAGCGGTGGATTGCGCGCGCCAGGGTATGGCGCACCCGCGCCGCCGCCGCGATGACGTTGGTGCGCGGCCGCAGATGCGCCACTTCGCGCAGAAATTCGAGGGTGTGCGGCTTCGGCTGGATCGGGTAGGTGTCGGGGTCATCGACCCAGCCGATCACCCGGACGGCGCCGGCCTGCATTTCGAACGACTGCCCCTTCGCCGGCGACGCCACGATCATGCCGGTCGCCGCGACCGCGCAGCCGGTCGTCAGCCGCTGCACCTCGCTGGCGTAATTGGGCAGCGTATTCGGCGCGACCACCTGCAACGGCTGAAAAGACGACCCGTCCGACAGGTGCAGGAACGAGATGCTCGCCTTCGAGTCCCGCCTTGTGCGCACCCAGCCCTGCACCGTCACCGGCCGGTCCGCCGGCGCCGCGCCGGCGAGGATTTGCCGCACGCTGAAACCTGTCTCGTCCATGCCGGAGTGTTAACGCCGGCGCCTTCGGAATGTCCAGAAATCGAAGCTGCCGGGGCGTGTTGCGCGGCTCCCCGGATCGCGACATGATGGCGGCAGCGCAGGGGATACTGCCTGCATCAGCGAGGGACGCGACGATGGCCTATGAAGGCATGATTGCGGAGACGATCTCGATCAGGGGCGACAGGAACGAGCCGATCTCGGCCTATGTCGCACGGCCGCTTGGGCCCGGCCCGTTCCCCGGCATGGTGCTGCTGCACCACGCGCCCGGCTGGGACGAATGGTACCGCGAGGCAACCCGGAAATTCGCCCATCACGGCTACGCGACGATCAGCCCCAACCTTTATCATCGCGCCGGCGAGGGCAAGGCCGACGACGTCGCCGCCAAGGTGCGCGCCTCAGGCGGCGTTCCCGACGCGCAGGTGATTGGCGATACCGAGGGCTC
>DASUKH010000067.1:0-2472 GCA_036278835.1 Allostellaceae bacterium
GTAAGCGATGTTTGGGGGGCACCTTCCCGGGCGGCCCCGTAGGGGTGATGTTCGGAGCCGATGGAGGCTCCGACACATGTCAATTTCAGAGCATAAGCATATGCCGGAGCCGGTCCGGCGGATCGAGGTGTTCACGGGCGCCGGCCGGCGGCGGAGCTGGTCTGCGTCGGAGAAGGCGGCGATCATTGCCGAGAGCTACGGCGCGGGCGAGACGGTTTGCGCTGTCGCTCGGCGTCATGGGCTGACCCCGCAGCAGCTGTTTGCCTGGCGCCGGCTGGCGCGGCAATCCGCCCTGGCAGCGCCGCCGATGTTTGTGCCGGCGGTGGTCGAGACGAGGGAGCCCGAACCGACGACAATTGTCGCCCCGCGCCGTACGCGTCATCGCCGGTCGCGGCCGGACGGCATCGAACTGGAGATCGCCGGGGTCGAGGTACGGGTCGGCGCGGATGCCAAGCCGCGGACAATCGAGGCGGTGATTCGCGCGCTGAAGGCGAGTTCGTGATCGGACCATCCGGCAATGTGCGGGTGCTGGTGGCGACAAAGCCGGTCGACTTCCGAAAGGGAGCGGAGGGGCTGGCGGCGGTGGTGCGCGAAAGCATGCGCACCGACCCGTTCTCCGGGGTGGTGTACGTGTTTCGGGCGAAGCGGGCCGACCGGGTGAAGCTGATCTTCTGGGATGGCAGCGGCGTCGTGCTGGTCGCCAAACGCCTGGAAAACGGCCATTTCCACTGGCCGGTGGTACATGATGGGGTGATGCGGCTGAGCGCGGCGCAGCTGCAGGCCTTGCTCGAAGGGCTGGATTGGCGGCGCGTCCACGAGGCGCGTCGGACAGCGGTGCCGACCGCGGCGAGCTGAGCAAGACAGCCGGTCACGACCGGCATCAAAAACCATCGCGAACCGATTGCCGGCATGATTCACTCGCGGTGTGACGAGCACCGCCGCCTCGCTTCCGGACGACCCCGACCTGTTGAAGGCGATGGTGCTCGCCGAGCGGGCGGAGAGCGAGCGGCTGCGCCAGATCATCAAGGAGTTGCAGCGGCATCGCTTTGGCCGTCGCGCCGAGAGCCTGCCCGAGGAGCAGCTGCAGCTCGGATTGGAGGAGGCCGGGCAGATCGAGGCCGCTGGCCAGGCCGAGACCGAGGAGCACGAGCCGGACCGGCGCAAAGCTGGTGCCGCCCGGCGCCGGGCAAACCGCGGCGCTCTGCCAGCCCACCTGCCGCGGATCGAGAGTGTGGTCGATATCGACAGCACGATCTGCCTCGGTTGTGGCGGTGCGTTGCACCGGATTGGCGAGGATGTCGCCGAGCGGCTCGACATCCTGCCGGCGCAGTTCCGGGTGCTGGTCGTGCGCCGACCCAAATACGCCTGCCGGACCTGCGAGGACGTGATGGTGCAGGCGCCGGCGCCGGCGCGGCTGATCGAGGGCGGGCTGCCGACCGAGGCGACCGTCGCCCAGGTGCTGGTGTCGAAGTACGCCGATCACCTTCCGTTGTATCGCCAAGCGCAGATTTATGCCCGTCAGGGCGTCAATCTGGATCGCTCGACCTTGGCCGATTGGGTCGGCCGCGCCGCCTTCCTGCTGCGGCCAATCCACGATCGGTTGCTCGATAGGCTGCGGACATCTGCCAAGCTGTTCGCCGACGAGACGACTGCCCCGGTACTCGATCCTGGTCGAGGCCGGACCAAAACCGGCCAGCTCTTCGCCTATGCGCGCGACGATCGAGCGTGGGCCGGACCCGACCCGCCGATCGTCGCCTATGTCTATGCGCCGGACCGCAAAGCGGCGCGGCCGATGGCGCATCTTGCCGGCTTCCGCGGCATTCTGCAGGTCGACGGCTACGCCGGCTACAAGGCGCTGGCCGAGAAGGGTGAGGTGCAGCTTGCCTTCTGCTGGTCGCACGTCCGCCGGTATTTTTACGAGCTGGCCCAGGGTGGTATGGCGCCGATCGCCAGCGAGGCGCTGACGCGTATCGCCGCCCTGTACCGTATCGAGGATGACATTCGCGGCCAGCCCGCCGATGAGCGTCGCGCCGAGCGGCAACAGCGCAGCCGGCCGCTGCTCGACGCGCTGCAGCCCTGGCTGCGTGAGAAGCTTTCGCTGATCAGCCAGAAGACGAAGCTGGCCGAGGCGATCCGCTACGCCCTGTCGCGCTGGGCCGGGCTTTCTCTCTTCCTCGATGACGGCCGCATCGAAATCGACAACAACGTTGTCGAGCGCGCCATCCGCCCGCTCGCCCTCAACCGCAAGAACGCCTTGTTCGCCGGCTCCGACGGCGGCGCCGAGCACTGGGCGGTCATCGCCTCGTTGATCGAAACCTGCAAGCTGCTCGCGATCGAACCGCACGGCTACCTGGCCGACGTCATCACCCGGATCGTTAGGGGGCACCCGCAGACCCGTCTCGACGATCTGATGCCCTGGGCTTATCCCGCAGCACCTCAGCTCCCGGCCGTGGCCTGAGAACGACGCTTACG
>DASUKH010000068.1:0-3183 GCA_036278835.1 Allostellaceae bacterium
ATGGATTGGGACGCGCAGGGCGCATGGCATAGCCGAACGGTGAGAATGCCATCATAATCGCCGGCCGTGCACCCCGTCCCCCGGCCGGGTGCACCCTGGGGAGAGGGACCCGATGAGCGCCGCGTATTGCCTTGCCGCCCCCGGCCATCCGCTGCACGGCCCCTATCATGACCAGGAATACGGGTTTCCGGCGAGCGACGAGGCGGTGCTGTTCGAGCGTCTTGCGCTGGAGATCAATCAGGCGGGCCTGTCCTGGCTGACGGTATTGCAGAAGCGCTCCGCCTTTCGCGCCGCCTTTTCGGATTTCGCGGTCGATCGGGTTGCCGCATACGACGAGGATGACGTGGCGCGGCTGCTCGCCGATCCGGGGATCGTGCGCAACCGCCAGAAGGTCGCGGCGGTCATCGCCAACGCCCGCCGCATCCGGGAATTGCGCCACAGCCACGGCTCGTTTCATGCCTGGCTCGACGCCCACCACCCGCGCCCGCCCGAAGCGTGGGTCAAGCTGTTCCGCGCCAATTTCCGCTTCACGGGCGGGCTGATCGTCGGCGAGTTTCTGATGAGCCTCGGCTATCTGCCGGGCGCCCACCAGCCGGACTGCCCGGTCTATGCCCGCATTCTGGCGTTGCGCCCGCCGTGGTCGCGCGAAGCGGCGGCCGAAGCGGAGGCGGCGCAATGACCGCCGGCCCGCTGACCGCGACCCCGCGCGCCGATTCGCCGGCGCAGATCGCCGCGATCCTGGCGCGCCATCCGACCTTCGCCCGCTTCGACCGCCAGTCGCTGCTGGCGGTGGCGGGGCGCTTCCGCTTTACGACCTACCCGGCCGGCGAAATCATCATGCGCGAGGGCGACCCCGGCTCCTTCGCCTGCCTGATCGTCGATGGCGAGGTCGAGGTCTTCAAGGATTTGTCGATCGGCCGGGTCTGTGTGGCGCGGGTCGGCCCCAACCAGATCATCGGCGAACTTGGCGTCTTCTCGGACCAGCCGCGCAGCGCCACCATTGTCGCGCGCAGCGAACTGACCGTCGCGCGCATGGAGCAGAGCAGCCTCATCGCACTGTGCGCCGAATACCCGCCGCTCGCCGTCGCGATCATCCGCGACCTCGGCGGCCGCCTCGCCCGGATGAACCGCGCCCTCGGGTTTCTGACGAGCGCCGCCGAGGCATTGCGCCGCGACCAGTTCGACCCGGCGCTGCTCGCCGAGCTGACCGGCCGGCCCGGCGAGCTGGCGACTTTCGCGCAGGCCTTCGCCGACATGGCGGGGGAATTGCGCGCCAAGCAGAACCGCCGCCAGGAGATGCACGCGGCCGCCGAAATCCAGCAGTCGATCCTGCCGCCGCCCCTGCCGCACCAGGGAGCGGCGGCGCGGATCGACCTGCATGCCGAGATGCACCCGGCGCGCGAGATCGGCGGCGACTTCTACGATCATTACATGCTGGACGAGAGCCGGCTGGCCTTCACCGTCGGCGACGTCTCCGGCAAGGGCATTCCCGCCGCGCTGTTCATGGCGGTGTCGCGCACCGTGATGCGCGGCGTCGGCGGCGCCGCCGACACGGCGCCGGGGATGGAAGCGGCCAACCGGCTGCTGTCCACCCAGAATTCCGCCTGCATGTTCGTGACGTTGTTTCACGGCGTGCTCGATCTGGCGAGCGGCGTCTTGCGCTATTGCAACGCCGGCCACAACCCGCCGCATCTGATGCGCGCCGACGGCCGCCAGGAGAAGCTTGGAGCGACCGGGGTGCCGTTCGGCTTCGATCCAGAGATGCCCTACCAGATCGAGGAGGTCGCGTTGCGGCCGGGCGACCTGCTGTTTCTGTTCAGCGACGGCATCACCGAGGCGTTCGACCCCTCGGGCAACGAATTCGGCGTCGGGCGCCTGGAGGCGGCTCTGGCCGCCGGCCGCGGCAATCTCGCCGCCGAGGTCGTGGCGGGCGTTCTCGCCGCTACTCGGGAATTCGCCGCCGGCGCCGAGCAATCCGACGACATCACCTGCCTCGCCCTGCTCTACCGCCCGTAATCCCCCACACCCGCCCCGCTACCCCGACGGAACGGCCGGGATCTCCGCGAGGCGGCGGCTCAATTCGACGCCCGTCATCCGGTAATGCCGCGCGCCGGCAAACAGCCGCAGCAAAGCCTTGGCCCCGTCGGCAATCGGCCGGCCCTGTGGACGGATGTTCGACAGGCAATTGCGGGCAGCATCGGGCGCCCCGGGGGCGGGCTGCCAAGTGACGTAGACCCCCATGGAGTCAGCGCTGCTGAGACCGGGCCTTTCGCCGATCAGAACAGCCACAAGAGCGGCGCCGAGAAGACCTCCGATTTCGTCGCCGATCGCCACCCGGCCGCCTTCGACCACCGCCACCGGACCGACCCGCGCCATTTCCGCGCCGGAATGGTTTTGCACCGACTCGAGCAGCGCGACGGCGTGGGCATTAACGGCGGTGGCGGAAAGCCCGTCGGCGATGACAAAGGCCACGTCAATCGCCGCCTGCGGCCGTTCGGCGACCAATCGCCGCGATCGGGCGTCGAGACGCCGGCCGAGATCGGGACGCCGCAAGTAGGTGAGCCGGTCGGCGGCCGCGGAGCACAGCCGGATGGAGTCGAACCCGATCCCGCCGAGTCCGGCAACGATGCGCTCGGCCTCGAGCGGCGCGTAAACGGCGTCCCTGGCGCGGGCATGGGCCAGCTGGAAATCGAGGTGATCGGCGGTCGTCAGCGCAGTGCCGGTGCGCTGCAAACCAACTCGCGCCGACGTGAGGCGCCGCAAAACCGGCCACGAAACCTCTACGGCGCCTGTCATTCGAGCCGGCTTAACAAAGCCAGGACCGGACGCATCGATGCCGGAAGCCGGTTCGGCGATTCCGGTTGGACCAAGGCGCCATTGTCGTCGGCCAGTCCCATCCGTTCGAGCCACGCGGCAAATTCGGGCGCCGGGCGCTTGTTCAGGATGCTCCGTAAATAGAGCGCATCATGGAATGACGTGCTTTGGTAGCCGAGCATGACATCATCGGCGCCAGGCACGCCCATGATGTAGGTGCAACCGGCAACCCCGAGCAGCGTCAGCAGCGAGTCCATATCGTCCTGGTCCGCTTCGGCGTGATTGGTGTAGCAGACGTCCACCCCCATCGGCAGGCCCAGCAGCTTGCCGCAAAAATGGTCCTCAAGGCCGGCACGGGCGATTTCCTTG
>DASUKH010000069.1:0-3359 GCA_036278835.1 Allostellaceae bacterium
TCCTTGTCGAGGATCAGCGCGTCGTCCTCCCAGCTGTTCCAGTGGCCGAGGACGACATCCATGAACTCGTCGGCCCGGTCGTACCGGTCATCGTGGCCCATATGCGCATCGCTGCCGAAATTGGCGGCCTCGGCGCTGTTCAGCGAGGTGACGATATTCCAGGCGGCGCGGCCCTTCAGCATCAGGTCCATCGTCGCGAACAGGCGCGCGACGTGGAACGGCTCGTAATAGGTCGTCGAATACGTGACGCCGAGCCCGAGCCGCTGCGTCACCATGCCCATCGTCATCAGGATCGTCGCGGGGTCCATCTTGACCGCGCGCACCCCGGCGGCAATCGCCTGCGCGTGCTGACCGGTATAGAGATCGGGCAGCGCCAGCCGATCGTCGAAAAACGCCATCTGGATCTTGCCGTCTTCGAGCGAGCGCGCGATGCGCTGATAGTACTCCGGCGCGAGGAAATCCGGCATCGTCGCCGGGTGTCGCCAGGATCCGGGCAAATTCGAGCAATTCTGCGCCTGCAGGAAGGCGACCAACGTCATCATGCGGTTTCGGAAAGACATCGGAACAGCCCTGGATGCGACGACGGGATGCGACGATGCGATCCGATAACCCGGTTGCCGGAATCAATCCAGCGCCGGCTCGCGACCTAGAGCATAGTCCCTTCAGATGGAGTCATTGGTCCCCTTGGCCGGGCTTGACCCGGCCATCCACGTCTTTCAGGCCGCCGAAGACGTGGACCCGCGGATCAAGTCCGCGGGCGGGGAACATTTAATGATCGGACTTGATCGGATACCGCTCGAGCCGCGTCGGTGCTGTACGTCCTTCGAGACGCGCCGCGGCCGTGTCGCGGCGCTCCTCACGATGAGGATAAGCCCATGATGGTGTTAAAAAGAACGAGGTGACCCGCCAAGCGGGGCCTCGAAGGACGCACGGCGGCGATCCGGCTCTTTTATGGAATTGATACGCACGCAAGCAGGAAAGAACAGGGATCAGGCCGGCAGCGCAAGGCCGCTTGGGGCGAGTTCGGCGGCGAGTTGCGCCTTGAGCCGGGCAAGACCGGCCTCGCTCGACGATTCGGCGCGGACGACGATGACCGCCTGGGTGTTCGAGGCGCGCATCAGCCACCAGCCGTCTTCGGTGCGCACCCGTACCCCGTCGATATCGATCAGGTCAGCGCCGCGCCGGCGCAGCCGCTCGCTCACCTCGGCAACTGCATCGAACTTGCGCGCTTCGTCGCATTCAATGCGCAATTCGGGGGTGTTGAAGACCGGCGGCAACCGGTCGATCATCGCGCCGATGCCCTCATCGGCGCGCGCGAGGATGCCGAGCAGCCGCACCGCGACGTAGATCGCGTCGTCGAACCCGTACCAGCGATCGGCGAAAAAGATGTGGCCACTCATCTCGCCGGCCAGCGGCGCCCCGCTCTCGGCGAGCCGCGCCTTGATCAGCGAATGCCCAGTCTGCATCATCACCGGTTCGCCGCCGGCCCGCGCTATCTCGTCGAACAGGACCTGGCTGGCCTTGACGTCGGCGAGGATCGGCGCACCCGGATAGCGGGCCAGCACGTCGCGCGCCAGCACGATCAGCAATTGGTCGCCCCACAGGATGCGGCCCCTGGCGTCGACGACGCCGATGCGGTCGCCGTCGCCGTCGAAGCCGATCCCGAGGTCGCAGCTTTCGGCAAGCACCGCCTCTTGCAGCTGCACGAGGTTCTCGGCGACCGTCGGGTCGGGATGATGCGCCGGGAAAGCGCCGTCGATCGTCTCGTTGAGCAGGACGTGGCGCCCCGGCAGCCGGCGCACCAACTCCGCGACGACCTCGCCGGTGGCGCCGTTGCCGCAATCCCAGGCGACGGTCAGACTACGCGCGCCGTCGTAATCGCGCGCCAGCCGCGCGACGTAATCGGCGAAGACGCTCCGCTCTTCGATCCGGCCCGTCGGCACTTCCGGCGGGCCGAGGGTCAGCGCCATCTCGCCGAGCCGGCGGATCGCCGCGGCGAAGAACGGCTTGCCGCCGAGCACCAGCTTGAAGCCGTTGTGGTCGGGCGGGTTGTGCGACCCGGTGACCATGACGCCGCCATCGACCCCAAGCGTCGCCGCGGCGAAATACAGCATTGGTGTCGGCCCGCGGCCGATCCGCACGACATCGGCGCCGCCTTCGGACAGCCCCTGGACGAGCGCCGCTTCCAGCTCGGGCGAGGTCAGCCTGCCGTCATAGCCGACGGCGATCCGCCGGCCGCCGGACCTTGTCGCGGTCGCCGCGAAGGCGCGGCCCAGCGCATGCGCGTCGGCCGGGAACAAGGTCTGGCCGACGATACCTCTGATGTCGTATTCGCGCAGGATCGTCGGGTCGAAGCGATGCGGCATTCAGGTTGCTCGATAGTTGCGGTCACCCCCGCGAAAGCGGGGTCCAGGGGGAAACGTGGGTCGGCGGCCCCTGGATTCCCGCTTTCGCGGGAATGACGGTGGGGAGGTCACGGTGGCTGATCACAAGTACGCGTGGAGGAGGCGGCGCAAATCGGGGCCGAGTTCGGGATGGCGCAGGCCGAGCGCGAGATTGGCTTCGAGGTAGCCAAGCTTGTCGCCGCAATCGTAGCGCCGGGCGGTGGTGCGCAGGCCGTGGAACGGCTGGCCGGCGGCGATCAGCCGGTCGAGCCCGTCGGTCAGCTGAATTTCGTTGCCGCTGCCGGGTTCGAGGCGGCCCAGCTCGGCGAAGATCTCCGGCTGTATGATGTAGCGGCCGATGATCGTCAGGGTGGAGGGCGCCGCCGCCGGCTCGGGCTTTTCGACGACCCCGCGCGCCCGCACCAGCCGGCCCTTCTGGTCGATCACGTCGAGCACGCCATAGCGGCGCGTCTGCTCGCGCGGCACCTCGACGACCGCGACGATGTTGCCGCCGACCTCGCCATAAGCCTCGACCATTTCGGCGAGGCAGGGCGGGTCGCCGACCATCAGATCATCGACCAGCAGCACCGCGAACGGCTCGTCACCAACCAGATAGCGGGCGCACCACACCGCGTGCCCGAGGCCGAGCGGGCGCTGCTGGCGGGTATAGGCGACCTGGCCTGCCGCCGGCAGCCACTCGTGCAGCTCGTCGAGCGCGGTGGTACGGCGGCGCTCGCGCAGGGTCTCCTCCAGCTCGAAGGCGATATCGAAATGATCCTCGATCGCGCTCTTGGCGCGGCTGGTGACGAAATAGAACTCCTCGATCCCGGCCGCCCGCGCCTCTTCCATCGCGTAATGAATGAGCGGCCGGTCGACGACGGTCAGCATCTCCTTCGGCATCGCCTTGGTGGCCGGGAGGATGCGGGTGCCAAGCCCGGCCACCGGAAAAACCGCCTTGCGTACCGGTTTGTGCAT
>DASUKH010000070.1:0-7932 GCA_036278835.1 Allostellaceae bacterium
CGGGTGGCGATCGAGAAGGTCGAGAAGGCGCTGCAATACGCCTACCGCGACCGGCGCAACCGCAAGCGCGATTTCCGCGGGCTGTGGATACAGCGGATCAACGCCGGGGTGCGCGAGCACGGGCTGACCTACTCGCAATTCATGCACGGTCTCAAGCTCGCCGGCATCGATCTCGACCGCAAGGTATTGTCGGATTTGGCGATCCGCGAACCCGAGGCGTTCGCCGCGATCGTTGCGCAGGCGCAAGGCGCGCTCGGAGAGGCGCCGCCGGCGGCGGCCTGATGCTGCCGCTCCCCATGTCGTCCCGGCGAAAGCCGGGACCGATCTCCGCCATGGATGCCGGCCTTTGCCAGTATGATGATGGCGGGCGATTTAGCGGGGCGTAGCTCGCTAAGGCCCCGGAAAGGCATTGCTTGCGAAAAAGGGGCTGCATCCGACAGCCCCTTTTTCTATCGGTGATCAAATGGACGATCCGACCGCGAACCAAGACCAGTTCCTGAAGGAAATCGACGCTGCGCCGTCGGCTGAGGCGCTGGAGCAGGTACGCGTCAGGCTGCTCGGGCGCAGCGGCGCGGTGACGATGGCGATGCGCGGCCTCGGCGCGCTGCCGCCCGAGCGCCGGCGCGAGGCCGGCGCCCGGCTCAACCAGCTGAAGGATCGGCTCGCTGCCGAGATCGAAACCCGCGCCGGCGAGCTGCAACGCGCCGCGCGCGCCGCACGGCTCGCCCAGGAGCGCGCCGATGTGACCCTGCCGGCCGCGCCGGCCGATATTGGGCGCATCCACCCGATCAGCCAGACGATCGACGAGATCGTCGCGATTTTCGGCGAGATGGGGTTCGTCGTGGCCGAGGGGCCGCATATCGAGGACGATTTCCACAATTTCACCGCCCTCAACATCCCGCCCGAGCACCCGGCGCGGCAGGAGCACGACACGTTCTACCTGCCGCCGCGCCAAGACGGCTCCCGCCTCGTGCTGCGCACCCATACTTCGCCCGTGCAAATCCGCACGATGCTGGCGGAGAAGCCGCCGTTGCGCATCATCGTGCCCGGCCGCACCTTCCGCGCCGACCACGACGCGACCCACTCGCCGATGTTCCATCAGGTGGAGGGGCTGGTCATCGATCGCACAACGCATATGGGCCACTTGAAGGGCTGCCTCATCGAGTTCTGCCGGGCGTTCTTCGGTGTCGAGGATTTGCCGGTGCGGTTCCGCCCGAGCTACTTCCCGTTCACCGAGCCGTCCGCCGAGGTCGATATCGGCTGCTCGCGGGCCGGTGGCGAATTGAAGATCGGCGCCGGCGGCGACTGGCTGGAAATTCTGGGCTCGGGCATGGTGCACCCGAAAGTCCTGGAGAATTGCGGGATCGATCCCGGCGAGTACCAGGGGTTTGCCTTCGGCATGGGGATCGAACGAGTGGCGATGCTGAAATACGGCATCCCCGATCTGCGCACGTTTTACGACAGCGATCTGCGCTGGCTCAGGCATTACGGGTTTTTGCCGCTCGACATTCCCTCGCCGGTGCGCGGGGCGCTGCGATGAAGACGACCCTGTCCTGGCTCAAGGCGCATCTCGCCACCGAGGCGACGGCGGCCGAGATCGCCGAGCGGCTGGTGATGCTCGGCCACGACCTTGAAGGCGTCGAGGACCGCGCCGCCGCCCTCGCCGGGTTTGTCGTGGCGCGCGTCGTCAAGGCCGAGCCGCACCCCAACGCCGACCGGCTGCGCATCTGCATCGTCGATGCCGGGGCCGGCGCGGTGCAGGTGGTGTGCGGCGCGCCGAATGCGCGGGCCGGCATGAAGGGGGTGTTCGGCCCGGCCGGGGTGACCATCCCGAAGACTGGTGCAGCCCTGCGCGAGAGCACGATCCGCGGCGTCGCCTCCCGCGGCATGCTGATGTCGGCGGCCGAATTGGCCCTCGGCGAGGATCATTCCGGCATCATCGACCTGCCGGAGGACGCGCCGGTCGGCGCGCCCTATGCCGAGCTGCTCGGCCTCGACGATCCCGTCATCGATCTCAAGGTGACCCCGAACCGTGCCGATTGCCTCGGGGTGCGCGGCATTGCCCGCGACCTCGCCGCCGCCGGCCTCGGCACCCTCAAGCCGCTCGACACGACCCCGGTCGAAGGCGCCTTCCGCTCGCCGATCGCGATCCGGATCGAGGACCGCGAGGCCTGTCCGCTCTTCCTCGGCCGCCACATCCGCGGATTGCGCAATGGCCCAAGTCCGCGCTGGCTGAAGGAGCGCCTCGAGGCGATCGGCCTCCGGCCGATCTCGGCATTGGTCGATATCACCAATTTCCTGACCTTCGACCTCAACCGGCCGCTGCACGTGTTCGACGCAGGCAAGCTGCGGGGCGACCTCGTGGTGCGGCTGGCGCGCGCGGGCGAGCGGATTCTCGCACTCAACGGCCGCGAGTATGCGCTCGATCCCGAGGTGACCGCGATCGCCGACGGCAACGGCGTGCAGAGCCTCGGCGGGGTGATCGGCGGCGAGCCGACCAGCGTCACCGAGGCGACGACCGAAGTGTTTGTCGAGGCGGCCTTGTTTGATCCGGTGCGCACCGCGGCGACCGGCCGCCGCCTCGAAATCGCCAGCGACGCCCGCTACCGCTTCGAACGCGGCATCGATCCGGCCTTTGTCGGGCCGGGGCTGGAGATCGCGACAAGGCTGATCTTCGATTTGTGCGGCGGTGAGCCGTCCGAATTGGTCGTGGCCGGCGCGGAGCCGGAGTGGCATCGGCATTACGTGTTGCGGCAGGAGCGGGTCGCCGGCCTGGGCGGATTGGACGTGCCGGCGGAAGAGAGCCGCCGCATCCTCGAAGCGCTCGGCTGTGCCGTCGCGAATACGGCGGAGGGCGACGGCAACCTTGAGGTGATGCCGCCGTCATGGCGCGGCGATATCGAAGGCGAGGCCGACCTCGTTGAGGAGGTATTGCGGGTCAAGGGGTACGACGCGATCCCGGCGGTACCGCTGCCGCGCGAGACGACCGTCTCGCGTCCGGCGATCGACGCGCGCCGCCGGCGGGTCGAGCTTTCCCGCCGCACCCTGACGGAGCGCGGCCTGACCGAGGCGGTGACGTTCTCGTTCATTTCGTCGAAGGCGACCGCCCTGTTCGGCGGCGCCCGGCCGGAACTGGTTCTGGTCAATCCGATCAGCGCCGATCTCGACGCGATGCGGCCGTCGCTCCTGCCGGGCCTCGTCGAGGCGGCGCGGCGCAACGCCGATCGCGGCTTCCCCGATGTCGCCTTGTTCGAGCTGGGGCCGCTCTACCGCGACGACCGGCCGGAGGGGCAGGTCGCCGCCGCCGCCGGGCTGCGCGCCGGCCACCTCGGCCCGCGCGACTGGCGGGCGCCGGCTCGCGGGCCGGACCTGTTCGACGCCAAGGCCGACGCCCTGGCGGCCCTCGCCGCGATGGGCGCGCCGCTCGACAATCTCCAGACCAGCGCCGATCCGCCGAATTGGTTTCACCCCGGCCGCGCCGGCGCGCTGCGGCTCGGGCCGGCCGTGCTCGGCCATTTCGGCGAGTTGCATCCTGACATTCTCGACGCCTTCGACCTGCGCGGGCCGGTTGCCGCTTTCGAATTGTTTCTCGACGCAGTGCCGCTGCCGCGGGTGGGACGCGGCCGGGCGCCGCTGCTTCTGTCGGTGTTTCAGCCGGTCGAGCGCGATTTCGCCTTTATCGTCGATCGCGACCTGCCGGCCGAAAAGCTGCTGCGCGTCGCTTCCGGGGTCGATCGCCGCCTCGTCTCCGACATCCGCCTGTTCGACGTGTACGAGGGCAAGGGCCTGCCCGAGGGCAAGAAGTCGCTGGCGATCTCGGTCACCCTGCAGCCGCAGGAAGCGACCTTGACCGATTCCGAGATCGAGGATTTTGCGAAACGCCTCGTCGCCGCCGTCGAAAAGGCCACCGGTGGCACCCTCAGGGGCTGACCGGCGCGCGCTTTACAAACCGGGTCGCGAAGGTGAGGGGCGGCCCCTCTCCGCATTTGATCTGCGGGGCTTGCGGGAAGGCTGGCTGAGGCCTGCGACCATTCGTGAAGGTTCCCCGCCACCCCGAAAACCGATACCCGGATACACTCTGGAGCGACTGCTCACCGATCTCGATCGCGATCGGGAAGATCGGTGTGATCTACATCGACAGCTCGGTCGCCCTTGCCTACTTGCTCGCCGAGCCCCGCTCACCTCCGGCTGCGACAAACGCCTGCTCGCGGCGGCGCAGGCGCTGGGCATCGCACCGACAGCTTTGTGACGGTCTGCCCGCGCGTTGATCCCGGCCGGGCGCGTCCTTATGTTCGGCGCGCATGACGCCGCTCAGCCAGATCCGCAATTTCGCGATCATCGCCCATATCGACCACGGCAAGTCCACCCTCGCCGATCGCCTGATCCAGGCGACGGGCGGGCTGGCCGATCGCGAGATGCGCGAGCAGGTGCTCGACACGATGGAATTGGAGCGCGAGCGCGGCATCACGATCAAGGCGCAGGCCGTCCGCCTCGACTATCGGGCGCGCGACGGCGGGGATTACGTCCTCAACCTGATGGACACGCCGGGCCACGTCGATTTCGCCTACGAGGTGTCGCGGTCGCTGGCGGCCTGCGAAGGGTCGCTGCTGGTCGTCGATGCCAGCCAGGGGGTCGAGGCGCAGACCTTGGCCAATGTCTATCAGGCGGTCGCCGCCGGCCACGAGATCGTGCCGGTGCTCAACAAGATCGACCTGCCGGCGGCCGAACCCGACCGGGTCAAGGAGCAGATCGAGGATGTGATCGGCCTCGACGCCTCCGAGGCGCTGTTGATCTCGGCCAAGACCGGGATCGGCATCGAGGACGTGCTCGAGGCGCTCGTCACCCGTCTGCCGCCGCCCACGGGCGACGCCGCGGCGCCGCTCAAGGCGCTGCTCGTCGACAGCTGGTACGACCCCTATCTCGGGGTCGTCATCCTGGTGCGGGTCAAGGACGGCAGGCTTGTCGCTGGCCAGAAGATCCGGCTGATGGCAACCGGCGCCGCGCACCAGGTCGAGCGTGTCGGCGTGTTCACCCCGAAGGGCGTCGCCGCGCCGGAACTGGGGCCGGGCGAGATCGGCTTTATCACCGCCGGGATCAAGACCGTCGCCGATTGCCGGGTCGGCGACACGATCACCGAGGACCGCCGCCCGGCCGCCGAGCCGCTGCCCGGGTTCAAGCCGGTGCAGCCGGTGGTGTTCTGCGGTCTCTTCCCGACCGACGCCGCCGATTACGAGCGGCTGCGCGACAGCCTCGCCAAGCTGCGCCTTAACGACGCGAGTTTTCTGTACGAGCCGGAGACCTCGGCCGCCTTGGGGTTCGGCTTTCGCTGCGGCTTTCTCGGCCTCCTTCATCTCGAGATCATCCAGGAGCGGCTCAACCGCGAGTTCGACCTCGATTTGATCACCACCGCGCCGTCGGTCGTCTATCGGGTGCATCTGACAAACGACCGCGTGCTCGACCTGCATAACCCGGCCGACATGCCGGACCCGGTCAGGATCGACCATACCGAGGAGCCGTGGATCAAGGCGACGATCTTCGTTCCCGACGCCTATCTCGGCCCGATCCTGGCGCTGTGCCAGGAACGCCGCGGGGTGCAGCTCGACCTGACCTATGCCGGGGCGCGTGCAATGGTCGTCTATCGGCTGCCGCTCAACGAGGTGGTCTTCGATTTCTACGACCGGCTCAAATCGTTGAGCCGCGGCTACGCCAGCTTTGACTACCAGCTCGACGGCTACGACACGGGCGACCTCGTGCTGATGAACATCCTGATTAACGGCGAGCCGGTCGATGCCCTGTCGATCATCGTGCATCGCGGCGAAGCCGAACGGCGCGGCCGCGCCTTATGCGAGCGCCTCAAGGACCTGATCCCGCGGCAGCTCTTCCAGATCGCGATCCAGGCGGCGATCGGCGGGCGCGTCATCGCGCGCGAGACAGTCAAGGCGCTGCGCAAGGACGTCCTCGCCAAATGCTATGGTGGCGATGTTACCCGCAAAAGAAAACTTCTCGAAAAGCAGAAGGAAGGCAAAAAGCGGATGCGCCAGTTCGGCCAAGTCGAAATCCCGCAATCCGCCTTCATCGCCGCTCTAAGGATGGGCGAGGGCTGAGCGCCCGCACGACGGACAGGCCGGGCAGGACTCGCAGCGGCGGCAACGCCGTTATCAGCGGCATGACGGATGGAACTGGGCGAACCCGGATGAGCCGATAGCCCGTTCGCGGCGCGGCCGGTCCGAAGGCTGCGGACAGGGGCGGCAACCCGGCAGGGGAGGGGAAAGTGCCGCTTTTCGCTAGGATTTCAATTTGAAAGAGAAATTCCGTGGTCCTTCGCCGCCGCCCGGTTGCTGCATGCGTCCCGTGGCGCATCCATCGTCAAGGTTTATTAAAGTTATCGTGCAAAAAAACTCTCGGACCACGGAGTAAATTGCAACTAATGCTATGTCTTTATACACGCATATAGAAGGATTTTGGAAATATGAAACAAATTGTCGAAATTTGAAACGAGACTCTGGTCCTGAAATCCTCAAGATGCTCGCCGCACGTAAACGGCAAAAGGAAGCCCTATGGCGTCGATTACAGGATCAAAGCTCTCCTTTTACGGAAACGGCCATGGCAGCGGAAACGTCAACATTGACTTGACGGCCGATGGCAGCGGGCCGCAGCCGCAGCCGCATCTTGGCAAAACAAACATCGAGGTATTTACGTCGGCCCCGGGCACCGTCGCCTCGGGCTATCAGGCCAGCGCCTTTATCCCGGGCGCCGCGCTGGTGGATAACAACACCGTCAGCAATGTGGGGCAGCCAAATGCCACCGAGCAGTTGCTCACCGGCAGCTTTAAGGTCATCGACCAGACCGGCAACGAATCGATCCAGATCGTCGGCTCGGAAGGCGGTGGGGACCGTATGACCGTGGTCGGGTCGGCAGGCGACACGATTACCGGCAGTACGATCGCCGGGACGCAACAGCTGATCGACGCCTCCGGCAAGGATCATCTGACCAAAGCGGGGCCGGAGACCATTTACGGCGGCGCCGGGCCGACAACGGTGCAGGCGGGCGACGGTGATCTCATCTTTGGCAGCTCCGGCGACATGCTGGTCATCGGCGGCTCGCACGACACGATCATCGGCGGCTCAGGTGCCATAAGCATCAAAGGCGGCACGGGTGACAGCGTTACCGCCGGCAGCGGGGGGATCACCACCCTTCATGGCGGACAACAAAACGGCGTCGCGAACGGCCAGGGACAGAACGGCATCGCCGATAATCAAGGAGACGGCACCTCATCGGTGATGGGTTTTGATTCGCACCCGGAGGCCATCCAATCGGCTACCTCGGCGAACCCGGATGCAATGGTCGGAAGTTCAGTTTCCGACTCGGGGGGCACAACCATGAACTTTCATGACGGCTCCTCGATGCACATGGCCGGTGTGGCCGATCTCAGCAAGCTCAATTTCTTGAAGTAGTGGCGTAGCAGCGGAGCGCCATCGCCTTTTGCTGGTCATCAGTCAGGCGCTGCTGACCGGCTCGCGTGTGCTGCGGTCGCCTCTCCCGGCGCCGCATGGCGGACGCGGAGCGATGGCGCTCTGTCCCGCCGTACGGGGCTTCCGTCCGACGATGGCCGACGGGCGTGCCGTCGCCTTGCGGTGCGCTTGCCGCGCACCCCTAAAAACACGTCCGCATCCCCAGCCCTTGGAAGGTTTGGTAGGCCCGGCAGG
Source organism: Allostellaceae bacterium (assembly GCA_036278835.1). Taxonomy (GTDB): domain Bacteria; phylum Pseudomonadota; class Alphaproteobacteria; order ATCC43930; family CGMCC-115725; genus DATARH01. The sequence goes on from DASUKH010000070.1 coordinate 7,707, forward strand.
ACTCGAACCTGCGACAACGCCGTTATGAGCGGCGCGTTCTAACCAGCTGAACTACGGGCCCTCGGTGCCGGGACGGCAATCCTAACAGGTGTCGCACGGCGGCGCAGCCGCCGCAATCGGGTTGGGGCACGCCGGCCCGATCTCAACCGGCGATCGGCAAATCGCACCCGGCGGCGCGGCCGCCTGTTCCTGGCGAGGAGCGGGCAGCAGAGGAGCCGGAATGTGC
>DASUKH010000071.1:0-10280 GCA_036278835.1 Allostellaceae bacterium
CCGGTGCGCGACATCACCCCGCTATTGGGGTCGCCGCAGCCGTTCCAGATCCTGAAGATGGACCGCTCGCGCGGCAACATCGTCGTGTCGCGCCGCGCGGTTCTTGAAGAAAGCCGCGCCGAGCAGCGTTCCGAACTGGTCGCCAGCCTCAAGGAAGGCCAGATTCTCACAGGCGTCGTCAAGAATATCACCGATTACGGCGCCTTTGTCGATTTGGGCGGGGTGGACGGGCTGCTGCACGTCACCGACATCGCCTGGCGGCGCATCAATCATCCCTCGGAAGCGCTCAATATCGGCCAGACCGTCAAGGTGCAGGTGATCCGCTTCAACCCGGAGACCCAGCGCATCTCACTCGGCATGAAGCAGCTCGAGGCCGACCCGTGGGAGGGTGTCGAGCTCAAATACCCGGCCGGCGCCAAGTTCAAGGGCCGCGTCACCAACATCACGGATTACGGCGCCTTTGTCGAATTGGAGCCGGGGGTCGAGGGCCTCGTGCACGTCTCCGAGATGAGTTGGACCAAGAAGAACGTGCATCCCGGCAAGATCGTCTCGACCTCGCAAGAGGTCGAGGTGATGGTGCTCGACGTCGATCCGCAGAAGCGCCGCATCAGCCTTGGCCTGAAGCAGGTCATGGCGAACCCGTGGGAGAGCTTTGTCGAGGAGCACCCGGTTGGCAGCACGGTCGAGGGCGAGGTGCGCAACATCACCGAGTTCGGGCTGTTCGTCGGCCTGCCCGGCGACATCGACGGCATGGTCCACCTGTCGGACATCGACTGGAACCAGCCGGGCGAGGATGCGGTCAAGGACTACCGCAAGGGCCAGCCGGTGCAGGTCAAGGTGCTCGATGTCGATGTCGACAAGGAGCGGATTTCCCTCGGCATCAAGCAGCTCGAGGCGGACCCGTTCGAGACCGGCATGGCGACCCTGAAAAAGGGCGAGGTGGTAACCGGCACGATTTCCGCGACCGTCGATGGCGGGGTCGAGGTGCTGCTGGGCGACGGCGTTCCCGGCTTTATCCGCAAGTCGGAACTGTCGCGCGACCGCAGCGAGCAGCGCCCCGACCGCTTCGCCGTCGGCGAGCGGATCGATGCCAAGATCACCGCGATCGACCGCGCCACCCGCCGGGTTACCTTGTCGATCAAGGCGCGCGAGGTTGATGAGGAAAAGCGGGCGATGCAGGAATTCGGCTCGTCCGATTCAGGCGCCAGCCTCGGCGACATCCTCGGCGCCGCGATCCGCCGCCGCCAGGCCGAACCCGAAGAGAAGGACTGAGGCTGGCAATCCGCGTTTCACACCCTCTCCCTCGCCGGTGAGGGAGAGGGCTCGCGCGGCCGATCCCTTTTGGAGCACTCTCGTTATGCCCGGCCTTTTGCCGGGCATCAACGTGAGGCCGATCGAGCCGACGCCGCCTTTTTGTGGATGGCCGGGACAAGCCCGGCCATGACGAAGAGATTCGCCGTTGATACCCCCTCTTACGGTTTCCGGGTGATGGCCGGGTCTTCGCCGGCGCCGTGGCTTTTGCCGACGGCCTCGGCCCGCTCCAGCTCGCGCTTGTCGCGCGCGAGCGCGTCTTCGGCCTCGCGGGCCTTCTTCTCGACCTTGCCGGAGCGGACGAAGCGTTGCTGCGCCTCGTTGTAGGCCCGCGCCGCCGTCTTGTTGCCCTCGCCCTCATTCCGCGACGGCCGGTCGTCCGGGGTTTTCTTGTCGCTCATCAAGCCCTCCATTTGTCGGGTCATATCCGGCAAACGGGGGCCGGCCGCGGCGCGTTTCCGCCTGTCGCCGAGGTTGCCGGCGGCTTCCGTGTCATGGACCGCCGGCATGCGATCCTGGATTGCCGGGCGTCCTGGTTCAGCGCGCCATCAGCACCGGGATTTTCGATTCCATGATGATGTGCCTTGTGGCGCCCCCGAAGATCATCTGGCGGATGCGGCTTTGCGTATAGGCGCCCTTGAGCATCAGATCGGCGCCCGCCGCCATCGCCTCCTTGAGAAAGGATTCACCCATCGCCTTCTGCCGGCCGAAGGCCGGGCGCAGGCTGACCTCGAGCCCGTGCAGTTCGAGGTTGCGCGCCAGTTCCTCGCCGGTCGGGCCGGGTTCCGGCATGTGCTGCGGCCCGACCGCGATCACCACGACGTGCCGCGCCAGCTTCAGGAACGGCATGCCGAGCGCCACCGTCATCGCCGTCTCGGTACTGCCGTTCCAGGCGACGGCGACGGTCTCGCCGAGCCGCGCCGCGCCGCTGCTCGGCACCATCAGCACCGGCCGGCCGCTTTCGAACAGCGCGTCCTCGAGCGTCGCCTCGGCGATCGAGGCGAGTTTCTCAGGCTGCGCCACGACGATCAGGTCAAAGACCCGCCCGCTCATCCCGACGATCGCGTTCTGCCGCCCGTCCTCCTCGCGCCACGAGGCGCTCGGGCCGCCCTCGCCCGGCACCGGCGCGCCAACCGGCACGCCGCGCGCGCTCATAAAGTCGCGAAACAGGCGGCGCGCCTCGTCGCGCCGCTCGTGGCCCTCGCGTTCGAGGGTGCGGTCGACCTCGGAGGAGATCGAGAACCCCATTTCGCCGCCGAACACCACCGCATACTCGGTCGTCAGGCTGTGCAGCCCGACGATATGGCTGTTGAACTGTCGGGCGACCGAAAACGCCGCTTCGAGGACCAGCCCGGCATTGCCGTCGCCGATCACGGCGAGCAGATTCTTCATGCTCCAGCCCTGCTCCAGGGGCGCCGCCCGGCGCGGCGCGCCGTTTCGCCCTATTATACAATGTTGCCGCGATGGTTGCGATAGCCGCCTCCGGGCGGCGACCCGGCCCGCGAGGCTCCTGCGAAAACTCCGGGCCGGCCCCGATGCTCGCGGCTCTTGCGCAACCCGCCGTGCCGGCTTACCTAGACGCCCGTCGACCCCGCTTGGGTTCGGCTCACTGCCGCTCGCTCAAAGCGGAGGGGTGTGTGTCTCCCGATCCAACCGACGTGCGATCCGCCGCTCTGCGGGCGGCGGCCTTCTACTGAACGGAGTTCCTGCTAATGGCGACCGGTACGGTCAAATGGTTCAATGCCCAGAAGGGCTACGGGTTTATCCAGCCGACGAGCGGAGGCCCCGACGTTTTTGTCCACATCTCGGCGGTTGAGCGGGCCGGCATGGATGGCCTCAACGAAGGCCAAAAGATCAGCTACGAGCTCGAGCAAGGCCAGCGCGGCCGGGTGTCGGCCGTGGACCTGCGTCCGGCCTGAGCCGGTCGCCAAGAGGGACGCCCCAATGGATGGGCGTCCCTTTTTCCTGTCTGGGAGTACTCATTGGCAAAAGAAGACCTGATCGAATTCGAAGGCATCGTAATGGAGCTGCTGCCCGATGCACGGTTTCGGGTACGCCTCGATAACGGGCATGAAACGCTTGCCTACTCTTCCGGCAAGATGAAGAAAAACCGCATCCGCATTTTGGCCGGCGACCGGGTGACCGTCGAAATGACCCCGTACGACCTGACCAAGGGCCGCATCAACTTCCGCCACAAGGATACCAACGCGCCGCCAATTGCCCCGCGGCCGCAATTCCGCCGCCGCTGATCGGGCGCGGTCCTATAAACACCTGCCCTGTCGCTGCGACATAACTGAACGAGCGAAAATTATTGACTTCCTGCGCTTCGTCGCCAATTAGAAGGCGGGCAGTCCGCCCTCAGCAGCTTGCGTAAGGCCAAAACTTCTCAATGAAATTTAACGAACTAGGACTCTCGCCCGAACTTCTGCGGGCGGTTATAGACGCCGGCTATACCAATCCCACCCCGATCCAAGAGCAAGCCATCCCCATCGTCGCCGAAGGGCGCGATGTGCTGGGGTGCGCCCAGACCGGCACCGGCAAGACCGCCAGCTTTGCCCTGCCGATGATCGACAGGCTCGCCGCCGGGCGGGCTCGGGCGCGCATGCCGCGCTCGTTGATCATCGAGCCGACCCGCGAGTTGGCGACCCAGGTCGAGGCCTCGTTCGAGGTCTACGGCCGTTATCACCGGCTTTCCACCGCGCTGTTGATCGGCGGTGAAAGCTTCGCCGATCAGGAAAAAAAGCTCGATCGCGGCGTCGACGTGCTGATCGCCACCCCCGGCCGTCTGCTCGACCTGTTCGAACGCGGCAAGATCTTGCTGTCGGACGTGCGCATCCTCGTCATCGACGAGGCCGACCGAATGCTCGACATGGGCTTCATCCCGGACGTCGAACGCATCGTCGGCCTGTTGCCGAAAGCCCGGCAGACCCTGTTCTTCTCGGCGACGATGCCGCCCGAGATCCGCGGCCTCGCCGATGCCTTTCTGAAGACCCCCGTCGAGATCGCGGTGGCGCCGCCGGCCTCGCCGGCCGCCACCGTCGTTCAGTCGCTGGCGATCGTCGCGCCGGAAGACAAGCGCGAGGCGCTGCGCCGCCTGATCGCCAGCGAGGATGTCAAAAACGCCCTCATTTTCTGCAACCGCAAGCGCGACGTCGATATCTTGCAGCGCTCGCTGTCGCGGCACGGGCTCGATGCCGCGGCGCTGCACGGCGATATGTCACAGCCGAAGCGCACCGAGACGCTGGAGCGCTTCAAGAACGGCGAGGTCCGGCTCTTGGTGGCGAGCGACGTGGCGGCGCGCGGTCTCGACATTCAGGGATTGTCGCACGTCTTCAATTTCGACGTGCCGTACCATGCCGAGGATTACGTGCACCGCATCGGCCGCACCGGCCGCGCCGGGCGCGAAGGCCGGTCGTTCACTTTGGCGGCGCCCGAGGACGGCAAGAATGTTGCCGCGATCCAGAAGCTGATCGGCAAGGATATCCCGCTGGCGAATGTCCACGGTATCGCCGACGCGGAGCTTGAGTTCGACGAGGGCGCGAGACACCGCGGAGGCCGGCGCAATGCCGCCGCGCCGCGGGTCAACGGCAAACCCGCCGGGGGCAAGCGCATCGGGGGCGAGCGCCCCGAGCGCCGGGCTGCGCGCCCCGAACCCGCCCGCGAAACCGAGCGGCCGCGGCACGAGCCGTCTTCCCGCCGCGAGCCGCCGCGCCGCAACGGGCACGACCGCCCGCAAGCGGCGCGCGGCCAGGACGGGCACGAGGCGCCGGTCGTCGGGTTTGGCGACGATCTGCCGGCCTTTCTGCGGCGCGCGCCGCGGATCGCCGCCGAGGCCTGAACCGCCGGGTTTTCATTCGGCCGGAGGGTGCCATGAAAACCATTTTCGTCATGGTCAAGTGCGAGCTCGGCAAGGCCTACGCGGTCGCCGACGAGGCGGTCGCCGGTATCGAGCAGGTCTCCGAGGTCTATTCGACCTCCGGCCAATACGATCTCCTGATGAAATGCTATCTGCCGGATACCGCCGATATCGGCCATTTCGTGACCGAGCGGCTGCAGACCCTGCCCGGCGTCAAGGACACCTTCACAATCATCGCATTCAAGGCGTTCTCCCGGGACGCCACGACGGTATAGCGGGCAGGTCCGGCAGCTCCGCAACTGTGCTCCGAAAGCCCACTGTCCCGGCGAAAGCGAACGCCGGGACAGGTACTTAAGGTTTCGCCCATCGTCGCCGGCGCGCGCTCGGCGACGATAGAATCGCCACAATCCTGCGCTATTCGACCAGTGACCGTCGTCCGGGCGAAGGCCGATGGGTGGGTGCTTAAGCCGAGAGCTCTCCTTTCCGCATTCCCGGCGAAAGCCGGGACCCACCCATCCGCGCCCGGGTTGTCGCCATCGTGGGTCCCGGCTTTCGCCGGAACAGCGGGTTTTCACAGCGTGCGTCGGGTTCTGCCGGAGCTGTGGCGCCCTGCAGATTCCCTGTAAAAACAGGAAAAGCAGGACGCCGGCGCGCCCGTCGCGGTTATACTCGGGCGAAACGCGGCGGCCGGAGGGCGCGATGGATTTGTTCAAGGAATTCGCGGTCAGGGATTACGAGGCGGCGGCGGCGCTAATCCCGGTTATCGATTTCGCCGCGGTGTTCGCCGGCGAAAAGGGCGCAGTCGAGTGCCTCGCACCACAGGTCGGCCGGGCCTGCGAGGAGGTCGGGTTTTTCTACGCCGCCGGCCACGACGTGCCCGAGCCGGTGATCGACCGGGCCTTCGCCGCCTCGCGCGCCTTTCACGCGCTGCCGCTGGCGGAAAAGCTGAAGCTCAAGCTCAACCAGAACAATATCGGCTATCTGCCGATCAACGCCTCGGTGCAGGGCGCTTCGACCGTGCACAAGGCGACCCGCCCGAACCAGAACGAAAGCTTCTTCGTCAGCCACGACCGCGGCCCCGAGCATCCCGACGTCATTGCCGGGAAACCGCTGCGCGGCCGCAACCAGTGGCCGCCCGAGAGCCTTCCGGGCATCGCCGAAATGCGCCGCGACATGATGGCGTATTTCCACGCTCTTGGCGCGATGTGCGACCGCATTCTGCCGGTCTTTGCGGTGGCGCTCGGCATGCCGGCGGATTTCTTTGCGCCCTACTTCGCCGACGAGGCGCACGCCAATCTGCGCTTCCTGCACTATCCGCCGCAGGAATCAGGCGAGGACAATTTGTTCGGCCAGGCGCCGCACACCGACAACAGCTTCATGACCGCGCTCGCCCGCACCGACGTGCCGGGGCTGGCGGTCCGGCTGCCGTCCGGCGAATGGTTCCCGCCGCCGGTGATCCCCGGCACTTTCCTTATAAACCTCGGCAACATCATGCGGCGCTGGTCGAACAACCGGTTTCTCTCGACCCCGCACGGCGTCCTCAACGACAGCGGCGCCGACCGCTATTCGCTCGCCTATTTCCATAGCCCCAATATCGGCAGCATCATCGAATGCCTGCCGAGCTGCGTGTCGCCCGACAACCCGGCGCGCTACGAAGCGGCGGTTTATCGCGACCTCGTGCTCGAATTCTTCCGCGCCAATTATTTCCACCAGAAGGGCCACAAATCGGACGCGGCCGCCCAGGCGCAGACAGAACGGGCGAGCGCGTGAGCCTTGCCGTTTATGCGCTGACCTGCGGCTGGCTCGAAGGCGATCTCGGCCATCTGATGGAGGGCGGCGAGGGGAGAGTGCGGCTGCCGATCCCGGCCTACCTGATCGAGCACCCGAACGGGACTGCGCTGTTCGACACCGGCATGCACCCCGACTGCCAGCGCGACCCCGCCGCGCGGGTCGGGGCGCGCATCGCCGGCCTCTTCGCGTTCGACTATCATCCGGGCGAGGAGATTTCGGCGCGATTGCGGGCGCTGGGCCGCGACCCGGCGCGGGTCGATCTGATCATCAACTCGCATTTCCACTTTGACCATTGCGGCGGCAACGGCCAGATCGCCAACGCCACGATGCTGGTGCAGCGGCGCGAATGGGAGGGCGCAACCGAGCCGGAACTGGCGGCACGGCACGGGTTCAACCCGCGCGACTTCGACCTCGGCCACAAGCGGCGCCTGATCGATGGCGAGCACGATGTGTTCGGCGACGGCTCAGTCGTCTGCCTGCCGACCCACGGCCACACGCCGGGGCACCAATCCCTGAAGCTTCGCCTGCCGAAGGGCGATGTCGTGCTCGCCGCCGACAGCTGTTATTTCTGTCGCACCCTGCGCGAGCGGCGCCTGCCGCGGTTTGCCTTCGACAAGGAGGCGATGCGCACGTCGCTCGACCGCCTCGCCACGCTCGAACAGGCGGGCGCCCGCATCTTTTTCGGCCACGACCCCGATTTCTGGGTGGCCGTGCCGCAGGCTCCGGCGCTGCTCGCCTAGCGCCTGGCAGCAAACTCAGGCGCGTAGCGCGAGGATCACCGCGGTCACGCTCAACAAGGCGCAGAAGGCGAGGCGCAGGTGCCGCTCGGGCACCCGGTGCGCGAGGCCGACCCCGATCGACACCGCGGCGATGCCGCCTGCCGCCAAGGGCAGGCCGAGCCGCCAATCGACCTGCCCGGCGCCGGCATAGGTGGCAAAGGCGATCGCCGTCCCCGGGCAGACCAGGGCCAGCGCGAGGCCCTGCGCCGCGACCTGGCGGACGCCGAAAAACGTCGTCAGCGCCGGCGGCACGATGAAAGCGCCGCCGACCCCGAACAGCCCCGACACGCTGCCGCCCAAAAGACCGACCACCGCCGTCCAACCCCAGGCCAGCGGACGGCGGTGCGGTCCGTCGGTCCCGCCGCGCAGCGTGCGCCAAGCGACCACCCCCGACAGCAGCACCAGAAACCCGCAGAAGGCGAGGCGCAGGTCGTGCGGGTCGAGCGCGGTGGCGAGCCGGGCCACCGGGTAGGTTATGACGACCGCGGCGCCCGCCAATGTCGCCGCCATCCGGAGATCGAGGCCAAAACGTTGCCGGTAGCGGTAAAACGCGAACCACACATTCGGCACCACCATGACGAGCGCGGTGCCCTGCGCCACCTGCTGATGCAGACCGAAGGCGAGGCCGAGGACCGGGATCGCCACCACCCCGCCACCGATGCCGAACAGCCCGCCGACGACGCCGATCGCGGCGCCGGTCGCCGCCATCATCAAGGTCACCGATGCTGTCGCGATCAATCGCCGCCCCGTTGCATGGCCGTGACAATAGCCCGGACGGGCGGTTAGCATCGACGCGATTGCGCGCAACCTTTCCCAAATCGGGACGCGGCCGGCGATGCCTCTCAAGATCGAGCTGAAGCTGCTCGACCCGCGCCTCTCCGGGTGGGGATTTCCGCATTACGGGTCGCGCCGCGCCGCCGGGTTCGACCTGCATGCCTGCCTTGAGGCGCCGCTTCTGCTGCGGCCGCAGGAGCCGGCGGTGCTGATCTCCGCCGGGTTCGCCCTGCGCGTCGGCGATCCCGAATGGTGCGCGCTGGTTTTGCCGCGCTCGGGGCTCGGCCATCGCGCGGGGCTGGTGCTCGGCAACGCGGTCGGGTTGATCGATGCCGACTACACCGGCCCCTGCCTGATCTCGGCGTGGAACCGCAACCCGCCGGGCGCGGCCGATGCCGACGCGGGCATCGCGATCCGGCCCGGCGACCGCATCGCGCAACTCGTCTTCGTGCGGATTGCGCGGCCGGAATTTGCCCTCGTCGACGAGTTCGGCGAGGCGGACGGGCGGGGGCAGGGCGGCTTCGGTTCTACCGGGGTCGCCGCCGCTCCACCGACCGTCACCTCAAACGCTTGTCCAAAAGAGGCGGCGCGGCGAAACTATCCACAGCCGGAGGACGCGCCGCGCGGGAGTCATGATCCGCCTCACCAAAAAGCTGCTGTTCGCTATCGAGGCGGTGCTCGACATCGCCTATAACGGCGGCGATGCCCCGGTCCGCTCGGCCGAGATCACCGAGCGCGAGGGCATCCCGCGGCGCTATTTGGAGCCGGTGCTGCAGGAATTGGTACGCGAGGGCATCCTGGTCGGCATCCGCGGCCCGAGCGGCGGTTACCGTCTGGCGCGCGAGCGAAGCCGAATCAGCCTCGGGGATATCGTGCGCACGGTGCGCAATCTGGAGACGGCCGGTGACCCTATCAGCGAGCCGGCCGGCAGCGCCCTCGGCCATCAGGTGGTGCGGCCGCTTTGGCTGGAGTTGCAGCAGGAGGCGATGGCCCGGCTCGACTCACTGACTCTCGAAGATCTGTGCGCGCGGGCGAACCGCGCCGGGATCGCGGGTCGCGCCGCCGAAGACGGCCTGTCGGAGGAATGAAGCGCGAATGGAACTCAGCGAGACCCAATTCCGCCGCTATGCCCGTCACCTGATCCTCGACGAAGTCGGCGAGGAGGGTCAGGAAAAGCTGCTGCAGTCGCGGGTTCTGGTGATCGGCGCCGGCGGGCTCGGCTCGCCGATGCTGATGTATCTCGCGGCGGCGGGGATCGGCACGATCGGCATCGTCGACGACGACCGGGTCGACCTGACCAATCTGCAGCGCCAGATCGTCCATGCGACGCGGCATGTCGGCGACCTCAAGGTCGACAGCGCGCGCGAGACGTTGGCGCGGGTCAATGACGGGGTACGGATCGAGACCCATCCGATGCGTCTCGGCCCCGACAACGCCGCGGAACTGATCGAGCGCTACGATCTGGTCGCCGATGGCAGCGACAATTTCGCGACCCGGTATCTGCTGACCGATCTGTGTTATCGGCTGAAGAAGCCGCTGATCGCGGCGGCGCTGTCGCCGTTCGAGGGGCAGCTCTCGACGTTCCGACCGCATCTCGGTAACGGGCACCCCTGTTACCGGTGCCTGTTCCACGAAGCCCCGCCGCCCAATCTCGTGCCGCGCTGCGAGGAGGCGGGGATATTGGGCGCGGTCGCCGGCGTGCTCGGGACGCTGCAAGCGGTCGAGGTTCTGAAAGAGGTGCTGGGGCTCGGGGAGAGCCTCGACGGCAC
>DASUKH010000072.1:0-12264 GCA_036278835.1 Allostellaceae bacterium
CAGATCGCCGGGATGTGGACGCCCTGCGGGTCGAAATGACCCTGGTTGCGCGACACGCTGAGGCCGAGCGCGCCCGCCTCCATCCCGTCGCGCACCAGTCCCTGCATCTGGCGGATTTCATCGTCGCTGGCGGTGCGCTTCTGGCACTCGTCGCCCATCACGTAGTAGCGCACCGCGGTGTGGCCGATCAGATTGCCGATGTTGACGCCGAGGTTGCGGTCCATCTCGCCGAGGTATTGCGGGAAGGTCTCCCAGGTGAACTCGAGCGTGTCGAGCACCTCCATCGGGATCGCCTCGACATAACTGAGAAACTCGTTGAGCCGGCGCTGCTGCTTGCGCTCCTTCCTGACCGGGGCCAGCGACAGCGAGCAGTTGCCGAAGATCACGCTGGTCGCCCCGTGGTCGCACGAATACGAGCACAGCGGGTCCCACGTCACCTGCGCGTCGTAATGGCAATGATTGTCGATAAAGCCGGGCGCGATGACCTGCCCGCCGGCATCGACCGTCTGTCCCGCCGCTCCCGACAATTTGCCCAATTCGACGATGCGGCCGTCCTTGACCGCGACATCGCCGTTGAACGAGGGCATGCCCGAGCCGTCAACGATGCGGCCGTTCTTGATCAGCAGGTCATAGGCCATCGGTTTCCTCCGTCGTGCGGTCGGGCTGCGACCGATAGGCGCGCAGTATAGCGCGCCGCCGCACGCGCACCGCGCGAATTCGCCGGCCACAAGTGCGGGCGGTGCGCAACCGGTCCGGTCAGGCGACGATCGGGAGCGGCTCGCGCGCAGCCGGGGCGGCGGCCGGTGCGGGGAACAGCAATTCCTCGTACACCTCGATCGTGCGGGCGCACATCAGCGCGCCGGTGTAGGAGGACGCGACGTGGGCCCGCGCGCGCCGGGCATAGGCCGCCTGCGCCGCTTGGTCGAGCGCCAGGGCGGCGCCGATCGCCTCGGCCAGGGCCGCCGGGTCGCCGGGCGGTGCCAGCCAGCCGGTGACGCCCGGATCGACCGTCTCGCGGGCGCCGCCGTGATCGGTCGCGATGACCGGCCGGCCCATCGCCTGCGCCTCGACGATGACCCGCCCGAAACCCTCGGGGTCGGTCGAGGCGGACACCACCACATCGGCGAGCGCGTAGGCGGCCGGCATGTCGCGGCAATCCTCGACGATGCGGAAGAGGCCGACGAGGCCGGCCCGCTCGATCGCCGCTTCGAGTTCGCGGCGAAAGCCGGGGCGCTGCTCAGTGCCGACCAGGAGACAACAAAGATCGCGCCGCCCGAGCCGGGCGACCGCCTCGATCAGGTCGATCCCGCCTTTCCAGCGGGTCAGCCGGCCGGGCAGCATGACGACCCGCGTCTCCTCGGGCACCCGCCACGCCTCGGCCAGCGCTGCGACCCGGTCGCCGCGAACCCGCGCCGGGTCGAACAGCGCCAGATCGACGCCGCGCGGGATGACGCGCAGCCGGTCGCCGCCGATCCCATACGTCGCGGCGGCATGCTCGCCGACGAACTGCGAGATCGCGATGACCCGCTCGCCCTTCGCCATCACCGAATTGTAGTGCCGCTTCAGCGGCAGCGCGCTTGTGTCGTAGGCGTTGTGGAATGTCGTCACGAAGTGCCGCCCGGTACGCCGCGCCGCCGCCCAGGCGCTCCACGCCGGGGCGCGGCTGCGCGCGTGCACGATGTCGATGCGGTGATGCCGGATCAGCTTTGCCAAAGCGGCCGCGTTGCGGGCGATGACCAGCGGGTTTTTCGAGGCCAGCGGCAGGGTCAGGTGGCGGGCGCCGGCGCGCGCCAGGAGCGCTTCCATCGGGCCGCCGGCGGAGGCGACATAGGCGGTCCAGCCGGCCGCGGCGAGGGCGCCGGCAAGATCGATCGTGCCGCGCTCGACGCCGCCCGAGACGAGGCTCGGAACCACCTGTAAAACACTCGGGGGCCGGCCGCGTCGCGCCTTGCCGGCCTCGTTGGCGTCATCAGCCATGGGCAGAAGCGAACCCTCGATGTCCGCACCCGCAAGCGTATCGCCGCCCGCGGCCGCGCCGCAGACACTAGCACGCCCCGACGGCGCGACAATCGCCTACCACCGATTGGCCGGCACGCCGCCGGGGATCGTCTTTCTGGGCGGCTTCCGCTCCGACATGACCGGCACCAAGGCGTTGTTTCTCGAAGATTATTGCCGCCGCCGCGGGCGCGCCTTCGTGCGCTTCGATTATTTCGGCCACGGGCAATCGAGCGGCGATTTCGCGCACGGGACGATCGGCCGCTGGCGCGACGACGCGATTGCCGTCATCGATTCGCTGACCGAGGGCGAGCAGGTCCTGGTCGGCTCCAGCATGGGCGGCTGGATCATGCTGCTCGCCGCGCTGGCTCGGCCGGAGCGGGTCGCCGCGCTGGTCGGCATCGCGGCGGCGCCCGATTTCACCGAGGAATTGCTGTGGCCGCGTCTCGACCCGGCGCAGCGCCGCGCGGTCATCGAGGAGGGCGGCGTCGCGCTCCCCTCCGAGTTCGACCCGGCCGGCTATCTCTACACAAAGGCGCTGATCGAGGACGGGCGGCATCACCTGCTGCTCGGCGGCCCGATCCCGCTCGCGATGCCGGTGCGCCTCTTTCATGGCCTCGCCGACCCGTCGGTTCCCTGGCAATTAAGCCTGCGCCTCGCCGAGCGCCTAACCGGACGCGATGTGGCCGTGACCCTGGTCAAGGATGCCGGCCACCGTCTCTCCGAACCGGCCGATCTTGCCCGTCTTGCTCAGGTGCTCGATGCGCTGTGACGCGCCGGGCGCGCCCGGCTGCCCGCCGTCAATCCGCCGAGGCGCGCGGCGCGGCGCGGCCGCTGACCTCGGCGCCGGCGTCGGGCGCCATGCGCAGAAAAAACGGCACCGACACCATCGAGATTGCTCCGACCACCGCCAGCGCGAACGAGAAATCGGCGGGGCTCGATACCGCCCGACCGTGCATCGACAGCATCACGTAAAGAATGAGCGCGCCGGTGCCGACCCCGACGCTCTGCGCCAGCTGCTGCGCCATGCTGGTCAGGCTGGTGGCCCGGCTCAACAGCGCCGCCGGCACGTCGGCGTAGGACAAGGTGTTGAGGCTCGTCATCTGCAACGAGCGGAAAAAGCCGCCGGCCAGCAACGCCGCGAAGATCAGCGCGTGCGGCGTCGTCGGCCGGAAGAACGAATACCCGAACAGGAAGGTGGCGCTGACGATCGTGTTGCCGATCAAGACCCGGCGGAAGCCGAGGGCGCGGATGATCGGCGTCACGCACAGCTTGTTGGAGAGCGCGCCGCAGGCGCTGGCAAAGGTGATGAGGCCCGAGGAGAGCGGGCTGAGGCCGAACCCGACCTGCAGCATCAGCGGCATCAGGAACGGCAGCGCGCCGAGGCCCATGCGGAACAAAAAGCCTCCGATCGTCGTCATCGCGTAGGTCGGGATGCGCATCAGCGACAGGTCGATGATCGGGTGATCGACCCGCCGCGCATGCCGCCCATAAAGGAACAGGCACAGCCCGCCGCCGAGGACGAGGCCGAGCGTCGTCGGCCACGACAGGGCGCCGCGGCCGCCCGCCTCGAACGCGAAGGCAAGGCTCGCCAGCCCGACGCCGGTCAGCGCGAAGCCGCTCAGATCGAACGGCCGCCCCGCCGCCTCGCGGGTGTTTTCGACGAACAGGTTAACGAGCAGGACCCCGAGTACGCCGATCGGGATGTTGATGAAGAAAATCCACCGCCACGAGGCATAGGTCACGATAAAGCCGCCGAGCGGCGGCCCGATCACCGGCCCGATCAATGCCGGCACGCTGACCCACGACATCGCCCGGACCAGCTCGGATTTCGGTACCGTGCGCAACAGCACGAGGCGGCCGACCGGCACCATCATCGCGCCACCCATGCCCTGCACGATGCGCGACAGCACCAGCATCCATAAGGATTGCGACAGACCGCAGGCGATCGAGCCGAGGGTGAACACGACGACGGCGGCACTGAACACCCGGCGTGCCCCGAACCGGTCGGCGGTCCAGCCGCTGATCGGGATGAACACTGCAAGGCTCAGCAGATAACAGGTGATCGCGACGTTGAGCCGGAGCGCGGTCTCGTGCAGCGCGTCGGCGATCGTCGGCAGCGCCGTCGCGATGATCGTCGAATCGAGGTTCTGCATGAACATCGCGCAGGCGACGATCAGCGACACGACCAGCCGCCGCGCCGACGGGGTCAACCGTCCCGCCGCCGCGGCCTCCGCCGATCGCGACCCTTCGAACATGGCGCAAACATATAGACGCGCTCGCGCCGCGCAGAAGCGGCAACCCGGCATGCCTGCCCGGCGCGCCGCCACCTCAGGGGTAGCGCAGCACCTTCTTTGGATGCGATGCGCTATCCGTACAGATTAGAAGCCCTTCCTTTCCCGCATCCCCGGCGAAAGCCGGGTTCCACTTGTCCGCACCCCGAGGTTTGCGGCATGGGTCCCGGCTTTCGCCAGGAATGCGGGAAGAATGGAAGCGGCGGACTACCGAGTTAACTGATAACCGCGATCATCTCGATCTCGACCATCGCTTCGGGCTGGGCGAGGCCGCTGATCTGGATTGTCGTGCTGGTCGGGCTGGCGACCCCGAAATAGCGCATCCGCACATCGCTGTGTTTGGAGAAGGCGGTGTAGTCGGTGACGAAGGTGTTGGTCTTGACGACATCGGCCCAGGTGGCGCCGGCCGCCTTCAGGCACAGATCGAGGTTCTTGAAGGTCTGCTCGAGTTGCGCCCGCATGTCGCCCTTGCCGACGATGTTGCCGTCGGCATCGCGCGCCAATTGCCCGGCGACGTAGATCGTCTTGCCGGGGCCTGTGGCGGTTACGACATGGCTATAGGCCGGCTTCCCCTGCTGCAGGCGGATGTTCATGCCCTCGGGGTTCTTGCGCTCGATCGTCACGGCCATCGATTCCCTCCCGATGCTGGGTTGTTCGAGATTGGTGGCCTATCATCGCGGCCGCACAAAAGGAAGCGGGAGGCAACTATGGCAGCGGCCAATCCGGTGGCGCAACATTACGGCAGGGCCGGCATCGCCGAGCGGGTGCTCGCGGCCTTGCGCGAGGCCAACGGGCCGGGCGCGCCGGTGGCGCCGGAGGCGCTGGCGCCGATCGACCACTTCCATGGCCGGGGCTTCGTCGCCACCGGGGAGCTGGCGGCCTCGCTGGACCTGAAGCCGGGCCAGCGAGTCCTCGATATCGGCAGCGGCATCGGCGGCCCGGCGCGCTGGATCGCCGCGAAATACGACATCCAGATTACCGGGGTCGATCTGACGCCGGAATTCTGCGCGGCGGCGCGCGCGCTGAATGCCGCGTGCGGCCTCGCCGACCGGGTCACGATCCTTGAGGGCAGCGCGCTCGATCTGCCGGTCCCCGACGCCGCCTTCGACCGCGCCTATTCGCAGAACGTCGTGATGAACATCGCCGACAAGCCGCGCTTCTATCGCGAGGCCTTTCGGGTATTGCGGCCCGGCGGCCTCCTGGCGCTGGCGAATTTGTGCGCCGGGGAAGCGGGTCCGCCGCACTTCCCGGTCCCCTGGGCGGCGACGCCGGCGACCAGCTTTCTGGTCAGTCCCGAAGAGATGAGGGCCGACCTGCTGGCGGCCGGCTTCGAAATCGTCCGGTTTGTCGAGGCCGGCGAGGCGCAACGGCAGGCGGCGGCGCGCGAACGGCGGAAGATGGAGAGCGAGCCGCCGCCCCGGCTCAGCCCGCATCTGGTGGTCGGCGAGCGGCTGCTCGAGATGCGGCGCAACTCGGCGCGCAGCCACGAAGAAGGGCGGACAAAGCCGGTCGAGGCGCTGGTCAGGAAGCCGGGCTGAGGACGGCCCGCCGCGCCGGCGGCCGGCGCAACGCCCAGAACGCGACGACCCCGCAGGCATAGGACGCGATCGACAACAGGAAGGCGACGCGGTAGCTGCCGGTCATATCGAAGACGAAGCCGGCGCCCCACGACCCGATCGCCGCGCCGAGGCCGCTGCCGATCGTGATGACGCCGAGGATCGTGCCGAGCCGCGGGCCGGGGAACAAATCGGCGGTCTTGGCGGTAATCGCCGGGCCGCGCGCCCCCCAGGTGATCCCGAAGAAGCAGGCATGCAGCCAGAGCAGCAGGTGCTGGTCCGGGCTGGTGATCATCAGCGCGAAAACGACCCCGAGGATCGACACGCCATAGGCGAGGACCGCCGCCACCTCCCGGCCGACATAATCGGACAACGTGCCGGTCACGACGATGCCGGGGACCGAGAGCAGCGCGCCGGCGCCGAGCACCTCGGCCGCGTACAGCTTGTCGAAGCCGATATCGGCGGCAAAGGCGAGCTGGTGCAGCGACACGAAAAAGCTGCCAAGGCCGGTGCACAGATAGACCGAGAAGAGGAGCCAGAAATGCGGCGTGCGCACCGCCTCGGCGAGGGTCCAGCCGGGCTGCATCGAGGCCGGCGCGGCGGCGCTCTGCGGCTGCGGCGTGCTGCGCGGCGCCGTGCCTGAACCATCCGCCGGCTCGACGCGGCGGAACAGAGCCATCAGCGGCAAGGCGACGGCGGCCATCAGCGCCGCCTGCACGAGATAGGTCGAGCGCCAGCCGATGCTGAGGATCGTGAATTCGACCGCCGGCGCCGACAAGCCGCGCGCGATGCCGTTGGCCGACTGCACGATCGAGATCGCCATGCCGCGCCGGCGCACGAAATAGCGCGACAGCAGCGGCACGAAGACGACGAGACCGAGGCAGTTCGCCCCCAGGGTCATGACGATCCCGTAGAGGCCGACGATCTGCCACAGCGCCGTGATGTAGGCGCTGCCGGCGAGGCCCAATACCAGCAGCACGCTGCCGAGCATCAGCAACCGGCGCGGCCCCAGCCGGTCGACCATGGCGCCGACAAACGGCGAGCTGACCCCGGCGACCAGTTGCGAGACCGAATAGGCGATCGAGGTCTGGGCCCGGCTCCAGCCGAATTCCTGGATGAAGGCGACGAGATAGACCGGGTAGGAGTGCATCAATGCCGCGCCGATCGTGAACGCGGCGAACGACCCGCCGAGCATCAGCCAGGCGGGCGCGACAGCGGGGCGCGCCTTGATCGCGGTCGATCGGATCATCGCGAGAACCTGCGGGAAATCGCCGGCCGCGTCACCCGCCATCGCGGCAGCGCAGGCTTGCGCCACGGCCCGGCCGCCCGCATGTTCCCCGGCAAACAGGCATCAGGAGACCCGTAATGCCGCGTTTCTACCGGCCGCCGCTCGACGGAATGGAGGAGGACCCGTTCGCCCGCGACGGCGAGGACCGGCTGATCCGCCGGGCCTATTGGCTCGGCCTCAGCGACCGCTCGCTGGTGCAGCTGATGATGCAGGGGATCGGCACCCGGCTGACCGCCGACGAAAAACGCGCCCATCTCGAGGACATCCGCCGGGCGCACTTGATCGAGGTGGTGCTGGCGCCGGAAATCCTGCCGCCCGAGCGGCATCCATAGTGGTTTACTTCGGAGATGCCCCGACCCTGTCGTCCCGGCGAAGGCCGGGACCCACCTGTCAGCCGTCCCTGCGTGGGAACTGTGGATACCGGCCTTCGCCGGTATGACGGCTGGGTGTCATATGACGGCCGAGTGCCCCCATGACGGATCGGCTTCATATGCCTGAATCGAGCCGCGAGCCATGACGGACGCGCCGATGCTGTTTCCGGCGCGGGAGGTCGATCCCGACCTTGTTGAAGCGGGGCGGGTGCTGTTTGCCCGCGAGTGTCGGTTTGTCGCCGGCGCGGCCGACGCCGCGGCGATGCCGCCCGACAGTCTGCCGGAGGTCGCCTTCCTCGGCCGCTCCAATGTCGGCAAGTCGAGCCTCGTCAACGCGCTGACCGGGCGGCGGATGCTGGCGCGCACCTCGAATACGCCGGGCCGCACCCGGCAGATCAACTTTTTCACGTTGGGCGACCGGCTGATGCTGGTCGATCTGCCGGGCTACGGCTATGCCGAGGCCTCAAAGAGCATGATCGCGGCCTGGACCCGGCTGGTACGCAATTATCTGCGCGGCCGCGCCGCGCTGCGCCGGGTCTGCCTGTTGATCGATTCGCGGCACGGCATCAAGGAGCCGGACCGACCGGTCATGGAATTGTGCGATGCCGCCGGGCTGTCGTTCCAGGCGGTGCTGACCAAGATCGACAAAGTGCCGGCGGGCGAGCGCGCGACTGTCGCAGAACGGGTCGCCGCCGAACTGGCGCGCCACCCGGCGGCGCATCCCGAAATCCACCTGACGAGCGCCGAGAAGGGGTTGGGGATCGCCCCGTTGCGGGCGGCGCTCGCCGGCTTTGCCGAACCGGATCGCCCGGACGATTTGCGCCGCGACACCGCCGCGCGCGCGGTGGCGCCGCCGGGCGCGGCGCGATAGAGTGCGCGCCGCCATGGATGCCCTCGCGACACAGCACTTCGAGGCGGCGGCGACCGCCGCCTCGCCCGCCTTCAAGGCCGCGGTTCTCGCCCAGGCCTTGCCGTTCCTGCGCCAGCACGCCGGCCATACCGTGCTCGTCAAATACGGCGGCCACGCGATGGGCGGTGGCAAGGACGGGGGCAACCGGAACGGCGGCGACCCGTTCGCCCGCGACGTCGTGCTCTTGAAGCAGGTCGGCATCAACCCGATCGTCGTACATGGCGGCGGGCCGCAGATCGGCCGGATGCTGAAGCGGCTCGGCATCGAGAGCCGGTTCGTCGACGGGCTCAGGGTGACGGACCGGGCGACGATGGAGGTCGTCGAGATGGTGCTCGCCGGCACCATCAACAAAGAGCTGGTGGCCGCGATCAACGCCGCCGGCGGCTGCGCGATCGGCCTCAGCGGCAAGGACGGCGGCCTGATTGAGGCGCGCAAGCTGGGCCGCGACGGCGCCGATCTCGGCTTTGTCGGCGAGCCGGAACGCGTATCGGAACGGGTGCTCGCGGCGCTCCGTCAATCCGACATCATCCCGGTCATCGCGCCGATCGGGGTCGGCGCCGACGGCGAGACCTACAACATCAACGCCGACACGGTGGCCGGTGCGGTCGCCGCCGCCATGCGGGCGCGGCGTTTTCTGCTGCTGACCGACGTCCCGGGAGTGCTCGACCGCGACGGGAAGCTGATCCCCGAGCTGACCGCCGCCGAGGCGCGCCGCCTGATCGCCGATGGCACGATCTCGGGCGGCATGATCCCCAAGGTCGAGACCTGCCTCGCGGCGGTCGAGGGCGGCGTCGCGGCGGCGGTGATCGTCGATGGACGGGTGCCGCACGCCATCCTCCTCGAATTGTTCACCGAAGGCGCCGGCACCCTGATCCGCCGCGGCTAATATCCTGAGCCAGAAATTCGGCGGATCAGATCGGCCATTTTCGTCATACCGGCGAAGGCCGGTATCCACGCTTCAACCTTCAACCCGGCGGACAGATGGGTCCCGGCCTTCGCCGGGACGACGGTGTTGAGATGCTGCGAAGGTCGGAACCAGGACACCGCGCCGACCGGTCGATCGACGGGCGAGGGCTGTGGTCGTAATTCCGGCGATCCTGATCATTGCCGCCGGGGCGGCGTTGCAGGCCGCCACCGGCATGGGGATGGCGCTGTTCTCGGTGCCGCTGCTGGTAATGCTCGACCCGGCGCTGGTGCCTGGGCCGCTTCTGTGCACGACGCTGGCCTTGTCGGCCGCGGTGGCGTGGCGGGGGCGCGCCGCCGTCGATCGGCATATCCTGGCGGTCGCGGTGCTCGGGTTCGCGGCGGGCAGCGCCGCCGGCGCGCTGTTGCTGAGCCTCTATGCCGGGGCCGATCTGTCGCGGCTGTTCGGGGGGCTGATCCTGTTCGCGATCGGGCTGAGCCTGGCCGGGCTGCCGGTCCGCGCCAACCGGCCCTCCTTGCTGGTCGGCGGCATGGCGGCGGGCGTTCTCGGCACGATGGTCGGTGTGCAGGGGCCGCCGATCGCGCTGGTGCTGCAGCACCAGCCGCCCCGCCGCCTGCGCGCGACATTATGCGCTTTTTTCGCGGTCGGCAGCCTCGTGTCCCTGGCCACTCTGGCAATGGCCGGCGTGTTCGGCCTCCGGCAGGCCTGGCTCGGCGTCGCGCTGTTGCCGGGAGTGCCGCTCGGCCTCGCGGTCGCGCCGCTGCTGACCCACCATATCGACCGGGAGCGCGCCCGCTGGGCCGTTCTGGCGATCTCGGCGCTCAGCGCGCTGGCGCTGTTGCTGCGGTAAGATTCACGCGGCGCCTGACAGGAATGGTTCGACCGTCGCAAGAAAGGCCTGCGGCTGCTCGGCATGCACCCAATGCCCGGCGCCCTCGATGCGAACGATGCGCGCCTGCGGAAACAGCCGGCGGATCGCCGGCTCATCTTCCGGCCGAACGTAATCCGAGCCGGCGCCGGCGACGAACAGCGTCGGCCCGTTATAGACCGCGCCGGGCGGCGGCTCGGGAAAGCCCGTCAGGGCCGGCATTTCCCGCTCGATCGCGTCGAGATTGATGCGCCAGTGCGGCAGCGGATCGAACACCAAATTCTGCAACAGAAAGCCGCGCACGGCGGGATCGGGCACCGAAGCGGCGAGGCGCCGGTCGGCCTCGGCCCGCCGGTCGAGGCCGCCAAGGTCGAGACCGCGCATCGCCTGCGCCAGCCCGAGGTGATGCGGCTTGTACTGCACCGGGGCGACATCGACGACGACCAGCGCCGCGACCGCGGCGGGGTCGGCCAGCGCCAGCGTCATCGCCGCCTTTCCACCCATACTGTGGCCGATCAGCCGCGCTGGTAGGCAGCCCGCCGCGGCGAGTCCGGCGCGCACATCCTCGGCCATTTCGGGATAGGACATCGTGTCGGCCCACGGCGAGGCGCCGTGGTTGCGCAGGTCGAAAGCGACGACCCGATGATCCGCGGCGAGATGCCGGGCGATCGTTCCCCAGTTGCGAGCGGAGCCGAATAGCCCGTGCAGGATCGCCACCGGCGATCCCGTGCCGTATTCGACCGCCGCCAGTCGCACGCTCATCTTGCCTCCGGTTCCGTCGCCGCTCGCCCGCGGTCAGACTGACGGCCCGCTCCGTCCGGCGCAACGGCTGCCGGTTGACAAGCGTTGCCGATCGTGCGGTTTTCGCCCGCCTTGCCGTGACCTGCTGTCGGAAGCTCTGTGATGCATGCCTATCGCACCGATACCTGCGGCGCGCTGCGCCGCGCCGATGCCGGGAGGGAGTCCCGGCTCGCCGGCTGGGTGCACCGGAAGCGCGATCACGGGCAGCTCCTGTTCATCGACCTGCGCGACCATTACGGCGTCACGCAGTGCGTCATCGACATCTCCTCGCCCTTG
Source organism: Allostellaceae bacterium (assembly GCA_036278835.1). Classification (GTDB taxonomy): domain Bacteria; phylum Pseudomonadota; class Alphaproteobacteria; order ATCC43930; family CGMCC-115725; genus DATARH01. Next base: position 11,285 of record DASUKH010000072.1, read on the forward strand.
TTCGCGGCGATCGACGAACTGCGGCTCGAAACCGTCGTGTCATTGACCGGGCGGGTGGTCGAGCGCTCGCCCGACACCGTCAACCCGAACCTCGCGACCGGGGAAGTCGAGTTGGTCATCGCAGCTGTCGAGGTATTGTCGGCCGCCGAGACGCTGCCGTTCCCGGTCAACAGCGAGGCCGAGTACCCGGAGGAGATGCGGCTCGCCTACCGCTTTCTCGATCTGCGGCGCGAGCGGGTGCACGCCAACATCATGCTGCGCTCGCAGGTCATCGCGTCGATCCGCCGGCGCATGCTGGCGCAGGGCTTTACCGAATTTCAGACGCCGATCCTGACCGCCAGCTCGCCCGAGGGGGCGCGCGACTATCTGGTGCCGAGCCGGCTGCACCCTGGCACGTTCTACGCGCTGCCGCAGGCGCCGCAGCAGTTCAAGCAATTGCTGATGGTCGCCGGGTTCGACCGCTATTTCCAGATCGCGCCGTGCTTTCGCGACGAGGCGAGCCGCGCCGACCGCTCGCCCGGCGAGTTCTACCAGCTCGATTTCGAGATGTCGTTTGTGACCCAGGAGGACGTGTTCGCGGCAATCGAGCCGGTGCTGCACGGCGTCTTCGAAGAATTCGGGGAGGGCCGCGCGGTCACCCCGCCGCCTTTCCCGCGCATCACCTTCGTCGACGCGGCGCTCAAATACGGCACCGACAAGCCAGATCTCAGAAACCCGCTCATCATCGCCGACGTATCGGCGGTGTTTGCCGGCTCGAACTTCCGGGCGTTCCGGCGCGTCGTCGAGAATGGCGGTGTGGTCCGGGCGATCCCGGCCCCCGGCTCCGCCTCACGGCCGCGCTCATCCTTCCAGGACAGGATGGATGCCTGGGCAAAGGCGGAAATGGGCGCGCCGGGCCTCGGCTACATCATCCTCGACGCGGGCGACTCGCCGGGGCGGCCGGTCGGGCGCGGGCCGATCGCCAACAATCTCGAACCCGA
>DASUKH010000073.1:0-2392 GCA_036278835.1 Allostellaceae bacterium
CGGTCAGGATCGACGGGTCGGGATGGTCGAAGCTGACCGATCCCATCGTGTTGAACCGCGCCAGATCATATTTGTAGGGTAAATAGTTGCCGCGCCAACCGACGACATCGAGCGGCGAGTGGTCGAGGTCGGTCGCCCACAGATGCCCGGCGAACTTGGCGACCAGCTCGCACCTGTCCGCCCGATCCTCGAAGGCGGCGCAGGGCGCGAGGAAATCGCGTGGCGCGGCAAGGCCGTTGGCGCCGATCGGTCCCAATTCGGGCAGCCGGAATAGCGCCCCGTAATTCTCGCAGACATAGCCGCCGGAAGTGCCGTCCGGCAATTCGGCGCGGAACCGCACGCCGCGCGGCATGACGGCGATCTCGCCCGGCGCCGTCATTAACGCGCCGAATTCGGTATGCAGCAGCAGTCGTCCCTGATGCGGCACGATCAGCAATTCGCCGTCGGCATTTTGGAATACCCGTCCTGCCATCGGGCGGGTCGCACGATAGAGATGGATGCCGATCCCGAACCGCGCGGCGGCGTCGCCATTGGCGCCGAGCGTTATCAATCCCTCGACGAAATCGGCCGGCTCGTCGGCGAACGGGAGCGGGTTCCAGCGCAGCCGGTTGGGCGAGGCTTCGGCCTCGCGGCAGGGCGCGGTGCGGATCAGCCGTTTGTCAATCCGGCGGAATTGCCCGTGCATCGCCGAAGGGCGGATGCGATAGAGCCACGAGCGGCGGTTGTCGGCCCGCGGCGCGGTGAACGGGGTGCCCGACAGCTGCTCGGCGTAGAGGCCGCGCGGCGCCAGCTGCGGCGAGTTCTGACCGTCCGGCAGCACGCCGGGCAATGCCTCGCTCGCCAGTTCGTTGCCGAACCCCGACAGGTAATGCAGCGCCGAACCCAGCTCGCGCCGGCTCACCGCCGCGCCAGTTTCAATCCGAATATCGGGGCCCATCGCCACCTCCCGGCCTGACCGGCAACACCTCACCCGAATATGGGGATGATCGTTTTTTCTTCGATAATGAAGGTCTTGATGCCGCCGATGAAGAGCGCGCCGTCGTCGTGCAGCCGCTTCGCCTCGGGCGATGCGTTGGCGCGCTCCATTGCGGCGCGATCGTCGAACCACAATTCGGCGATGCCATCGACCGACACGTCGGTGTCCGGAATGTCGGGGCGGCTGCGCTCGCCGGCGATGTGGTTCTGGACGTAGCGGCGCAGCCCGGGGACCGCGTGCGCGAGCGGCGCGTGGATTTCGATCCAGTGCCGCACGAACTCGTCATGCGTCAACTCCGGGCGCCGGGTCAGCAGCGACAGGCTTTTGATCATCGGATCATCCTCCGCGCTTACGAATAGGGCCGGGCGTCGCCGGCGGCAAGGCGGCGGTACAGCGCGAAATAGGCCGCGATTGTCCGATCGAGCGAAAATCGCCGGCGCGCCTCATAGCGGCAGCGGTCGCGGTCGATGTCGCCGCACCGGGCGATCGCCTCCGCCATCTCGTCGGCGCCGGCGGCGAGAAAGCCGGTGATCCCGGGTTCGACGATCTCGGCCAGCCCGCCGGACGGAAAGGCGACGACCGGGCAGCCGCAGGCAAGGGCCTCCATGGCGACCAGCGAGCTGGTCTCGGGCGCGAGGCTCGGCGCCAGCAGGCAGCGCGCGGCGGTCAGCAGCCGCCGCTTGCGCGCGAACCCGATGGCGCCGAGGAAGCGGGCCTTGGCGCCGAGGCGCGGCCGGATTTCTTCCTCGAAATAGCGCTGGTGCGCCGGGTACGGGAACACCCGGCCGGCGAGAAGCAGCGGCACCTTGGCCCGCGCCGCCGCGTCGAACGCCAGATGAAAGCCTTTCTCCGGGCAGATGCGGCCCAGAGCCAGGGCGAAACCGCGCGGCGCGTGGCGGGCCATGAAATGCTCGACCGGCACGCCGTTGGGGATTGGATCGAGCAGGTTCGGCAAAGCGGGAAGGGTGCGATGCTGTGCCGCCGAGACGGCGTTGAACCAGGTGTTCGGCCGCGCCGCCAGCGCGCCCGCGGGATAGAAATCGGCGGGCAGGTGCAGGGTGACGAGGGTCGGCACATCGGTCGGCGGCAGGTGCGCGGCGAAGTCGACGCCGTGCGCGTGGATCACGTCAACCGGCGCGGAGGAGAGCGCGCATTCGATCGCGCGGCGCTGGCGCTCTTCAACGGCGGAGCGCGCTGCCCCGGTGATCGGCTCCCGCACGGCCGTCGTGGCGATCAGCTCGCCCGCGACAATCGAACCGCGCGGCGCCACCACCAGCGAGCGGTGCCCGGCCGCGACCAAGGCCCGGTCGAGCGCCGACAACACCTGCTCGGCGCCGCCCACCGCGTCCGGCCCGACCGGCGCCAACGCGTAGCCGACATTGAGGACCGTCAGCACCACCGGACCGCCGGCGTCCC
>DASUKH010000074.1:0-19640 GCA_036278835.1 Allostellaceae bacterium
CGCGCCGCCGATCGGCGATGCCGCGCTGAAGCTCGTCCTGCGCGAGGTGGCGCGCCGCAATTCGGTGACGCACGGCATCATCTATCTTCAGATCACGCGCGGGGCGGCGCCGCGCGACCATGCCTTTCCGAAGGCGGCAAAACCGGTTCTGGTCGTGACATCCCGCTCGGCGCGCCCGGCCGACCCATGCCTCGGAGAGCGGGGGGTCGCCGTCATCACGATCCCCGATATTCGCTGGCAGCGCTGCGACATCAAATCGGTGTCGCTGCTACCCAATGTCCTCGGCAAACAGCAGGCGCGCGAGGCGGGCGCCTTCGAAGCCTGGCAGGTCGATTGCGACGGGCGGGTCATGGAAGGCACCTCGACCAATGCCTGGATCGTGACCGCCGACAATCTTGTGGTGACCCGCGCGGCCGACCACGCAATCCTCAATGGCGTCACCCGCCTCGCCGTGCTCGACATCATCGAGCGGGAAGGCTACCGACTCGCCGAGCGCCCGTTCTCGCTGCCCGAGGCGAAGGCGGCGCGCGAAGCCTTCCTCACCAGCACCACGGTCGACCTGCTGCCGGTCGTGCGCATCGACGGCAGGCCGGTAGCGGATGGCCGGCCGGGGCCGCTCGGCCGCAAATTGCAGGCGGCCTATCAGGCGCATGTCGCCACCGCGGCAGACGCCGCATGAACCTGCCAGAGATTGCCGCCGCTGCCGCGCTGCGGCGGCCGCGGGCGATCCTGTTCGACTGGGACAACACGCTGGTCGACAGCTGGGCGACGATCCACGAGGCGCTCAATTATCTGATGCGCACGTTGAACCGGCGGGAATGGACGCTGGCCGAAACAAAGGGGCGCGTGCGGCTCAGCCTGCGCGAGGCTTTCCCGCTGTATTTCGGCGAGCATTGGGAGATGGCGCGCGACATCTATCTTGAACATTTCCGGGCGATCCATCTCCACCGGCTGACGGCGTTGCCGGGCCGCGAGGCATTGCTGCATGGCCTCAAAGAGGAGGGGCTCTATCTCGGGATCGTCAGCAACAAGACCGGCCTGTTGCTGCGGCGCGAGGTCGACCGGCTCGGCTGGACCTCCTTGTTCGGCAGCATCGTCGGAGCCGGCGACGCGCCGGCCGACAAGCCGGCCTGCGAGCCGGTCCGCCTCGCCTTGCAACCGAGCGGCGTGCCGGCCGGCGAAGAGGTGTGGTTTGTCGGCGACACCGCGGTCGATATGGAATGCGCCCGCAGCAGCGGCTGCGTCGCGGTTTTGCTCGGAGAGGAGGCGGGATCGGAGGAGTTTACCCGCTTTGCGCCGCACCTGTCGTTCCCCGACGAGGCCGGCCTGTTTCGCTCGCTGCGGGGGTTGCGCTTCGACGCCGTGCGCCCATCTTCGTAGGCGCGGGGCGGGGCGGTCGCGCTGCCTGCCGACATCCCGAGCCGGCAAGCGGCGGCTCCAAGAACGATGGGGGGTTCACCCATGTCTGTCGAAAAATCTCAGAATGTTCAGGACGTATTCTTAAACCATGTTCGCAAGAACAAGACGCCGGTGACGGTGTTTCTCGTGAACGGCGTGAAGTTGCAGGGAATCATCACCTGGTTCGATAATTTCTGCGTGCTGCTGCGGCGCGACGCGCATTCGCAGCTGGTGTACAAGCACGCCATCTCGACGGTGATGCCGGCCCAGCCGATCCAGCTGTTCGAAGGCGGCAAGGAGGCTGAGGAACTCTGAGCCGCAGCGATACCGCCGACACCACACCGACCGGCCGCGCCCTCGTCATTCACCCCGCGCTGCGGACTGCCGCTGCGCGCCCGTCGGACAGCCCCGGACGATCGCTGGCCGCCCGTCTCGACGAGGCGGTCGGGTTGGCGCACGCGATCGACCTTGAGGTCGTGCGCGCCGAAATCGTCAGGCTGGCGCGGCCGGTGCCGGCGACCTTGTTCGGCAGCGGCAATGTCGACAATCTTGGCGGGCTGATTGCCGACAACCAGATCGGGCTGGTCGTCATCGACGCTGCGCTGTCGCCGGTGCAGCAGCGCAATCTCGAGCGGCGCTGGCAGGCCAAGGTCATCGACCGCACCGGCCTCATTCTCGAGATTTTTGGCGCCCGCGCCCGCACGCATGAGGGGCGGCTGCAGGTCGAGCTGGCGGCATTGTCGTACCAGCGCTCGCGGCTGGTGCGGTCGTGGACTCATCTCGAACGCCAGCGCGGCGGCTTCGGCTTTCTCGGCGGCCCCGGCGAGAGCCAGCTCGAAATCGACCGGCGGCTGATCGGCGAGCGAATCGCCCGGCTCCGGCGTGAACTCGACGACGTGAAGCGCACCCGCTCGCTGCACCGCGAGGCGCGCCGCCGCGTGCCCTACCCGGTTGTGGCGCTGGTCGGCTACACGAATGCCGGCAAATCGACGCTGTTCAACCGCCTGACCCGCGCGTCGGTCGGCGCCGAGGACCTTCTGTTCGCGACGCTCGACCCAACGATGCGCCGGCTCGACCTGCCGTCCGGGCGAGCGGCGATCCTTAGCGATACGGTCGGCTTCATCTCCGACCTGCCGACCCACCTCGTCGCCGCGTTTCGCGCCACCCTGGAGGAAGTCACCGAGGCCGATCTTGTCGTCCATGTCCGCGACGCGCATCACCCCGACAGCGCCGCGCAGCGCGATGACGTGCTGGCGGTGCTCGCAGACCTGGGCCTCGGCGATCTCGTCGAGGACGGGCTGATCGAGGTGTTGAACAAGATCGACCTGCTCGACCCGGCCGAGCGCGCCGGCCTCCTCAACCAGGCACAGCGCAACAGACAGACCGTGGCATTGTCGGCGGTAACGGGGGAGGGCTGCGACGCCCTGCTGGCGCTGCTCGACCGCCGGCTTGAAGACGGCGTCCGCCCGGTGCGGCTGGACGTGCCGCTCAGTGACGGCAAGACGCTCGCCTGGATCTACGCACATGGCGAGATCCTGGGCCGCCGCGACGATGCCGAGGCGGCGCATCTGTCGGTGCGCCTCTCCGACGCCGATCTCGGCCGCTTCAGGCACCGTCAGAGGCTGCATTGAGCTGGCGGGCCGGCTGTCCTCCGCACCGGGACTGCGGTCGAGAAGCGGCCGGCGCCGCCAAATCAGGGAACCGGTCCTAAGTGCGGGTTCTGCATGCCGCCGCCGAGCTGTTTCCCTGGGTAAAGACCGGCGGACTGGGCGATGTGCTGGCAGCGTTGCCGCCGGCCTTGGCGGCGCTCGGCACAGAGCAGCGCCTGGTGTTGCCAGGGTTCACCGCGCTGCTCGATGCCTTCGCGATTGAGGAAATCGTCCGGTTGCGGACGCCGTTCGCGGCCGAGCGGGTGCGGTTGGCACGGGCGGTCTTACCGCAGGGCGGGGTGTCGGCCTACCTGATCGACCACCCCGCCTTTTACGACCGGCCGGGCGGGCCGTATCAGGCGCCGGACGGGCATGACTGGCCGGACAACCACCGCCGCTTCGCCCTGCTCGGCTGGGCGGCGGCGGCACTGGCGCGCGGCGCCGATCCCGGCTGGCGACCGGACATTCTGCATTGCCACGACTGGCACGCCGGGCTTGCTCCCGCTTATCTGCGCGCGAATCCTGCGGCGGGGCCGGTGGCGAGCCTCTTCACGGTGCACAACCTCGCCTATCAGGGGTTCTTTCCGGCCGCCTCATTCCCCGATCTCGCATTGCCGCCGGAATTTTTTTTGATCGAGGGGGTCGAGTTCTATGGCGGGGTGTCGTTCCTCAAAGCCGGGCTGTTCTATGCCGACCGGTTGACGACGGTCAGCCCGACTTATGCCGCCGAAATCCAGACGCCGGCCTTCGGCATGGGCCTCGACGGACTGCTCCGGGCCCGCGCCGCCGCGCTCTCGGGCATCCTGAACGGGGTCGATCCGCGGGTCTGGTCGCCGCAGAGCGATCCTGTCTTGCCGAAACCTTTCGGTGCCACAAATGCCGTATGCGGCAAGAAGAGGGCGAAGGAAGCAGTGGCGGCGCGCTTCGGGCTCGACACGCCGGGGGAGGGGCCGCTGTTCGGGGCGGTCACCCGGCTGACCCCGCAGAAGGGCTTCGACCTCGTGCTCGCGGCATTGCCCGAACTCCTGGCGCTCGGCGGCCGGTTGATCCTGCTTGGCAGCGGCGATGCCGCGCTCGAAGCGGGGTTTCGGGCGGCGGCGCATGGCGAGGCCGGCCGGGTTGGGGTCGCGTTCGGCTATGACGAAGCCCTGTCTCATCTGATTATTGCCGGCAGTGACGCCGTCCTGGTGCCGTCACGCTTCGAACCATGCGGGCTGACGCAGCTCTACGCGTTGCGCTACGGCGCTTTGCCGGTCGTGCGCCGCACCGGCGGCCTCGCCGACACGGTGGTCGATGCCAACGCCGTGACCCTGGCCGACGGCACTGCCACCGGTTTTACCTTCGACGAGGAGACCCCGGAGGCCCTGCTCGCGGCGGTGCAGCGGGCCGCCGAGCTTTACCGCGACCCGGCGAGCTGGCGGCGCGTCGTGACCCGCGCGATGACCCGCGACTTCAGCTGGGAAGCCGCCGCCCGGCAATATGACGCGCTCTACCGCACCCTGGCTCCGCGACCCCTTGATCCCCCGATTCTCGTCAGGCCGTAAAGGCCGTATCCGACAAAGGCGAGGCCGAAAAGTAGGATCATATCCGCCCGTCGACCCGCCCGACCCCATTCAGCTCAGGTGAACGGCGTTTTCATCTGCCCTACAGCGCTGATTGCACCGAGGAAGCGGAGGCGCTGTGCGAAGCAGAATCAAATCACCGGCTTGGCAGGCACACAGGAAAGCCTCCGTTTGGCAGCCTGCGGATTAAATACCGAGGTAGCGTCGGGCTTTGCCTTCCCAGGTTTGATCGCCGCCGCCCACCAACAGTCCAGCGAGCGAGATATCCTCGTCCAGCTCTTCCCAGTGGAGACCGCGGCGGCTGATCTGGCAGGCTTCGCGCTGATTGGGATTGGCGTGCAAGAGACGGGGAAACCAAGCGAGCGGAACGCCTAGCGTGCGGCCGTCCGACAGCACAACCCACATGTTGTCGTCATCAAACCTGACGCTCGTCGCTTCCACGGAAGAAGTTATTCCACTCGACTTCGATTCGCTCACGGTTGGCCTCCACCAAGCTCAGCAACTCGCGCAAAGTCCTCGCATCGAAGCCATCATTATATGCGATTGCGACCCCCGGATTAACCCAGACCTTCGCCTCGTGATCGCCTCGCTCTACATGAATATGGGTCCGCTCGCGGGGACTCCCTTCATTCGAATAGAAGAAGAATCGGAAGCTGCCGCTGCGAAAAACAGTGGGCATCGAAAGTCCTTCGGCGGACTACCCTCCCAGAATGGTTCCGACCGGGATATCGACTTCGGTTGATTTGACCTTGCCGCCGTCGCCGAGGCGGACGCGCGATACCTCGACGAAGCCGCCCTGGGCGTGGATGCGCAGCCCTTCGGGGCCAGCGGAGACAACCTCGCCGAGCTTCTTGCCGCGCACCGCGCCAAAGGTCGGCGCCATGATCTTTTTCGCGTCGAACAGTTGCAGCTTCTGTTCGCCGAAGGTCGTGCAGGCGCCCGGCGCCGGGTTGCAGCCGCGGATCAGGTCGTAGATGAAATCGACGTGGCTGGCCCAGTTGATCCGCGATTCGGCCTCGCGCACCCAGCCTTCATAGGTGGCTTGGCTCTCGTCCTGGGTCCATTCGGTGGCGCGCCCGGAGGTGACGAGGTCGGCCGCCTGCACCAGCGCCTCGACCCCGAGCGGGAATATCTTGTCGAAATAGAGCGAGGCGGCGGTGTCGTCGGGGCCGATCGCGATCCGCTTTTGCAAAATGACCGGGCCTTCGTCGAGACCGGGGGTCGGGCGGAAGATCGTCAGCCCGCTCTCGCTGCGGCCGCGGATGATAGCCCAAGGGATCGCCGCCGGCCCGCGATGCAATGGCAGGATCGACGGGTGGAACTGGATCATCCCGTGCCGCGGGATCGCGCAGAATTCCGGCGGGGCGAACAGCAGCACATAGGCCATCACCCCGACATCGGCATCGAGCGATTTGAGCGCCTCCTGCGCGTCGGCGGCGGAGTATTTCGGAAAGCGGTAGAGGGGCAGCTTCTTTTCCTCCGCCGCCGCGACCAGCGGGTCGGGGCGGGCGCCGGGCTTGTCGGGCGCCGCGAACACGCCGGCGACCGTGTCGCCGCGTTCCAGAAACGCCTCGAGCACGGCCTTGCCAAAGGCCTGCTGGCCGACGATGACGATGCGCATCGCGCCTTACTCCCTTGCTGTGCTTTGCTGCAGAGTTCCATGCGTTCCGCCCGCCGGCAAGCCCGCAGCGCGGCGGAAGCGGCCCGATTTATTTCTTCGCGGCCAAGAGATCGCGGATGCCGCGCAATGCCAGCTCGTAGCCGGCGATGCCGAACCCGGCGACGATGCCCTGGCTGACCGCGGCGGTCTGCGAGGCCGGGCCGCGGCGGATCGGGTTCGAGATGTGCACCTCGATCGTCGGAAACCGGACCTGCGCCAGCGCGGCTGTGAGTGCCGGGTAGCCGGAGCCGAACGCCGCCGGATTGAAGATCGCGGCGTCAATGCCGGCATCGTTCGCGGCGTACAGCTTGTTGACGATCTCGCCCTCGATGTTCGAGTGGAACAATTCGATTTCGAGGCCGAGTTCTGCGGCGTAGGCGCGAATGCGTTCGTTGTATTCGGGCAGGGTCATCGGCCCGAAGATTTCCGTCTGGACCTTGCCGCGCATGTTCATGCCGGCGCCGTGAATGACCAGGACCCGTGCCATCGCCCTCTCCCGACAATTGGTTGCCGCGCGAGGGTAGGGGCCGGCCCCGCCGCTGACAAGCGCGCCGCCTCTCGCGCGCCGACGGAGCGCCATGATTTGCAGGGCGCGGATGCAAGACGAGCGCATGACACCGTAATCCGACGCTCGTATTTTCGCCGGCCGGAGATGGCGAGGGAGGGCCGGCGAATGGCGATTGCGATCCGGCAGGTTCACCCGGTCTTTGCCGGCGAGGTGACCGGCGTCGATCTGCGCCGGCCGCTCTCCCGCGGTGAGGTCGCGGCGATCGAAGCCGGGATGGACCGCTATGCCATCCTCATCTTTCACGACCAGAACATCAGCGATGAGGAGCAGGTCGCGTTCTCGCGCAATTTCGGCGCGATCGAAAATTCGGCCGGCGGCAACGTCACCAAGCCGCACCAGAAGCGGCTCAACCCGCTGATGAACGACGTCTCCAATCTCGACGAGAAGCACCGGCCGCTGGCCCGCGACGACCGGCGGCGCCTGTTCAATCTCGGCAATCAGCTCTGGCACTCGGACAGCTCGTTCCGCGCGATCCCGGCGAAATACTCGCTGCTGTCGGGCCGGGTCGTCGTCGCGAAGGGCGGCGACACCGAGTTCGCCGACATGCGCGCCGCTTACGACGCGCTCGATGAGGAAACGAAGGAGTTGGTCGAGGGTCTCGTCTGCGAGCATTCGCTGATCTATTCGCGCGGCCTGCTCGGCTTCACCGAATTAAGCGAGGAGGAGCGGGCGACTTTCCGCCCGGTGCGCCAGCGCCTCGTCCGCACCCATCCGGTCACCGGGCGCAAATCGCTCTACCTGTCGTCGCACGCGGGCACCATCGCCGGCTGGCCGATGCCGGAAGCCCGCGCGCTGCTCCGCGACCTCAACGAGCACGCGACCCAGCCGCGATTCGTCCATATCCACAAATGGCGGCAATACGATCTGGTGATGTGGGACAACCGCCAGACGATGCACCGGGTGCGCCGCTTCAATGAGAAGGAAATCCGCGACATGCGGCGCACCACGGTGGCCGGCGATGCGCCGACCGCCGCCCAGGTAGAGGCCGCCTGACAATCGGACCCGCCCGGTGAGAGGTTCGGCGGAGCCGTTCGCCCCGGTGCCGAACCGCGGCATGATCACGCTGTCGATCATGCTGGCCAACATCATGCAGGGCCTCGACAACACGATCCTCAACGTCGCCCTGCCGCACATCCAGGGGAGCCTGTCCGCCTCGCAGGACCAGGCGGCCTGGGCGCTGACCTCCTACATCGTCTGCGCCGCGGTGATGATGCCGCTGACCGGCTGGCTCGCCGGCCGATTCGGCATCAAGTACATCTTTCTCGCCTCGGTCAGCTGCTTCACCGTCGCCTCGGCATTGTGCGGTATTGCCGGCAGCCTCGAGCAGCTGGTGATATTCCGGGCGTTGCAGGGACTCGCGGGGGCCGGGCTGATCCCGCTGTCGCAGGCGACCCTGCTGCGCATCAACCCGCCCGAGCGGCACGGCCAGGCGATGGCGGTGTTCGGCACGGGCACGATCCTCGGGCCGATCATGGGGCCGGCGCTCGGCGGCTGGTTGACCCAGGATTACAGCTGGCGCTGGGTCTTCTTCATCAACCTGCCGATCGGCATCCTGTGCACGCTCGGCATCCTGGTGTTCATCCGGCCCGGCCGCAACGTTCACCGCGAAGCCTTCGATTTCTTCGGGTTTCTGACCTTGAGCGTAGGGATCGCGGCGCTGCAGCTGATGCTTGACCGCGGCGAGCTGAAGGACTGGTTTCATTCCGGCGAAATCTGGACGGAGATGACGGTCGCCGGCCTCGGCTTTTATCTCTTTACGGTGCATACCGCGACGGCCAGCGACCGCTCGTTCCTGAACCGCGAGCTGTTGACCAACACCAACTTCGTCGCCGGCACTGCGATGATGTTTTGCGTCGGCTGGATCATGAGCGGCACCTTGGCCCTGCTGCCAACGATGCTCGAGCAGCTGATGAGTTATCCGGCGATGCTGACCGGTCTCGTCACCGCGCCGCGCGGATTGGGCACGATGGTCGCGATGTTCATCGTCGGCCGGCTGATCAACAAGGTTGATGCGCGCCCGCTCATACTGATCGGTTTTCTGCTGACCGCGGCGTCGATGTGGCAGATGAGCCATTTTTCGCTGCAAATGGGAATCGCCCCGGTCGTCGTGTCGGGGGTTCTTCAGGGGTTCGGCCTTGGCTGCACCTTCGTGCCGCTCAACCTCGTGGCGCTGTCCGCCCTGCCGCGCCATATCCTGACCCAGGGCACCGCGATCCGCAGCCTGCTGCGCAATCTCGGCGGCAGCATCGGCATCAGCATCCTGGTCTCGACCCTGGCCGAAAATACCCAGGTCGTGCATTCCCGCTTGGTAGAGCCGCTGCGGCCGGACAACCCGCTGCTGCAATCCTATCTCGCGGCGCCCTACAGTCTGACCAGCCCAAGCGGCATCGCCGCGCTCAACGCCGAGGTGACGCGGCAGGCGGCGATGGTCGGCTATATCGACGATTTCAAGATGATGATGCTGGTGGCGCTGCTGTCGCTGCCGCTGCTCTTGCTGCTGCGCGAGGGGCGGCGCGCGCCGCCGGCCGTGGCCGCACCCGCCGCCGCGACCGCCGCCGCCGACGATTGATCAGTCGGAGCGCGGGCGTTGCGGCATCGGCGGGTTTGTGGCACAAGGCGGCGGGGGTACAGTAGCGGCGGGGGCATGAGGATGGCGCCTTTCCGCATAAGCCGCCGGGCCTTGCTCGGTGCGGCGGCACTGCTCGCGGTCCCGCTGGGGGGCGGGAAGGCGGCAGCGGCGGAAAGCGATTTCAATTCGTTTCTCGACACGGTGCGGCGCCAGGCGCTGGCCAAGGGCATTCGCTCGGGAACGGTCGATATCGCTTTCAAGTCGATCGCGTATTTGCCGCACGTCGTCGAGCTCGACCACAAGCAGCCCGAGCACCGCATGACCTTTGCCGAATACATGGCCAAGGTCGTGACCGACAAGCGGCTCGTCGATGCGCGGCGCCATCTGGTCGACAACTGGCCGCTGCTCTCCCGGGTGCAGCAGCGCTACGGGGTGCAACCGCGCTTCATCGTCGCGCTATGGGGCGTCGAGAGCGGCTTCGGGCACACGATCGGCACCTACCCGGTGCCATCCTCCCTTGCCACCCTGGCCTTTGACGGCCGCCGCGGCTCGTTGTTCCGCGCCGAACTGATCGACGCGCTGAAGATTCTCGACCGCGGCGACATCGCGATCGACCGCATGCTCGGCTCGTGGGCCGGCGCGATGGGCCAGTGCCAGTTCATGCCGTCCACCTTTCTGCATTACGCGGTCGATTTCGACGGCGACGGCAGGCGAGACATCTGGGACAACCGCGCCGATGCGCTGGCCTCGATCGCCAATTACCTGTCGCGGCTCGGCTGGCGCGGCGACGAGGATTGGGGCCGGTTGGTATCGGTGCCGGCCACCCTCGATTCGCGTTATGCCGGCCTCGACCGCAGCATGAGCACGGCGCAATGGGCGAGCCTCGGGGTGCGCCCGCTCGACAACGGCCGCTTCACCGGCCGCGAGCCGGCCGCCTCGCTGATCCTGCCCGAGGGCGCCGGGGCCACGGGGCTGCTCGCCTATCACAATTTCCGCACGATCAAGAAATGGAATAACTCGACGTATTTTGCCGCCGCGGTCGGCACCATCGCCGACAGCATCGCGCGCAGCTGAGCGGCGGAAATCGCGATGGCCATACGCGCCGGTGTGCGGACTCTGCCTGTCATCGTCGCGGCCGGCTTTCTGCTGGCGGGCTGCTCCTCGTCTTCCGGCCCATCGATCGCGGCAAACCGCGGCGCGGGGCATTCCTGGGCCGGGCATCCGCATTACACGGCCAAGCCGTACGAGGTGAACGGCGTCTGGTATTATCCGAAGGTCGATTACGCCTATGACCAGACCGGCACCGCCTCGTGGTACGGACCGGGTTTCGACGGACGGGCCACCGCCGACGGCGAGGTCTATGACATGAATGGGCTGACGGCGGCGCATAAGACGCTGCCGCTGCCGAGCGTCGTTACCGTGACCAATCTCCAGAACGGCCGCGAGCTGAGGCTCCGCGTCAATGACCGCGGGCCGTTTGTCGGCGATCGGCTGATCGACGTGTCGCGCCGCGCGGCGCAGCTTCTGGGTTTTGTGCGCCAGGGGACGGCGCCGGTGCGCATACAGATCGACAAGGACGACAGCATTCGGGTCGCCCAGGCCGCGATGCGCGGCGAATTCGGCGAAACCGCCTATGCGGAAGCCGCGCCGGCGGCGCAAGTGGCGGTGGCTGCGCCGCAGCCGCCGCCGGCGACCCGGCTGGCGAGCACAATGCCGCCTTCGCTGCGCGCGGCGGAAGTGATCTCCACACCACAGCCAATGCGGCTCGCCGGTACGGCCTCGCCCTCGTCGCGTGCCGGTGAAGCAATCGCCGCGCCCTTGACGGCGAGGCGGCAACCGGCCCCGCCATCCCGAGAGCCGGCATTGCCCGTTATGGCCGCCGCCGCCGCGCCGCCGGTCATCGAGACCGCACCGCCGCCGGTCGTGCGGGGCGCCGTTCGGCCCACGCCGCAGCGGGTCGCCGCCGCGGCGCCGCGCCATCATCGCTGGCCGTCGCTGATCCCCGAGGCGCATGCCGATACCTTGCCGCGCGTCGTCGCCGAGGTCCTTCGGCGTCGGCCGCCGCAGCCGCACGCGGCGGGCAGGGAAGGGGTCCTGCCGCAGCATGCGGGCGGGATTTTCATCCAGGCGGGAGCGTTCGCGGTGCCGAAGAATGCCGAGCGGGCACGGGCGCGCATCGCCCCGCTCGGCCACGCGCAGGTGCTGCCGGCCAGGATCAGGGGCGCGCTCCTGTACCGGGTCAGGCTCGGGCCGGTGAGGGGCGAGGCGGAGGCGCACCGGCTGCTGGGCAAGGTCGTCGCGCGAGGCTACAAGGAGGCTCGCCTCGTCGATCGGTAAACAGGTCAGCCGGTGAATAGGGGCGGCGCGGCCGGGGCGGGCAGGCGCGCGGGATATTCGGGGAGGACATGAGATTGCGCAGGATTGCTTCAGCTGCCGGCGCGGGCGCACTTTCCCTCGCGTTGATCGCCGCCATCCCCGGCCCATCCTCGGCGGCGGCGCGCAGCCGGCACCACCCGGCCGGCGCCCATCCGGTGGCGGCGCAGGCCCGCGTGCCGGCGCCGATCATGGCGGTTGTCGGGCCGGTCGATACCCAGGCAACCCATGCCTTCATCCTCGAGGCCGATACCGGCACGGTCCTCCTCGACAAGGGCAGCAATGAGCCGATCCCGACCGCGTCGTTATCGAAGGTGATGACGGCCTATGTCGTCTTCGACAAGCTGAAGAGGGGCGAAGCCAAACTGACCGATGAATTGCCGGTCAGCGAAAAGGCATGGCGGACCGGCGGCTCGAAAATGTTTGTGATGGTCGGGACGCGCATTCCGATCGAGCAGCTGATTCAGGGCGTGCTGGTCGATTCAGGCAACGATGCCTGCGTCGTGCTGGCTGAGGGGTTGGCCGGCAGCACCGAGGCTTTTGTCGATCTGATGAACCGCAAGGCCAAGGAACTGGGCTTGACGCACAGTCACTTCGCCGATGTTGACGGACTGCCCGATCCCAACCACTACATGAGCGAACGCGATCTCGCCACCCTGGCATTACGGACGATCAAGGACTTCCCAGAGTATTATCACTACTATTCGGAGATGGATTTCACCTATAATAAGATAAAACAGGGCAACCGCAACCCGCTGCTCTATAAGAATATGGGGGCCGACGGGCTGAAGACTGGGCACACGGAGGAATCCGGGTACAGCCTGCTCGGCTCCATCCATCGCGGCAATCGCCGCGTCATCCTCGTGCTGAGCGGGCTGCCGTCGATGAAGGCGCGCGGCGAGGAGGGCGAGCGGCTCGCCGACTGGGCGTTTCGCGAATACGATAATTACAAGCTGTTCGCCGCCGGGCAGACGGTCGAAAATGCCGAGGTTTGGCTTGGCACCGCTGCCAGGGTGCCGCTGACGGTGGACAAGGATCTCGTGGTCACGCTGCCGCGCAAAGCGCGCAAGGATATGAAAGTCACCGCCGAATTCTCGCAGCCGCTGCCTGCTCCGATCCATAAGGGCCAGGAGATCGGCAAGCTGGTGGTCAGCGCGCCGAACATGCCGGACGTCGATGCGCCGCTCTATGCCGCCGCCGATGTGCCGCGCATGGGTCCGTTCGGGCGGATGGCGGTCGTTGCCGGCCACATGATCTGGGGCAGGCTGCACTGACGGCGCCCGCCCCCCCGCAAGCGGTGCGCGGTCGCTTTGTGACCTTCGAAGGCGGGGAGGGGGCCGGCAAATCGACGCAGGCGGCGCTGCTGACTGAGGCGCTGCAGCGCGCCGGGATCGCCGCGCGGCAGACCCGCGAGCCGGGCGGCTCGGCGGGGGCCGAGGCGATCCGGCAGATACTGCTCGACGGCGCCGACGAGCGCTGGGATGCGATCGGCGAGGCCCTGTTGCTCAACGCCGCCCGGCGCGACCATGTCCTGCACACGATCCTGCCGGCCCTGGCTGAGAAGACGTGGATCGTGTGCGACCGATTCGCCGACTCGACGCTTGCCTACCAGGGCTATGGTCGCGGCTTGCCGCTCGCTAAATTGACGATACTACAACAGTTTACGATTGATGACTTAAGACCGGACCTGACGTTGATCCTAGACCTGCCGGTCGAGAAAGGCCTCCGGCGGGCGGCGCGGCGGCTGGGATCGGGCGATCGTTTTGAGCGGCTCGACCGCGAATTTCACGAACGCCTGCGCCGCGGTTTCCAGGACATCGCGGCGGCCGACCCACAGCGTTGCGTCGTCATTGACGCCGACGGCGACCGCGACGGGGTGCATCGCGCCGTGCTTGCCGCAGTCTCGCAACGCTTCGGCATCGGCCTCGCGGGATGAAGGGCGAGGGCGATGCGCCGGCGCCATCGTGGCCGGCGCCGCGCGAGAACCCCGACCTCGTTGGGCATGAGGCGGCCGAGGACAGCGTGCGCCGGTTGTTCGGGGCGGGCCGCCTGCCGCATGCCCTGCTGCTCAACGGGCCGCGCGGCATCGGAAAAGCGACGCTGGCATTCCGCATCGCGCGTCATGTCCTGGCGAACGGCGAGGGCGGCGGGCTGTTTGGCGGTGGCACGGCCGAGGGGCTGGCGATGCCGCCGGATAGCGGCGTCTTCCGCCGGGTCGCGTCGGGCGGCCATGCCGATTTGCTGACGATCGAGCGGGGCTACGATCCACGCCGCCGCCGGCTGCGCGGCGAAATCGTTGTCGGCGACACGCGCGAGATCGCGAGCTTTCTGCGATTGACCCCGGCCGAGGGCGGCTGGCGGGTCGTTATCGTCGATGGTGCCGACGAGATGAACCGCAACGCCGCCAATGCCTTATTGAAAATTCTTGAAGAACCGCCGAACCGTGCCCTGCTGCTGCTGGTGGCGCACAATCCGGGGCGGCTGCTGCCGACAATTCGGTCGCGCTGCCGGCGTTTTCCGATTGCACCGTTGTCGTCCGACATCGTGCGGCGGCTGCTGGCGTGCTATCGCCCCGATCTGCCGGAAAGCAGCGTCGCTTCATTGACCGATCTGGCTGACGGCAGCATCGGCCGGGCGCTCGATCTGGCCGAAGGGGGCGGGGTCGAGCAGTACGAGGCGCTGCTCGGGCTGCTGTCGCAGGCAGGAGACGGCAATCCGGCGGCGTTGCACGGATTTGCCGACCGGCTCGCCCGCGTCGATGCCGAGCCGGCCTATCGCGCGGTCGAGCAGCTGCTCGGGCAGTTGCTGGCCCGGCTGGCGGCGGCGGCGGCGCGCGGCGGCCCGGCCGCGCTGGGCGACCGGCGCGAGGCGGCGGTACTGCGCCGGCGCGGGGTCGGCGTCCCGGCGGCGCGATGGGCGGAATTGCGCGGCGACATCGAGCGCGGCTTCGCTCGCGCGGATGCTCTTAACCTCGACCGCAAGCAGGCTGTCCTCGGCGCGCTGTTTGCGATCGAGGCTGCTTCGGGGTAGAAGCTCCGGCCCCGCCACTTGCGCCTGGGCCGTTTGCTGGATTGGTGCCGGGTCCGGCCCCATATCTGCGCCGTGGAGAGCACGATGAGCGCCGACCGGCCGTATTTCCTGACCACCCCGATTTACTACGTCAACGACCTGCCGCATCTCGGGCACGCCTACACGACCGTCGCCTGCGATGTGGTGGCGCGCTTCATGCGGCTCGACGGGCGCCGGGTCAAATTCCTGACCGGCACCGACGAGCACGGCCAAAAGGTTGAGCGCTCGGCCGCCGCGCGCGGCCAGACGCCGCAGCAATTCGCCGACGAGATTTCCGCCGCGTTCCGCGGCATGGCCGATCTTCTCAACATTGGCCACGACGATTTCATCCGCACCACAGAGCCGCGCCATATCCAGGGGGTCGAGGCGCTGTGGCGGGAGTTGGAGCGGCGCGGCGAAATCTATCTCGGCCGCTTCGCTGGCTGGTACTCGGTGCGCGACGAGGCCTTCTACGACCAGAGCGAACTGGTCGACGGCCCCAATGGCACAAAGACCGCCCCGACGGGCGCCGACGTCGAATGGCTCGAGGAGGAGAATTATTTCTTTCGGCTGTCGGCGTGGCAGGAGCGGCTGCTGGCATTTTACGAGGCGAACCCCGACAGCATCGCGCCGCGCAGCCGCCGCAACGAGGTGATCAGCTTCGTCAAGGGCGGCCTCAACGACCTGTCGATCTCGCGCACCAGTTTCACTTGGGGAATCCCGGTGCCGGACGACCCCCGCCACGTCATTTATGTCTGGCTCGACGCGCTCGCCAACTACATCACCGCGATCGGGTACCCCGACACCAAGAGCGATGAATTTTCAACGTTCTGGCCGGCCGATCTTCACATGGTGGGAAAGGATATCCTGCGGTTCCACACGGTCTATTGGCACGCCTTCCTGATGGCGGCCGGCCTCGAGCCGCCGCGCCGCGTGTTTGCCCACGGCTGGTGGACCGTCGAGGGGCAGAAGATGTCGAAATCGCTCGGCAATTTCATCCCGCCGCGCGAGTTGGTCGAGCGCTACGGGCGCGACCCGCTGCGCTATTTCATGATGCGCGAGTTGCCGTTCGGCAGCGACGGCGATTTCTCGCACCGCGCGGTCGTCGGCCGGCTCAACGGCGATCTTGCCAACGATTTCGGCAATCTGGCGCAGCGCGTGCTGGCGATGATCAATCGCAATTGCGGTGCGGCGGTGCCGGAGCCGGGGGAATTTGCCGAAGCCGATGAGCGGCTGCTCGGCGAGGCGCGCGGCCTCCTCGGTCGGGTGCGGCCGCTGATCGAGGAGCAGGCGTTCCATCTCGCGCTCGAAGCGATCTGGCGGGTCGTCGGCGAGGCCAACCGCTATGTCGATGAGCAGGCGCCGTGGGCGTTACGGCGCACCGACTCGACGCGCATGGCGACGGTGCTCTACACGCTCGCCGAAACGTTGCGCCATCTCGCGATCCTGGTGCAGCCGTTCGTCCCCGATGCCGCCGCTTCGTTGCTCGATCAGCTTGGGGTGCCGGAACAGGCGCGACGGTTCGCCGACCTCGCGACGCCGCTGCCGCCAAGCCGCGCGCTGCCGGCGCCGCACGGCATCTTCCCGCGCTATATCGAGCCGGAAGCGGCGTCCGACGGCTGACGGGCGATGCTGGTCGACAGCCACTGCCATCTCGATTTCCCGGATTTCGCCGTCGAGCGCGAAGCGGTCATCGCGCGCGCCCGCGCCGCCGGGGTGGCGACGATGCTGACGATCTCGACCCGGCTCGACCATTTTCCGGATGTGCGGGCGATCGCCGAATCCGACCCGGACATCTGGTGCTCGGTCGGCGCACACCCGCACGAGGCGGCCGATCATGCGACGGTAACTGCGGACGCGCTGGTTGCCCTCGCCGCGCATCCGCTTGTCGTCGGCATCGGCGAGACCGGCCTCGATTTTCATTACGATCACAGCCCGCGCGCGATTCAGGAGAGCGTTTTCCGCGCCCATATCGCGGCAGCGCGGCAGAGCGGGCTGCCGCTGATCGTGCATGCCCGCGCGGCCGACGACGAGATCGCCCGGATTTTGACCCGGGAGCGGGCAGGGACGGGGGTACTGCACTGCTTCAGCAGCGGCCGCGGCCTTGCCGAGGCGGCACTGGCGCTCGGCTTCTACATCTCGATCTCTGGCATCGTGACCTTCCGCAATGCCGACGAACTGCGTTCAATCGTACGCGACGTGCCCCTCGACCGCCTGTTGGTCGAGACAGACGCGCCCTATCTCGCGCCGGTGCCGCATCGCGGGCGCCGCAACGAGCCGGCTTTTGTCGCGGCGACCGCCGCCGCCGTGGCCGCGCTCAAGGGGATCGCGCTGGACGAGCTGGCAGCGGTCACCACCGACAATTTTTTCCGCCTGTTCGGCAAGGCCCGGCGGCCGGCCGCCGCCGTGGCATGAAGGTCACAATCCTCGGCTGCGGCGCTTCGTGGGGCGTGCCGGCGATCGGCCCGGATTGGGGGCGCTGCGATCCCGCCGACCGCCGTAATCGCCGCCGCCGCGCCTCGTTGCTGGTCGAAAGTCGCGGCCGGGTGCTGCTGATCGACAGCGCCCCCGATCTGCGGGAGCAACTGCTCGACGCCGGTGCCGGCCGCATCGATGCCGTCCTCTTGACCCATGCGCATGCTGATCATCTTCATGGAATAGATGACCTTCGAATAGTCAACCAATTGACAGGAAACCCGCTGCCGTTCTACGGCGCCGCTGACGCCTTGGCCGAGGCGGAGCAGCGCTTCGGCTATGCCATGCAGCCGGCGATGCCAGGAAAGCCGCTGTACCGGCCGGCCCTGGTGCCGATCCCGGTTGACGGCCCGTTTATCGCGGCGGAGCTGCCGGTCGTGCCGTTCGCCCAGGACCACGGGCGCGTCGTCAGCCTCGGGTTCCGGATTGGCCCACTCGGCTATTCGACCGATGCCACGGAACTCGACGATGCTGCCTTCGCGGCGCTCGCCGGCATCGAGCTCTGGATCGTCGATTGCCTGCGCCGCGAGCCGCACCCGACGCACAGCCATCTGGCGAAGACGCTTGGCTGGATCGAGCGGGTGCGCCCGCGCCGCGCCGTCCTGACCCACATGGACCAGAGCCTCGACTATCGCGAACTCGCCGCCGAATTGCCGGCCGGTGTAGAACCCGGCTATGACGGGCTGTCGATCGAACTGCCGGACCCATGATGATCCGATCCGCCCAGCCGAAAGACCTTACCGCCGTCGAGGCGATTGTCGCCGCGGCTTACGGCATCTACATCGACCGCATCGGCAAGCCGCCGGGGCCGATGCTCGACGATTACCGCGAGTTGACCGCCGCCGGCGCGATGAGCCTCATCGAGGAGCCGCACGGCGGCGTCGCCGGAATCATAGTTCTGCTGCTGAAGCCCGATCATCTGCTGCTCGACAATATCGCGGTGCGCCCTGAGCACCAGGGCCAAGGGATCGGGCGCCGGCTGATCGCCTTTGCCGAGAGCGAGGCGCGTCGCCTCGGCCGGACGGAATTGCGGCTCTACACGCACGAGAAAATGATCGAGAACATCGCGCTATATCGCCGGCTCGGTTTCGTCGAAACCGGCCGCGGGTATGAGGCCGGTTACAATCGCGTGTTCATGTTGAAGCAGCTGCATAATTGGCGATGTT
Source organism: Allostellaceae bacterium (assembly GCA_036278835.1). Lineage (GTDB taxonomy): Bacteria > Pseudomonadota > Alphaproteobacteria > ATCC43930 > CGMCC-115725 > DATARH01. The sequence goes on from DASUKH010000074.1 coordinate 18,469, forward strand.
ACACTTGACATATGGGATCAGCCCACATCGTAGCACCAATGGTATCTACTATGGGAAGTGTAACGTCGCCGCATAATTTTCCATAATATATCTTATGCGACAAACGGCATCAGGAGTAGCCCCATGCCGATGCGCCTCGAAGGTTCGTGCCGCTGTGGCGCGGTGCGGTTTTCGCTCGACAGCCACACGCCCTACCCCTACCAGCGCTGCTATTGCTCGATCTGCCGCAAGAGCGCCGGCGGCGGCGGTTACGCGATCAACATCATGGGGATCGCCGGAAGCTTGCGGGTCGACGGGCGCCGCGCGATCCGCGTCTGGCACGCGATGATCGATGGTGAGGAAGGCTCGGCGGCGCGGCATTTCTGCCGCCATTGCGGCTCGGCCTTGTGGGTCAGCGACGAGCAATGGCCAGAGTTGGTTCACCCGTTTGCCTCTGCGATCGATACGCGATTGCCTAAGCCGCCGGCCACTGTTCACCTGTTGCTGCGCGACAAGGCGGATTGGGTCGAGCCGCAGATCGGCCCCGACGACGAGCGCTATGAGGGCTATCCGCCGTTGTCGATCGAGGAATGGCACAAACGGCACGGAGTGTGGATCGCATGACAAGCCGACCGATCGACCGGCTGCTGGCGGTCATGGCGCGATTGCGTGATCCCGAACACGGCTGCCCGTGGGACACGGAGCAGGATTTCGCGACGATCGCCCCCTACACGATCGAGGAAGCCTACGAAGTGGCCGATGCGATCGAGCGCGGCGACTTGACGGCGCTCAAGGACGAGCTCGGCGATCTGCTGTTGCAGGTGGTCTTCCACGCCCGCATGGCCGAGGAGGCCGGGCATTTCGCCTTTGACGATGTTGCGACGGCGATCGCCGATAAGATGGTGCGCCGCCACCCGCATGTGTTTGGGGATGCAGAGATCGCCTCAACCGCAGCCCAGAACGAGGCCTGGGAGGCGCACAAGGCAGCGGAGCGCGCCGCCAAGGGCGATGGCGAGAGCGTCCTCGACGGGGTGGCGCTCGCCCTCCCCGCTCTGTTGCGCGCCGCCAAAATCTCGCGCCGCGCCGCCCGCATCGGTTTCGATTGGCCGGATGCCGGCGAGGTCATCGACAAGGTCGAGGAGGAACTGGACGAAATCCAGTTCGCGATCGATGACGATGCCGACCGCGGAGTG
>DASUKH010000075.1:0-2785 GCA_036278835.1 Allostellaceae bacterium
GCGACGGTGCGGTCGAGCCGCTCCTCGTGGTTGTCGACGGCGACGACCAGCGCCCCCTCGCGCGCCATGATGTCGGCGGTGGCGCGACCGATGCCGCTCGCCGCCGCGGTGATCAGCGCCACCTTGTCGCGAAAGCGCATCTTTCCCTCCCGCAGCCGCTCGTCATTACCTCTTGCCGCAACAGCGTAGCCGGCGCGCCTGCGAATTGCACTCCCGTTGCCTATCTTTGCAAAGCCCTCGTAGCGTGGTGCCTGCTTGATCCTGACCCCGATCCCACCCGAGCGGCTCGACGCCGCGCTCGCCGGCTTTGCCGCGCCGCTCGAGGACCCGGCGGCGCGGGCCGCCTTCGCACGCATCTGCGCCACCGCCGCCGAGCGCGCTGCGGGCGACACGGCCGAACGGCACCGTCAGGAGGCGATCGCGCTGGCACGGTGCTGCGGGATGGAATTGCATCCGCCGGGCACCCACTCTCCGTTTAACTGGGATGGCGCCGCCTTGTCGGTCGATACCGAGGCCTATGTGATCCTGCACGAGGCGGCGCATTTCGTGCTGGCGCCGCCGGAGCGGCGCGGCCTCATCGATTTTGGCCTCGGCCCTGGTCCGGATACGACCGATCGCGCCGCCGCCGAGCGGGCCGCCGTCGTGTCGTTAATGGAGCGCGACGCCGATGAAGCCGCCGCCTCGCTGCTTGGAATCCTGTGGGAGGCGGCGCTCGGCCAGCCGGCGCTTGCCTCGTTTCTCGATCAGAACTGGCTCGAAGGGCTGGAACGCTCAGCGGCGGCGCATTTCACGGCGGTGCTCGCCGGCCTGCGCCGTCGCGGGCTGGTGCCCGATCAGATGCGGGAGATGCGATAGCCGGAGGGCAACGGCCGGCTCGCCAGCCTCCGCCGCCAGCGCGCCAAGGCGCGGCTGCGCGACGGATCGCCGGCACCCGCCGGCGCCGATGGCCCCGCAGGCCCGATCCGCTCTATATGCCAGCAATCCGGGTCCGGCGTCGTCGCGCCAAATCCGATCGCCGCGAATTGCTCGTGCGTGCGTTCCATGCGGCGTAAACGGGCGGAACCCGCGGCGGTTCCCGGAGCGGAACGCCGCCACGCGAACCGCCGTTGTCGGCGGCAGGGATGCCGCGGCGGGCACCTGATCCCGCTGTGTGGCACACGCTTGGCCGGGAGGAGAAATCGTGCGGCGCGGCGCCCCGTCGCAACCCGACGCGAAGCGGCAGGCACCGTCCCGCCGCGGCTGGAAACGCATACTCAGCAATACGTGGACCGAGATCGGCCGCGACTTTGTAGTCGTGATGGCGGCCGGGGTCGCCTTCTTCTCGTTCCTGTCGGTCTTCCCGGCGATGTCCACCGCGATCTCGGCGTTCGGGCTGGTGGCCGATCCGCGCGCCATCGAGCGACAGCTTGTCGCACTGCACGGCCTGTTGCCGCCGACCGCGATGGAGCTGCTGACGACGCAGTTGCGCACGCTGATCGCCGCACCGCAGGCGGGGCTCGGGATCGGCCTCGCGGTCAGCCTGCTGTTCACCTTCTGGAGCGCCACCAGCGGGGTCAGCACACTGATGTCGGCATTGACCGCCGCCTACAACGAGCGCGAGTCGCGCAGTCTTCTCACCTTCTACGCGCAGGCCTTCGCGTTGACCATCGGTGTCGGCGCGTTCGCCCTCATAAGCCTGTTCCTGATCGCGGTCGTGCCGGCGGCGATTGCCTGGCTTCCGTTCCCGCAGACTTGGCGCAAGCTGATCGCTCTGATCCGCTGGCCGATCCTGGCAGCTCTCGTTTATGTGGCGCTGGCGCTGGTCTATCGCTTCGCCCCGTCGCGCGAGATCGCACGCTGGCACTGGCTGGCGCCCGGCACGATCGCCGCCGCGCTTTTGTGGCTCGGCGGATCGGCCGGGTTTTCCTATTACGTCGTCAATTTCGGCACCTACAACGAGATGTACGGCTCGCTCGGCACTGTCGTGGCGCTGCTGATGTGGTTCTACATCAGCGCCTTCATCGTATTGGCCGGCGCCGAACTCAACGCCGAGGCCGACAAGGCGCGCGGGTGAGCGCCCCTCGTGATACTCTGCCGACGGTGGGGATGACGCGAAGGGCAGCGGCATGGATTTCGAACCTTCGGACAAGGTGAAACGCCTTGAGGGGCAGTTGCGCGGGTTCATGGAGCACGAGGTCTATCCGGCCGAGGCGGTATTCGAGCGGCAGATGGGGGAGGCCGCGGACCGCTGGCAGGTCCCGCCGGTGATCGAGGACTTGAAGCGGAAGGCGCGGGCCGAGGGGTTGTGGAACCTGTTTCTGCCGGAGAGCCAATACGGCGCCGGCCTCACCAACCTCGAATACGCGCCGCTCTGCGAGATCATGGGGCGCTCGCCGATCGCCCCCGAGGCGTTCAACTGCTCGGCTCCCGACACCGGCAACATGGAGACGCTGGTGCGTTATGCGACGGCGGCGCAGCAGGAGCGCTGGCTGCGGCCCTTGCTCGAAGGCGAAATCCGCTCGGCCTTCGCGATGACCGAGCCGGCCGTCGCCTCGTCGGACGCCACCAACATCGAAGCCTCGATCCGCCGCGAGGGCAATTCGAGCTACGTGATCAACGCCCGCAAATGGTGGACCTCGGGGGCGATGGACCCGCGCTGCAAAATCTTCATCCTGATGGGTAAGACCGATCCCGATGCGCCGCGCCATCAGCAGCAATCGATGATCCTGGTACCGCGCGATACGCCGGGGGTGCGGGTCGTGCGCCCGCTAAGCGTGTTCGGCTACGACGACGCGCCGCACGGCCA
>DASUKH010000076.1:0-11892 GCA_036278835.1 Allostellaceae bacterium
GATCACTCATCGCGTTTTCCTCCGTCGGCAGCGATGCGGCGCAGAAAGACGAGCCGCGCCGCGCCATAGACGCGCTCGTCGACGAGGCGGAACCCGGCCGGCGGCGCCAAGGCTTCGCGCGCCGCAAGTTCGACCACCGCCAACGCGTCGGGGGTCAGCCAGCCGGCCGCCGCCAAGGCGGTCAGGGCCGGCGCCGCGAGGCCGCTTTTGTAGGGTGGGTCGAGGAAGGCGAGCGCGCAGGCGATGCCGGCACGCGGCGGCCGGGTCGCATCGCCGGCGACGATCTGGGTGCGGTCCTCCTCGCCCAGCGCCTGGATGTTGCGGCGCAGCGCGGCCAGCGCCTCCCGGCTATTGTCGATGAACACCGCGGCGGCGGCGCCGCGCGACAGCGCTTCGAGGCCGAACGCGCCGGTGCCGGCAAAGGCATCGAGCACCGTCTTGCCGGCGAACGGCAGGCCGGAGGCGGCGAGGCTGCCGTGCGACAGGATGTCGAACAAGGCCTCGCGGGCCCGCTCGCCGGTCGGCCGCACCGCCTCGCCAGCCGGCGCGAGAAGCCGCCGTCCACGATGGCTACCGCCGATGATGCGCATCGCCGCCGGCGGCGGGGGCGCCGAGTTGTTCGCGCAATACCTTGGGCGGCACCTCGTCGATCGCGCCACGCGCCAGGTGACCGAGCTGGAAGGGGCCGTAGGCGAGCCGGATCAGGCGGGTAACCGGCAGCCCGAGATGTCCCATGGCCCGCCGCACCTCGCGGTTCTTTCCCTCCTGCAAGGAAAGCGTGATCCAGGCGTTGGACCCCTGCTGGCGGTCGAGGTGGGCGCGGATCGGGCCGTAGGCGACGCCGTCCACCGTGACGCCGCGGGCGAGCGCCTCGAGGCTGGCCGGATCGACCGTCCCATGCACCCGGACCCGGTAGCGCCTGATCCAGCCGGTTGCCGGCAGTTCGAGGCGGCGGGCGAGGGCGCCGTCATTGGTCAAAAGCAGCAACCCCTCGGAATTGAGGTCGAGCCGGCCGATCGAAATGAGCCGCGGCAGCCCGGCCGGAAGCGCGCCGAATACGGTCGGCCGGCCCTTCTCGTCGCGATGCGTGGTGACGAGGCCGACCGGCTTGTGGTAGCGCCAGAGCCGCGCCCGCTCCGGCTGCGGCAGCGGCTTGCCGTCCACCCGCACGTCCGCGTCGGCCGCCACGGCGACCGCCGGACTGGTCAGCACCGCGCCATCGACCGCGACCCGCCCCTCGGCGATCCAGCGTTCGGCGTCGCGCCGCGAGCACAGCCCGGCTCGCGCCAGGACCTTGGCAATGCGCTGCGGCGGGTCGGCGGTCGGCGTTATCATTAGGCTTTGGTCTGGCGCGGATAAGGGCGATGCACGCTGACGAACATGGGCCGCCGCCCGCCGCTCGGCAATCGCCGTCGGCCGGCTATATGGAGCAGGCTCTCGCCGCCGCAGCCGAAGCCGCCGCGGCGGGCGACGTGCCGGTCGGCGCGGTCCTCATCGAGCCGTCGGGCGCGACCGTCGCCGCCGCCGGCAACCGGGTCGAGCGCGACCGCGACCCGACCGCGCATGCCGAGATGCTGGTGCTGCGCGCCGGCGCGGCGCGGCTGGGGACGGCGCGGCTCGCCGGCTGCGATCTTTACGTGACGCTGGAGCCGTGCCCGATGTGCGCCGCGGCGATCGGCCTCGCGCGTATCCGCCGCCTTTATTTCGGCGCCTACGACCGGAAGGGCGGCGGGGTCGAGCACGGGCCGCGAATCTTCGACCAGCCGACCTGCCAGCACCGTCCGGAGGTGTACGGCGGCATCGCCGAACGCGCCGCCGGCGCGCTGCTGCGCCGTTTTTTCCGGGCGCGGCGCTAGCCGGCGGCAGCGAGCAGCGCGGCGGCGCGGTCGAGGTCGTCGGGGCGGTTGGCGTTGAAGAAGGGGTCCAGCGGCTCGGCCGGGAATTCGACGGTGGCGAGCCGGTACCGCCCGGTCCACGCATCGACCTTGCGGATGTCTTCCACGACCAGCGCCCGCCGCAGCTCATCGCGCAGTCGGACCGGCCACAGGCCGATCACCGGATGCGCCCTTCCGTGCGAGGCGGCGCAGGCGAGATCGGCGCCGGCCGCCCGCATCCCGTCGACGAGCCGGGCGACCAGATCATGCGGCAGAAAGGGCGCGTCTGTGGCGGCGCTGACGATCATCGGGCAATCCGGCCGGTTGGCGGCGGCCCAATCGAGGCCGGCGAGAATGCCGGCGAGCGGCCCGGCGAAATCGGGCAGGCTGTCGGCTACGACCGGCAGGCCGAACCCCGCAAACCGCGCCGGGTCACCGTTAGCATTCAGCACCAGCGCGGCGACCTGCGGCTTAAGGCGCTCGATGACGTGATCGAGCAGCGGCCGGCCGGCGAGCGGGCGCAGGCATTTGTCGCCGCCGCCCATGCGCCGCGACTGGCCGCCGGCGAGCAGCAGCCCGACGATATTCACGCCGCGTCATCCTCAGCTCGGCCCGCCTTGCGGGCAAGGCGCGCCGGCTCGTCGGCGATGGCGCGCGGGTCGGCGTCGAAGACGATGCGCCCTTCGCCCGACAGCGCGACAAACCGGCGCCCCTTGGCGCGCCCGATCAGGGTCAGCCCGGCCTGCCGCGCCAGCTCGACCCCCCAAGCGGTGAACCCCGAGCGCGAAACCAGGATCGGAATGCCCATCTGCACGGTCTTGATGACCATCTCCGAGGTCAGCCGGCCGGTCGTGTAAAAGATTTTTCCGCCCGGCGAGACGTGGTTGAGGTGCATATAGCCGGCGATCTTGTCGACGGCGTTGTGGCGGCCGACATCCTCCATGTAGAGGAGCGGCCGATCCTCCTCGCACAAGACGCAGCCATGGATCGCGCCGGCGGCGAGGTAGAGGCTCGGCGCGGTGTTGATCTTGCGGGTTAGCGCGTAAAGCCACGAGGTGTGCAATACGGCGGCGGGGTCGAGCCGAACCTCCTCGAACTTCTCCATCAGATCGCCGAACACGGTGCCCTGGGCGCAACCGGAGGTCAGCGTCTTTTTCTTGAGCTTGTCCTCGAAATCGGTTTCGCGGTCGGTGCGGACGACAACCGTCTCGATCTCGTCGTCGTACTCGACCCCGATGATACGGTCGTCGGGGCCGAGCATGTTCTGGTTCAACAGATAGCCGACCGCGAGATAGTCCGGGTGGTCGCCGATCGTCATCATCGTGACGATCTCGCGGCCATTCAGGAAAAGGGTCAGTGGCCGCTCGGTGACGACCGCGGTCTCGATCGCCTGGCCTTCCTGGTCGATGCCGGCGACCCGGCGGGTCAGACGCGGGTCCTCGATATCGGGCCGTACCGCGAATTCTTCCATGGCAGGATGATGGGTTGCGTCCGCTTCCGCCGCAAGCCGGCAGATGCGATGATGCCGGCCACCTTTCACGGGGGACCATGCGCATCCTGTTCGTCACCGCGACGCGGGTCGGCGACGCCGTGCTGTCGACGGGGCTGTTGTCGCACCTCGTCGCGCGCCACCCCGGCGCCCGCCTGACGATCGCCGCCGGCCCGGCCGCCGCACCGCTGTTTGAGGCGGCGCCGGGCCTCGAGCGGCTCATTGTCGTTCGGAAGCGCAGGATGGCGACGCATTGGCTCGATCTTTACCGGCAGGTGATGCGTGCCCGGTGGGATATCGCGGTCGATCTGCGCGGGTCGGCCCTGGTCTGGCTGCTGCGCGCCGGCGAGCGGCGGGTGATCGGCAAGGGCGACCCGCGGGAGCACCGGGTCCAACAACTCGCGCGTCTGTTCGCGCTCGACCCGCCGCCGGCGCCGAAATTATGGATCGCGCCGCTTCATAATGCGGAAGCCGAAAGGCTGCTGCCGTCGGGGCCGCCGGTCCTGGCGATCGGTCCGGCCGCCAACTGGCGCGGCAAGGAGTGGCTGGCCGAACGCTTCGCGGCGCTGGCCGGCCGGCTCACCGGACCGGGTGGGCCTCTCGCCGGGGCACGGGTTGCCGTTATGGCGGCGGCGCATGAGCGGGCGCAGGCGGCGCCGGTCCTGGCCGCGATCCCGCCCGGCCGCCTCGTCGATCTGGTCGGCCGCACCGATTTGTTGACCGCGGCGGCGGTGTTGCGGCGATCGTCGCTGTTCGTCGGCAATGATACCGGCCTTATGCACCTCGCCGCTGCCGCCGGCGCGCCGACCCTCGGCCTCTTCGGGCCAAGCCCGGCCGAACAATACGCGCCATGGGGGCGGCGCACCGCCGTCGTTCAGACCGATGTGCCGCGCCAGGCATTGCTCGGGCCTCGCTTCGACCATCGTACCACCGGAACCCTGATGGGGAGCCTGTCAGTCGAAAAAGCCGAGGCGGCCGCCTCCCGGTTGCTGCAACGGGCGGCGGCGGCATGAGCAGGCTCGCCGAGCCGGCCGTGCCCGCCGTGGAAGTCACGGAAACCGCGCCGCCGCTCCTCTCGGCGCTGGTGGTGGCGCGCAACGAGGCGGCGCAGCTTGCCGATTGCCTCGCTTCCCTCGCTTTCGCGGATGAGATCGTGGTCGTGCTCGATCGTTGCGAAGACGGTTCGGCCGCCATTGCCGGCCGGTTCACCCGGCGCATCGTCGAGGGCGGCTGGGAGCGCGAGGGCCCGCGCCGCAACGCCGGGATTGCCGCCTGCCGCGGCATCTGGGTTCTCGAAATCGACGCCGACGAGCGGGTCGGCCCGGAGCTGGCTCGCGAAATCCGCGCCGTCACCGCGGCCTCGGCCGCCGACTGGCACCTGATCCCGGTCGATAATTACGTCGGCGAGCGGCTCGTGCGCTGGGGCTGGGGCGCCTCCTTCGGCCGCTCGGCCTATGCCGGTTTGTTTCGCCGCAACGCAAAGCGATGGGGAGAGGGCCGCGTTCACCCGGCCGTCGCGTTATCCGGGGTGCAGGGTCCGACGCTCGAAGCGCGCCTCATGCACCATGTCGATCGCAACATCTCCGACATGCTGTGCCGGCTCGACCGCTACACCACCTTGCGGGCGCAGGATTTGCGCGACAGCGGAGATATCGGCTCGTTCGCGCGCAATCTGCGCCGCATGCCGTCTCGCTTCTGGAAATGTTATGTCGCGCGGCGCGGATACCGAGAGGGCGCCTGGGGATTTCTGATCGCGCTGTGCGCGGCGCTCTACCCGATCCTGTCATATCTGAAGGCTCGCCTGGAACCCGAGTGATGGCACGGATCGTGATGGCCGATGATGGGATCGCCTTCGATGGGCTGAGCGCCGCGGCGGGGCCGCTCGGCGGGGCCGAGACGGCGTTTGCCGCGCTCGCCGAGGCGCTGGCGGCGCGCGGTCATCGGGTTGCGGCGCGCAGCCGCTGCGAGCGACGCCTGACACACCAAGGCGTCGCGTGGGCGCCGCTCGCCGACGGCTTCCCCGACAGCTGCGACCTCTATATTGCCAATCGCGGGCACCGGCTGATCGGGCTCATGCGACGGGCGGCGCGGCGGCTGTTATGGTTACACAACCCCGCCCGCTACCTGCAAAAGCCGAGGGTGCTGTGGCCGCTGGCGCGCTGGCGCCCGGCCCTGGTGGTCAGCGGCGCCTATCACGCCGGCACGGTGCCGAAATGGCTTCCGCATGGCGGGGTCGAAATCGTTCCCTACGGTATTCTCGATCCCTTCCAGCGGGCCGGCGAACGGGTTCCGCCGCCGCCCTGCGCGATCTTTACGTCGAACCCGCTGCGCGGACTCGATTGGCTGCTCTACCTATGGCGGACGCGCATCCGCCCGGCAGTGCCGGAAGCCGAATTGCACGTCTATGGCGGGCCGGCCGTCTATGGCGGGGGCGCGGCAAAGCTGTCGGGGCCGATATCGGCGGTGCTGGCGCGCGCCGCAGCAATGCCTGAAACAGGGGTCCGCGTTTACCCGCCGCTCGGCCGCGCGGCTTTGCCCGATGCGCTGGCGGCGGCGCGAGTGATGCTCTATCGCGGCGATCCAGGAGAGACGTTCTGCCTCGCCGTCGCCGAGGCGCAGGCGATGGGCGTGCCGGCGGTGGTGCAGCCGCTCGGCAGCCTTGGCGAGCGGGTGGTGGATGGCGTCAGCGGGCGGGTCGCCGTCAGCGACGGCGAGTTCGCCGAGGCGGCGATTGCGGCGCTGCGCGATGACGATCTGTGGCGGCGCTGGCATCTTGGCGCGCTGGAACACCAGCGCGGCCTCTCCTGGGACGCGGTCGCCGCTCGCTTCGAGGCGCTCATCGAATGATCGCGGCTGACAAAACCGTCCTCGTCTATCGTCATCGGCTGGCGCCGCAATCCGAGATCGGTTTCCTCAACCGGTTTTATACGGGCTTCGAGCGGCTGGCGCCGGTTTGGGTCGGATGTCATATCGAGCCCGGCGCCGCGGACCTCGCTGGCGATAAATTGCGGCTCGGGCATGCCGGACCTGTCGGCGCGATCGAGCGGGCGCTGTTCCGGCATTGCGGCATCCTGCCGTCCGCGCCCGATCTGCGCGGATTGCGCCCGCGCCTCGTGCACGCGCATTTCGGGCGCGGCGGCGCGTTCGCTTTGCCGATCGCGCGGACGCTCGGGGTGCCGCTGGCGGTGACGTTCCATGGCGCCGATGCGAGCAAGGAGACGCATTATCGCCGGCGGCTGATCCCGCCGGTTTATGCCCGCCGGCTCGCCGCCTTGCAGCGCGAGGCAGCCCTCTTTGTCTGCGTCTCCGATTTTGTCCGCGACCGGTTGCTGGCGCGCGGCTTTCCGGCTGAGAAGCTCGCGGTGATCCGCCAGGGGGTCGAGCCCGGTCTGCCGCCGGAAACTCCGTCGCCCGAGGCCGAACCCTATGTCCTGTTCGCCGGCCGCTTCGTCGCGAAAAAGGGCGTATCGCGCCTGATCGACGCAATGCGCCTTGTCGAGGCTCGCGGCCGGCGCATCGGCCTGGTGCTGATCGGCGCCGGGCCGCTCGAGGGCAAGCTGCGCGAGCAGGCGAGGGGGCTTCAGCAGGTGTCGTTTGCCGGCTGGCTGCCGAACCCGGAGGTGCGCCGCCGGATGCGCGGCGCGCTGGCCGTGTGCGTGCCGAGCGAGACGGCGGCGGACGGCGATTCGGAAGGGCTGCCGAGCGTCATCCTCGAGGCGATGGCGGAGGGGGTTCCGGTTGTCGCCACCCGGCACGCCGGCATCGCCGAGGCGGTCGAGGACGGCCGCACCGGTTTGCTCGTTCCCGAAGGCGATCCGCGTGCCCTCGCCGACGCGCTCGCCAGGCTTGCCGCTCAGCCGGAATGGCGCCGTGCGCTAGGCGTCGCCGCCTATCATTCGGCGGCCGAACGGTTTGACGCGCTTACTCAGTCGCGGCGGCTCGAAGCGGCGCTGCTGCGGCTCGTCGCGGGAAGCTGACGTGACCCTTACCCCGCGCGACTTTCCGGAGGGAACGCCGCTTCATCATTTCTTCGCCTGGAACGCGAGGCGGTGGCGGCGCGACCGCCGCTACGCCTTGATGTGCCAGCCCGGCCGCCTGACCGGCACCGCCGCCGAGCGCCTCGCCGCCGCTGTCGGGAATTGCGATGCCGCGGTACATGCCGTGGTGTTCGCTGCCTTTGAAGAGCCGCCGTCCGGCCCGCGCCGCATCCTCGTCATCCGGCTCAGCGCGTTCGGCGATTTCGTCCAGTCGCTTGGGCCGTTTGCGGCGATCCGCCAGCATCACCGGCGGGACCATGTCGCGTTGCTGACGACCCGGCCGTTCGCCGCCTTCGCCGGCTTACTCGGCCTCTTCGACGAGGTGCTGATCGACGAGCGGCCGGCGCTCCTCGCGATCGGCGGCTGGCTCACGCTGCGCCGGTTGTTGTGCCATGGCCGCTACGACCGGGTCTACGATTTGCAGACCTCGCAGCGATCGTCGGCCTATTCGTGGTTGCTTTGGCCGCGCCGGCCGGAGTGGTCGGGCATCGCGCGGTTCTGCTCGCACCCGCACGCCAATCCCGGCCGTGACGGCCAGCATACGCAGGACAAGCAGGCCGAGCAGTTGCTGATGGCCGGGATTTATCCAACCCCGGCGCCATGCCTGCCGCCGATCGAGCGGGAATTGCCGGAGCGGATCGGCGGTGCCGTCTTTGCGCTGCTGGTGCCGGGATCATCGCCGCGCCACCCGGCAAAACGCTGGCCGGCGCGCCATTTCGCCCGGCTCGCACAGGCGCTGGTGGCGCAGGGCATGCGGCCGGTCGTGGTCGGCGCTCCGCACGAGCGGGCGCTCGGCCGGGAGATCGTCGCCGCCTGCCCGGGTGCCCTGGACCTGGTCGGAGAAACCGATCTTGCCTCGCTCGCGGCCTTGGCGCGGCATTGCGCGCTGACGGTCGGCAACGACAGCGGCGTGTGCCATCTCGCGGCGGCGGCTGGCGCGCCGGTCCTGGCATTGTTCTCGGGGCAGACCGAACCGGCCCGCCACGCGCCGCGCGGGCCGCTGGTACGGGTGCTCGCTGTGGCCGATCTGAACGACCTAGCGCCAGAGGCGGTCATCGACGAGGCGGCGGCGCTCCTCGCGACCTCCCGAGCGCTCCCGGCCGGGGCGTGCTGCCGAAGGCTCAGTTCGGATGCGAGCGGTGGTGCAGCGAGCCGGGGTGCCGGTGGCGGACCAGGGTGATGAATTGTTTGCGTTGCGCCGGCGACAGCAGCGCCAGAAAATCGAGGGTCTCGGTGGTCGATTCGTGCTGGAAGGCGCGCCACTTCTCCGAGGCGTCATCGAACCGCCGCATGATCCGGCCAGCATCGGCCTGCGGCTCGGCCATTTCGTTCCAGGCGCCGGCGATCAGCGGCGCGATCTCCTGCCGCATCTTTGTGCCGCGCGCCTGCATCGCCGCGATATAGCGATTGAACCCGCTGCGCTGGTCCGGTGTCAGATCGAGTTGCGCCGCGATGCTCTCGAAACGCTGCTCGTAGCTCGGCGGCGCAGCCGGCGTGGCGAATCGGGTCCATACCGCGCCGGCGATGAAAAACAGGTTCAGCACCAGCGACACCGCCAACACGCCCACCAGCAATCGCCGCCGCGGCCAGTGCGCCGGCGCAAAGCGGTCGACCGTCGCCATGATCACGCCTGGGTGCCTCCGGTCAGATCGCGCAGGAAGCCGGCCGATGGATCGAGCAACTCGTGAAGCACGCCGTCCTCGGCGGCCGGCGCGGTAATTTGCGCCCGCGGCGGGGTGAACGATTGCGAGGTATCGACGCCGAGCGTGAACCCGAGCCAGCCGGCGACGGCGACCGCCGCGGCAAGGCTCGCCCATCGCGCAAGCCCGTGCAACCGGTCGGCACGGCGACGCTCGGCCAGGTGGACGACAACGCCGCTGCGCCCGTCATCGCCGACCAGCGCGACAGCGCGCGCGACGATGGCCTCGGGTGCCGCCTCTGTAACGGGCGTTGCCGTCAGCTCGCGCGTCGCCGCGACATCGTTGGCCAAATCCGGATCGCCGGCGAGGATTTCGGCGATCCGCGCCTGATCCTCGGGATCGAGGCGGTTCTCGACAAAGCCGGCAAGGTCAAGGAACAACGTCGCTTCATCGTCCGGTGCGACCGTTGCCCGGCTGCGGTGCCACAGGGCACGATCGCTCAGCAGTGCCTCCCGGCCGTTGCCGCTGCCATGCCCGGACATTCGGTTGCTCCTCATGCGTCATTTTACGGCGAAAGTACCGATAACATCCCCGCAACCCATTGGTATGACGTTCCGGGAATCGGTTCTATCAACGGGTTCATCTGGCAGGCATGCGGGTCTTTTCAGCCGGTCGGGGTGGTCGCCGTCATGCGATCCAGCAGGCGGCGGGCGAGGACGAGGTGGGGGCGGTCGATCATCTTGCCGTCGAGCGCCAGGGTGCCGGCATCGGGGTTGGCGGCGAAGGCGGCGACAACCCGCTCGGCCCATTGCCGCTCGGCGGTGCCGACCGAGAAGGCCGCATTGATCGCGGCGAGCTGGGCCGGGTGGATCGCCATCTTGGCGGCGAAGCCGGAGCGCCGCGCCGCCGCGCATTCCGCCTCCAGCCCGGTATTGTCCTTGAAATCCGTGTAGATCGTGTCGATCGGGACGATTTCGGCGGCCGCCGCCGCGAGCAGGCACAGCGAGCGCGCCAGCTTGTAGGGGCCGTCATAGTCACCGGCGAGGGTGCGGTTATTGCCGCCGAGGCAGGCCGACAAATCTTCTGCTCCCCAGGTGATCGCCTCGAGCCGTGACGATACTCCGGCATAGCCGCCGAGCTCGAACACCGCCGCCGGCGTCTCGGTGGCGATCGCGACGATGCGGATGGCGCCCGGCGCCGCCGCGGCGGCCGTCTCGAACGCCGACAGGTAATGGTCGAGCGTGCGCACGTCGTCCGGCCGGCATTTCGGCAGCAGGATGCCGTCCGGCCGGCCGGCGACGGTGGCGGCGAGGTCGTCGAGCGCGAGGCCGCTGGCGAGCGGGTTGATGCGCACGTAGCGGCGGATGCGCTCGGGACCGTGCGCGGCAAGAAACTCGCGCGCCTGCCGCCTTGCCACCGGCCGGTTGGCGGCCGCCACCGAATCTTCGAGGTCGAGGATCAGCGCGTCCGCCCCGGATTCGAGGCCGCGCGCCAGCTTTCTCTCGCTATCGGCGGGCACGAACAGCAGCGAACGCATCAAGGGACTCCTGCGGCAGGACGGGATTGGGCGCCGCCCCGCCCGCTACGCCCGCGGGAGGGGCAGGGCGATGCGCCCTGCGGCTACTTCAGATGGCGGCCGAAGAACGACTGCACGTCGCCCCAGAGTTCGTGCGCCGGGCCCTCGCGGTAGCTCGGCCGGTAATCGGCGAGAAAAGCGTGGCCGGCGCCCTGGTAGATTTTGGTCGTGACATCCTTGCCGGCCGCCTGGGCGCGCTTCTTCAATTCGGCCTCGATCGCCACCGACGGGTTCTGGTCCTCGACGCCGAACACGCCAAACAGCGGGCAATGCAATTGCCCGACCATGTCGAGGGGCGGCTTCGGCCGCGCCGCGGTGGTCTGGGCGTCCGGGGTGGCGCGGTCGATAAAGCCGCCCCAGCAGTCGATCGCCGCGTTGACCTTACTGCTGCTGCACGCGAAGAGGAGCGTGTGGCGTCCGCCCGAGCAGAAGCCGATCGCGCCCACCTTGCCGGTGGCGCCGGGCATCGCGTTCAGGTAGTCGGCGGCGGCGTTGAGGTCCTGCACCGCCTCGTTGTCGGGCAGGCCGAACATGACCGGGAACACCTGTTCGATGATTTCAGGGTCCTTCGGCGCGCCGCGCCGCCAATAGAGCGCCGGCGCCACCGCGTTGTAGCCGATACTGGCGAAGCGCCGCGCCAGATCGCAGATGTGATCGACGAGGCCGAACGCCTCCTGGATTACGACGATGCCGGGGTAGCTGCCGGCCGCCGCCGGCCGCGCAACATAGGCGGCGATCTGCGACCCGCCGCTCGGCAGCGCGATAACCCCGCCCTTGATGCGGCTGGGGTCGGTTACGACACCGGGTACGTTCGCCATCGGGCGCCTCCTTCAGGGGATGGAATACGCGATCATAGCGGGCGCCGGCGATTGGGCCAGCACCTTGCAGAACGCCGCGTGTCACCGGGGCGGCCGACGCTCATCCCCGCGTTCCACAGGCTGGGGATCGAATAGGGCAGGGGGGCGGCCCGGCGCGGTGCTAACCTCGTCCGGTCATGGAAACCACCCTGTTCCCGGCGCAGCGCGAGGCCGATCTCGACCGCGCGCCGCAGCCGCCGGCCAATATCGAGGCCGAGCAGGCGCTGCTGGGCGCGATGCTGATCAACAACGCCGCCTATCACCGGGTCTCGGAGTTTCTGGTCCCCGAGCATTTCGGCAACGCCGTGCACGGCCGCATCTACGCGGCGGTCGCCAAGCTGATCGAGCGCGGCCAGATCGCCAGCCCGATCACGCTGAAAAACCTGTTCGACCAGGACGGGGCGCTCTCTGAGATCGGC
>DASUKH010000077.1:0-5347 GCA_036278835.1 Allostellaceae bacterium
CATCGCCGCCGCGATCAGCGCGGCGGCCGTCATCGCCGCCCACAGCCGGGTTCCTCCCCCGCTGCGCGGGGGAGGTGGCGAGCGTAGCGAGACGGAGGGGGCACCGGCCGCGTTTTCGATCGCGGTAAGCACTCCCTCGAACCCCTCATCGTGCAAAACATCCTTGGTGGTGACCCGCATCACCCTCACTCCGCGCTCATCGAGCCACGCGTCCCGGCGCGCATCACGCCGCACCCGAACCGCGGCATCATGCACCAACCCATCGACTTCAACAGCCAAGCAAGCGGAAGGACAGTAGAAATCCAAAACGTAAGGCCCGATCGGATGCTGTCGGCGAAACCGCAAACCCGCCAGCCGCCCCTGGCGCAAGGCCTGCCACAGCACGACTTCCGGCAACGTCATTCGCCGCCGCAATTCCCGCGCCCGGCGGAATGTCTTTGCAGGCGCTCGCATGCTCCCTCCACGATCCCCTTGATCCTCCCCCGCTCGCGGGGGAGGTGGCGCGCGCAGCGCGTCGGAGGGGGCATGCGGCGCCCGCCCCCTCCACCATGCTTCGCATGGTCCCCCTCCCCCGCTACGCGGGGGAGGAACCTTCGTCCACACCACCCACTCGTTCGTAAGCATGTAGGGTGGGTGCAGCGCAGCGGAACCCGCCAATCTCCGATCTGCAATGCCAGCTTCCGGCGGGCAGTCTCAGCACGGCCTGATCAAAACTACCGCGCCGATCGCCTCACGGCGCTGCAAAGAGTTCAAAATAGTGGCGCCCATTTTCGGTGTTCAGCCAATTTAGCGCGGAATTCTTATCAAATACTGTCACAGCCCCGTTATTATTGTTGCAGCCACCGTATCCAAAGAAGTAGGCAGTGTCATCCGGACCAAGGGTACTGCAAACAGCCAGGAATTCTTCGCGCATTAATTGGGGATTTGGATCCTTCTTGCATTGAGCATAAAGCCGCGAGCCGTCTCGTCTCCTACGTCCGACGATATCGAAAACGGGAAGCGTCCTTCCCGTTGATACACCTGTAGGCACAAGATCCTCCTCGATGATCAGGTAAGCGGTGCAAAACGACTCCCATTCCGCTGCACCGAGAAAATCAAGAAATTCCTCCGATTGCATTTGATGAAGAGCCTGGCTCACATCCTCTTCGGCTTGGCTTTTAACAAGAAGGTCAACATGCCCCTGCATTCCGTTAAATCGGTGCACATTGCCCCGCCCCTGAGCAGGGAGTAGACAGTACGCACCCGGGAGATGCGACAACTTGAATTTTTTCTTATCTGCTAGCTTGCGAAATTTAAATGTCTCTCCATATAAATTGAGCGGATGGTTCTTCTCTGATTGAATCTCAGCGCAGATTTGTGCAACTCCAATCTCCTGCGTCTCCCTAAGGAATACAACGATCCAATCTCCATTTGGGATATTTCCGAACTTAATTGCAGGGTAAAAAAAGGAATCGCTTTCGTTCCAGGCTAGATTTTTCTGATCAGGAAGATTTCGAAGGTACGTGGCCGAGGCAACGTTCTTCTGGGAAACCGCATCTCGGAAATCCTGTGCCGACCATGCACCGTACCAAACCCCGACCTCGCAGCGATCCCACGCTTCGCGTGTATAATCGTCGATCTTCCCCACTTTTACCCGGATGCGCCAAGAATCTGCCATAGTCTCCGCCCCCAGACCGGATTTAACCCGCTTTGCGACGGTGTACCGGCGGCTTCCTGTGCGCCAGATACGGCCGCAAATACTGTCCGGTGTAACTCGCTTCGACCTGGGCGACCTCCTCCGGGGTGCCGGTGGCGACGATGTGGCCGCCGTTGTCGCCGCCTTCGGGGCCGAGGTCGAGGATCCAGTCGGCGGTCTTGATGACTTCGAGATTGTGCTCGATGACCAGCACCGTGTTGCCCTGTTCGACCAACGCGTGCAGCACGTCGAGGAGCTTTTCCACATCGGCGAAATGCAGCCCGGTGGTCGGCTCGTCGAGAATATACAAGGTGCGGCCGGTGGCGCGGCGCGACAGTTCCTTGGCGAGCTTGACCCGCTGCGCCTCGCCGCCCGAGAGGGTGGTCGCCGGCTGGCCGATCTTGATGTAGCCGAGGCCGACCCGCTGCAATGTCACCAGCTTGTCGCGGATCGCCGGCACCGCCTGGAAGAATTGGGCGCCCTCGTCCACCGTCATATCCAGAACATCGGCGATCGACTTGCCGCGGAACAGCACCTCCAGGGTTTCGCGGTTGTAGCGCCGCGCATTGCATACATCACATTGCACGTAAACGTCGGGCAGGAAGTGCATCTCGATCTTGATGACCCCGTCGCCCTGGCAGGCTTCGCAGCGCCCGCCCCTGACGTTGAACGAAAACCGCCCCGGCAGATAGCCGCGCGCCTTCGCCTCCGGCAGCCCGGCGTACCAGTCGCGGATCGGGGTGAAGCAGCCGGTATAGGTCGCCGGGTTGGAGCGCGGCGTGCGGCCGATCGGCGACTGGTCGATATCGACGATCTTGTCGAGGAACTCGTCCCCTTCGAGCGCGGCGAACGGCGCCGGCTGCTCGCGCGCGTTGTTGAGCCGGCGAGCCAGGGCCTTGTACAGGGTCTCGACGATCAGGGTCGATTTGCCGCCGCCCGACACCCCGGTTACGCAACAGAACGTGCCGAGCGGGAACTCGGCGGTGATCGATTTCAGGTTGTTGCCGCTGGCGCCGGCCAGGCGAAGGATCTGCCCCGGATGGCCGGTGCGCCGCCGCTCCGGCACCGCGATCTGGCGCGCGCCGGTCAGGAACTGCCCGGTGATGCTTTCCGGCACGCGCATGACCTCGTCGGGGGTGCCCTCGGCGACGAGATGGCCGCCATGCACCCCGGCGCCCGGCCCCATATCCACGAGCCAGTCGGCGGTGCGGATCGCCTCCTCGTCGTGCTCGACGACGATGACCGTGTTGCCGAGGTCGCGCAGCCGTTTCAGTGTCTCCAGGAGCCGCGCGTTGTCGCGCTGGTGCAATCCGATCGAGGGCTCATCGAGCACGTAGAGAACGCCGGTCAGCCCCGAGCCAATCTGCGATGCGAGCCGAATGCGCTGACTCTCGCCGCCCGACAGGGTGCCCGAGGCGCGCGACAGGGTTAAATACTCGAGCCCGACATTGCGCAGAAAGCCGAGCCGCTCGTTGATCTCCTTCAGGATGCGCTGGGCGATCTCCTGCTGCGCCGGGGTCAGCGTCTGCGAAACGCCGGCGAACCAGTCGCAGGAAGCGGCGATCGACAGGGCGCTCGCCTCGCTGATGCTGCTGCCGGCGATTTTGACCGCCAATGCTTCGGGCTTAAGGCGCGCCCCGCCGCACACCTCGCAGGTCTTCGAATTCTGATATCGCCCCAGTTCCTCGCGCAACCAGGCGCTGTCGGTCTCGCGGTAGCGCCGCTCCATGTTCGGCAATACGCCCTCGAACGGCCGCTCGGTCGAATAGGGCTTGCCGCCGTCGTTATAGGTCATGCGGACCGGCTCGCCCTGAGAGCCGTAAAGGATCGTCCGCCGCATCCGTTCCGGCAGATCGCGCCAGGGCGTATGCATGCTCTCCTTGAAAAACCGCGCGAGGCTTTCCAAGGTCTGCATGTAATAGGGCGACGACGAATGCGACCACGGGCTGACCGCACCCTCGGCGAGGCTGCGGCTGTCGTCGTGCACGACGAGGTCGGGGTCGAAATAGAGCTTGGTGCCGAGGCCGTCGCAAGCCGGGCAGGCGCCGAACGGGTTGTTGAACGAAAAGAGGCGCGGCTCGATCTCGGGGATCGTAAACCCCGACACCGGGCAGGCGAACTTGGCCGAGAAGATCGTCTCCTCGCCGCCGTCGGCGTTTTCCGTGATGGCGATGCCGTCGGCGAGGCCAAGCGCCGTCTCGAACGAGTCGGCGAGGCGGTTGCCGAGTTCCGGCCCGACGACGAGGCGATCGACGACGACCGAGATGTCGTGGGTGAAATTCTTCTTGAGCGCCGGGACCTCGTCGATCTCGTACATCCGGCCATCGACCTTGACCCGCTGAAACCCGCGCTTCTGCAGGTCGGTCAGTTCTTTCCGGTATTCGCCCTTGCGGCGGCGGGCGATCGGCGCGAGGAGGTAGAGCCGGGTGCCCTCCGGCATCGCCAGCACCCGATCGACCATCTGCGACACGGTCTGGCTGACGATCGGTAGCCCGGTTGCCGGCGAATATGGCACCCCGACCCGCGCCCATAACAGGCGCATGTAGTCGTAAATCTCGGTCACCGTGCCGACCGTCGAGCGCGGGTTGCGCGAGGTCGTCTTCTGCTCGATCGAAATGGCCGGCGACAGCCCCTCGATCGAGTCGACATCCGGCTTCTGCATCAGTTCGAGAAACTGCCGCGCATAGGCCGACAGGCTCTCGACATAGCGGCGCTGCCCCTCGGCATAGACCGTATCGAAGGCGAGCGACGACTTGCCCGACCCCGACAGCCCGGTGATCACCACGAGGCTGTCACGCGGCAAGTCGACATCGATGTTTTTGAGGTTGTGCTCCCGCGCGCCGCGGATGCGGATCTGCTGCATGGCTCCAAACTTAGCGTGGCGCTTCCCGGGATGCTACGGCCACCGCCCCTTTGCGGCGAAGCCGCATTCGATCAACACCTTAGCGCAAAGCCCGCAAAGACTGCGCAAAGGGCGCGAAGGCACCGCGACGCCCGCGGCCATCGCGTGCTCCGCGTATCCTTTGCGCCCTTTTGCGCTAAAGCGTTGTTTTTGGCCGCGCCGCTCCGTCGCGAATCAGGGCTGTGGATAAGAATAAAGTGGGAACATCCATCGGGGCTGTTAAGATGGCGCCTCGCGCACCCCAGTAAGTGGTGATCCGATGGCAGGCAGCGTCAACAAAGTCATCCTCGTCGGCAATCTCGGCCGCGACCCGGAAATCCGCTCGACCCAGGACGGGACGCGGATCGCGACCCTGAACCTCGCCACCTCCGAGAACTGGCGCGACCGCGTGTCGGGCGAGCGCAAGGAGCGCACCGAGTGGCACCGGGTCGTGATCTTCAACGAGCGACTCGTCGAACTCGCCGAGAAATACCTGAAGAAAGGCTCGAAAATCTATGTCGAGGGCCAATTGCAGACCCGCAAATGGCAGGATCAGCAGGGCCAGGAGCGCTACACTACCGAGGTCGCCCTCTCCCGCTTCCGCGGCGAGTTGACGATGCTGGATGGCGCCGGGGGCGGCCGCGGCGCGAGTGCCGGCGGCGGATCGATGGATGCCGGCTACGACGAAGGCGGCTTCAGCGGCAACCCCGGCGACTCCCCCCGCTACGGCGGCACCGGCCCGAGCGCCGGCGGCATGGGCGGCGGCGGGCGCGGCCGCAGCAGCACCGCGA
>DASUKH010000078.1:0-4748 GCA_036278835.1 Allostellaceae bacterium
ATGGCGGCGGCACGACCGCGCGGCGGTAGAGGTGCCAGGTGGCGTGGCCGAGCACCGGCATCACGACGATCAGCCCGAGGAAGAGCGGGATCGAGCCGATCGCCAGCGCGGCCGCGACGATCAGCCCCCATAATGCCATCACGCCCGGGTTGCAACGCACCACCCGGAGCGAGGTGCCGATCGCCGCAAACAGCCCGACATCGCGGTCGAGCATCGCCGGCACCGAGACGACGCCGATCGCCAGGACGAAAACGGCGAACAGAAACCCGATGCCGACCCCCACCCCGATCAGGGTCCAGCCGGCCGGCGTCTCGAACACATTGTAGGCAAAGCCGGAAGGCGACAATGCCGAACCGGGGCCGAATGTTGCATCGTAGAGGGCGAGCGCGGCGGCGCGGTCGGCCGACGGCGCGGGGCCGAGTGTCGCGTGGTAGATCGCCAGCGCAATGACCAGCCATACGAGAAAAATAGCCAGCAGCAATCCGCCGAACAGCACGATCGAGCCGAAGGCCGGCGCGCGGACGACGCCGATTGCGTCCGCCCAGCCGGCTTCCATGCCGCTCTCGCGGCGCCGGCTCATCTCATAGAGGCCGACCGCGGCAATGGGGCCGATCAAGGCAAAACCGGAAATCAGCGGGAAAATCAACGGCAGCAGCCCATAGCCGAAGACGAGCCGGACCAGCACCAGACCGGCAAGCGGATAGATCAGCGCGATAAACACGACATCGCTGCGGAACGCAGCGAAATCGTCAATGCCGCGGGCCAGCGCCTGAGCGAGGTCGGCAACCGAAAGTCGGCGCACCGCCGGCGTCAGGTCGGGCGCCGCGCGCGGCCGCGCCATCGCGGCGCCGGCGAACCGGATTTGGTCGACGCCCCATTCGACGGGGTTTCGGATATGCAGCATGCCACTTCTCCCGAACCGCTGGTTCGAGGCCGCGGAGAGCGGCAGCCACTCCATTTCCGGCCGCTCTCGCGACCTTTCGAATTGCAAGAAATATATGCCGTCCGCGGCGGTTTGTCGCGTCTGTTCGTCGGCCGGGCTGGCGATAGTGGCGGCAAAGCCACGCCGGCGTGCAAAGCCGTGGCAAAAGCGCCGAGGCTTGGCGGCATGACGGGTGGCCGGCCTATGATGCCGGCGCCTCCGCCCGGACCCGTTCATGCACGCCGCGATCGTCCTTCTCGTTCTCTTTCTGACCTATTTCGGCATGGCGGCGGGTCGCATCGCGTGGCTGCAGGTCGATCGTACCGGCATCGCGCTGCTGGCAGTCATCGCATTGCTGGCGAGCGGCCAGATGACGCTCGACGATTTCGGCAGCGCCGTCGATCTGCCGACCCTGGCGCTCTTGTTCGCGATGATGATCATCTCGGCGCAGCTCGCCGAATCCGGGTTCATCGATCTGTGCGCGCGCACGATCACCGGAACCGGCGGCGGCACTGCCGCGCTCCTCGGATTGACGGTGGCGATCGGCGGCGCACTGTCGGCGGTGCTCGCCAACGACATCCTGATTGTCACGATCGCACCGGTGCTGATCGCCGGCGTCCAGCGCCGCGGGCTTGATGCCCGGCCGTTCGCGATCGCGCTGGCGGCCGCGGCCAATGCCGGCTCCGCCGCGACCCTGATCGGCAACCCGCAAAACATCCTGGTCGGCGCCATCGGCCGGCTCAATTTCTGGGGGTTTCTCGGCGCCTGCGCGGTGCCGGCGCTGTTTACGCTGCTGGTCGTCTTCGCAGTCGTCTGGCTGCAATGGCGCCGGCGACTCCAGGCCGGCCCCGCGCCCGACGCATTGCCGGCGAAGCCGCCGGTGGCCGCGCATCCGCTCGACCGCAACCAGACAATCAAGGGCGGCGTTGCCGTCGTCGCCCTGCTGGTCCTGTTCGCGACCCCGCTGCCGCGCGAAATAGGCGCGCTGGTCATCGCGGCCCTGCTGCTCGCCAATCGCAAATTCACCAGCCGGACGATGATCGCAGCCGTCGATTGGCCGTTGCTGCTGTTCGTCTCCTGCCTCTTCGCGGTCACCGGGCAGCTCAACAACTCCGGGGTCGCCGCGCGCGCGCTGGCGTTCCTCGACGGCCATGGGCTGATGCCCGACAATCTCGCGGTCCTGTTCCCGTTCGCCGCGGTCACCAGCAATACGATCGGCAGCCTCGCCGGCGCCATTCTGCTCCTGCAAATCTGGCCGAACCCGCCGCCCGGAATCCTCTACGGCTTGGCCTTGCTCTCCACCCTTGCCGGCAGCCTTTTATTAAGCGGTAGCATGACCAATCTGCTGATTGCGGAGCAGGCCGAGCGCATGGGCGCGCGGCTCGGCTTTGCCGAATATGCCCGCGCCGGCGTGCCGATTGCAGCGATCTCGCTCGTCTTCGCGGCGGGCTGGCTGGCGTTGCTGCACATCCTGCCGGGGACGCCGCCGGCGCCGATGCCGGTCGGCATGCCGCCCTAGCATCGGTGCGGCTTGGTTTCCCTGGCCGGATTGCGGGCGGCGGGTCTAGAACACCGCTTTACACTCCGCTTGCCAAGAGGAGCTTTGTGTCGTCTCCGTCCGTTCGCATCGGTACCCGCGCCAGCCCGATGGCGTTGCGCCAGGCGGAACTGGTGCGCGACCGGCTCGCCGCCGCGCATGGCGATTTCGCCGGCGGCGGCATCGAGCTGGTGCCGATCAGCACCACCGGCGACCGGGTGCTGACCCGCCGGCTCGCCGAGATCGGCGGCAAGGGGCTGTTTACAAAAGAGATCGAGGAGGCGCTGATCGACCGCCGCATCGACCTCGCGGTGCATTCGCTCAAAGACATGGAGACCGTATTGCCGGCGGGCCTCACGATCGGCTGCGTGCTGCCGCGCGACGATCCGCGCGATGCCTTGATCTCGCGCAGCGGCGCCGCGATCGACGCGCTGCCGCCCGGCGCTGTCATCGGCACCGCCTCGTTGCGGCGCCGCGCCCAGCTGTTGCGCCGGCGCCCCGATCTGCAGGTCGTGCCGATGCGCGGCAATGTCGGAACCCGGCTGGCGAAGCTGGAGGCCGGCGAGGTGGACGCGCTGGTGCTCGCGCTGTGCGGGCTGGCACGGCTCGGCCAGGCGGCGGCGGCGAGCCAAATCCTCGAACCCGAAATCATGCTGCCGGCGGTGGGCCAAGGGGCGCTGGCAATCGAGTGCCGGGCGGCGGACGAACGGGTATTGCAGCTGATCGCCCCGCTGCGCGACGCGGCGACGACCGCCTGCGTCGTCGCCGAGCGGGCGATGCTGGCGGCGCTCGACGGCTCCTGCCGCACGCCGATCGCCGGCCTCGCCACGCTCGCCGGCGACAATCTCCATCTCTCGGGGCTGCTGCTGTCGGAAGACGGCAATGCCGAGCGGCGCGGTGAGATCGAAGGCAAAGCCGCCGAGGCGGCAACGCTCGGCGACCGCCTCGGGCGGCAGTTGCGCGATGGCGCCGGCCAGGAATTCGGCTTCGGCTGACGGCTAGGGACCCGCCGGTCAACCTTGACGGGTTCCGCCGCGCAAACGACATTGAACGGGCCGCATTCGCGGGCGCGCCGCACCGCAAGCAACAAGCAAGACCGGTGAGCCATGTATTCCGAGACCACCCGCTCGATCACTGTTACCGTCCGCCCGTTCTATCTGGAGCAGCATTCTTCGCCGGCCGACAGCCACTATGTCTGGGCCTACCACGTGCGCATCGAGAACGGCGGCGCCGAAACCGTGCAGCTGCGCCGGCGCCACTGGGAGATCACCGACGCCCTCGGGCGCCGCCAGGAAGTCCGCGGCCCCGGCGTCGTCGGCGAAGAGCCGGTCCTGGCCCCCGGCCAGAGCTTCGAATACACCAGCAGCTGCCCGCTGCCGACGCCGTCCGGGTTCATGATCGGCGACTATGAGATGGCGACCACGGGCGGCGAGAATTTTCTTGTCCGCGTCCCCGCCTTTTCGCTCGATACGCCGCAGCAATCGGCGCGGCCCAACTGATCCCTTTGCGAACGATCCCCGAGGGCCGGGCGGCGCTGGCGCCGATGTCCGGCGGAAAGAGAGATGACATGGCAAGCATTGCCGATCCGAGCGTGACCAAGATCGGCGCACCGAACCATCGCGACCGCCGGCCGGCGGCGGTTCGCCGGCCGACCCGGGAGGAGGCGATGGAAGCGGTGCGCACGCTGATCCGCTGGGCCGGCGACGACCCCGGCCGCGAGGGCCTGATCGGCACCCCCGACCGCGTGGTGCGCGCCTATGGCGAGTTCTTCAGCGGCTACGACGACGATCCGGTGGCGCTGTTGCAGCGCACTTTCGAGGAGATGGACGGGTATGACGAGATCGTCATGCTGAAGGACATTCGCTTCGAATCGCATTGCGAGCACCACATTGCCCCGATCATCGGCAAGGTCCATATCGCCTATCTGCCGAACAACCGGGTGGTCGGCATCTCGAAACTGGCGCGGCTCGTCGAGGTCTATGCCAAGCGGCTGCAAATCCAGGAAAAGATGACGGCGCAGATCGCCAACACGCTCGACGAGGTATTGCAGCCGAAAGGGGTGGCGGTGGTCATCGAGGCGGCGCACCAATGCATGACGACGCGCGGCGTCCACAAGCCGGGGGTCAGCATGGTGACGAGCCGCATGCTCGGCGTCTTCCGCACCAACCCGACGACCCGCCGCGAAGTCCTGTCGATGATCGGCACGCCGGCCACCGGCGGCAGCTCCGAATTCGTCTGAGCCGGGCGATGCCGGACCTCGATGCGGCGATCGGCATTCTCGACCGGCTG
>DASUKH010000079.1:0-6729 GCA_036278835.1 Allostellaceae bacterium
CAACTCGGCTGGCGGGTCGTCGGCATCGTTGAGAGCCCAATCCAGGGTCCCGCCGGCAACCACGAATTTCTCCTCTACGCGCGACGCGGCGGATGGCCTTCCGGAAGCGCCGGCGTCCCGCAGTGAGGGCGGCTACTCCCGCCCGTAATGGTCCTCGAAGCGGACGATATCATCTTCGCCGAGATAGCTGCCGGACTGCACCTCGATCACGTGCAGCGGGATCTTGCCGGGGTTTTCCAGGCGGTGCGCGGTGCCGAGCGGGATGTAGGTCGACTCGTTCTCGGTCAGGATCACCTCGTCCTTGCCGCGCACGATGCGGGCGGTGCCCTGCACGACGACCCAGTGCTCGGCCCGGTGATGGTGCATCTGCAACGAGAGTTTGGCGCCCGGCCGCACCGTGATGTGCTTGACCTGGACCCGGTTCCCGATATGCAGCGAGCGGTAGGTGCCCCACGGGCGGTGCACGGTCGGCAGCGCGCTCGCCTCCTCGCGCCGCTCCGCCGCCAGCCGCTGGACCAGCTGCTTCACGTCCTGCGTGCGGTTGCGCGGCGCCACCATGACCGCATCGTCGGTGGCGACAACGACGAGGTCCTCGACCCCGATCGCCGCAACAAGACCCGCTTCCGAGCGCAGGTAGCAGTTTCGTGTCGCCTCCGCGACGACGTTGCCGGCGAGCGCGTTGTCGTCGGCGTCCTTGTCGCCCAATTCCCACAGCGCGTCCCACGAGCCGAGATCGCTCCAGCCCATCGCAACCGGCACGACCGCGGCATGCGCCGTGTGCTCCATCACCGCATAATCGATCGAGTCGGCGGGGCTGCGCGCGAACGCAGCCTTGTCGAGCCGGATGAAATCGCTGTCGGTCCGCGCGGCGGCGAGCGCGTCGCGGCAGGCCGCCAGCATGTCGGGGCGCAGCCGATCGAGTTCGGCGAGATAGAGCGCCGCCGGGAACAGGAAGATGCCGCTGTTCCACGAGTAATCGCCGGAGGCGGCATAGCGGGCAGCGGTCTCGGGGTCGGGCTTCTCGATAAAGGCGGTGACGGCGAAGGCGCCGGCAATCCCCTCGATCGACGGGCCCTTCGCGATGTAGCCGAACCCGGTCTCGGCCCGCTCGGGGGCGATGCCGAAGGTCACCAGATGGCCGGCCCGCGCCGCCGCCGCAGCCTGGGCGACGGCGGCACGGAACGCGGCGATATCGCCGATCGTGTGATCGGACGGCATCACCAGCATCAGCGCGTCGGGATGCTTTTCGGCGAGCCGCAGCGCGGCGACACAGGCGGCGGGCGCGGTGTTGCGGCCCATCGGTTCGAGGATCAGCGACTCGGGGTTGACGCCGATCTCGCGCAACTGCTCGGCGATGATGAAGCGGTGCTCCTCGTTGGCGATGACCAGCGGCGGCGCGAAGGCGCCATCGCCGACGACGCGCGCCGCCGTCGCCTGCAACAGGCTGCTTGCGCCGGTCAGCGCCAGGAGCTGCTTCGGGTAAAGCGCCCGCGACATCGGCCACAGCCGGGTCCCCGAGCCGCCCGAGAGGATCACCGGATGGATCGCATTCGTGCTCACAAGGTCATCCTCAGTGGACGCATGGGTGGTTCAGCCGCTTTCCCGGCGAAAGCCGGGACCCACGCCGCGGCAGCCGGGATGTGGAAAGGTGGGTCCCGGCTTTCGCCGGGAAAGCGGGCAAAAAGCGGAGGAAGATGCCGGTCGGGACATTGGCCTCTCGCTTACGAGTTCTGCATGTGATCCGACGACTGTTGATCGCTGATCGCAAGCCTTACGGTAAATTTTCTAGCATGGTTTCCGCGAAACGGATCAGGCGTTGCCGCGCGCCTCGCGCCACAAGCCGAGCTTTTCCTGCACCGGCCGGTCGGAGAAGCTGAACAAGACCGAATCCGCCGCCGCGTGGTGGGTATGAGCCGCCCAGCCGGGCACCACGAACACATCGCGCGGCTCCCAGCGCAGGACCGTTTCGCCGACCCCGGGGGCGCTCACATGGGTTTCGCCCTCGCCCTCGACGCAGACATAAACGGCGGCGTCAGTCGCGCGGTAGCGGCGGCTCAGGAACCCGGCCGGCAGAAGTTGCAGGAACGTGCCGATCGTCGGCATCGCCCAGTCCCCGCTCGCCGGGTTGACGTAGCGGAGCTTGTGGCCGTGGCAGGGATCGGGATCGCCGTTGCGGGCGAGTGCGGCCAGGGCCTCGCGGCTCCGCGCGTAGGGGTAGTTGAAAACGGGCGAAGTCTTTGCCTGCGGCCGCCAATCGACTGGCAGCAAATTTTGCCCGAAGCGGGCGAGACTGTCGCCCTCGGGATGGGTGACCGGCTGAACCTCGTCGGCCGCGTTCTCGGCGAAGCTGGCGTTGAGCAGCGCCACGACCTGGATGTCGAGCCCGTCGAGCCATACCATCGGCGCGCTGCTGTCGTTGCCGTGGTCGTGCCAGGTCCAGGATGGCGTGATCACGAAATCGCCCGGCGCCATTCGGGTGCGCTCGCCATCGACCGCGGTATAGGCCCCCTGCCCTTCGATGACGAAGCGCAGCGCGGATTGCGTGTGGCGATGCGCCGGCGCGACCTCGCCGGGCAGGATCAGTTGCAGCCCGGCATAGAGCGACTGGGTGATCTGCCCTTCGTCCAAGCCGGGGTTTTCCA
The DNA here is from genome assembly GCA_036278835.1 of Allostellaceae bacterium. Classification (GTDB taxonomy): domain Bacteria; phylum Pseudomonadota; class Alphaproteobacteria; order ATCC43930; family CGMCC-115725; genus DATARH01. The sequence continues at coordinate 2,643 of DASUKH010000079.1, forward strand.
AAATGAGGACGCGGCGGGTCGCCTCTTTCGCGGTGATCAGCCCGCCCGACCGCATCAAATGCGGCCGCACCGTGCGGTAGCGCCAGACAAACGGCCGGCAGCGGTTCTGCGGCTCGGGGGTCACCAGCCGGTGCAGCTTCTCCCATAGCGGCGCGAGGTGCAGCGGCGCGATCTCGTCGTAGAAAAGCTGCCGCTCCGGCGTGCGCGCCGGCGCTGCCTCGGTTGCCATGATCGGCGCTCCCCTGCCCTCCGGGCGTTACTCCGCAGCGGCGCGCGGGCGCTCGCCCAAGGTGAAGCCGACCTTGGCGAGGTCGGCGAGCAGCGCCCGAGACTGCGCCTCGGCGAGCGGCACCATCGGCGGCCGCACCGCCGCCCAGGCCGGGTCATTGTGGAAATGCGCGACGATGCGCTTCAGCGCCGGCACCATCGGATAGGCCTGGATCGTCTTGCGCACGGTCGTGATTTCGGCCTGGAGCCGATCGGCATCCGGGCCGCGCCAGTTCTCGTATACCTTGCGGATGCCGGGCACGTTGACGTTGCCGCTCGCGGTGATGCAGCCAACCGCCCCGTGGCGCAACCCGTCGAGCAGGAAGACTTCCGAGCCGGGGAATACGGCGAACCCCTTATAGCGGTCGAGCAGGGCCGCCGTGTTGTTCCAGTCGCCCGAGCTGTCCTTCAGGCCGACGACGGTCTCGGGATAGGCCTTGATCAGCCGCCCGACGAGGTCGAGCGACAGGCCGAGCACCGTCTGCGGCGGGATGTGGTAGAGATAGATGCGCAACGCCGCCGAGCCGACCCGGTCGATCACGCCGGCGAAAAACGCGAACAGCCCGTCGTCGTTCATGCCCTTGTAATAGAAAGGCGGCAGCATCAGGACGCCGCCGACCCCGTGGCCGATCGCGTGGCGCGCCACGGCCGCCGCTTCGGTCACCGAGCAGGCGCCGGCCCCCGGCATCAGCTTCGCGGCGGGGATGCCGGCGGCGATCAGCCGGTCGAGCAATTCCATGCGCTCGCCGGCCGACATCGAATTGGCTTCGCTGGTCGTGCCGAAGATCGCCAGCCCGTCGGCGCCCTGGTCGAGCAGAAAGCGGCAGAACGTTATAAACCGCCCGGCATCGGGCGCGCCCGCTTCGGTGAACGGGGTCAAGACCGGGACCAGCACCCCGGCAAACGGCGTTGACGGCATGCGCCAAACTCCTCGCAGCAGAGACGGACGGTTGCCGCAAATAAGCGCCGGCCCGGGCCGCGCCGTCAATGCTTCAAATCCCCTCGGCGCGGCGCGTTCAAAGGTCGAGGAAGATGGTCTCGCCCTCGCCTTGCAGAACGATATCGAAGCGGTAGGTCGGCGGCGGCGTCTCGGAGGCGACCGGGCGCGCCAGCAATGTGCTTCGCGCTGCCGCATCGTCGATCGAGGACAGCAGCGGGTCGCCCGCATTGGCCGGCTCGCCGGCGAAATAGATGCGGGTGTGGAGCTGGATCAACAGGCCGCGGGCGAACAGCGCCACGTTGACGTGCGGCGCCTGCAGCGCGTTGCCGCGGCCCGGCACCGGGCCGGGCTTGATCGTGACGATGCGGAAATGCCCGTCGGCATCTGTTGCGGCTCGGCCGAAGCCGCGGAAATTCGGGTCGAGCGGCTTGTCGTCCTGGCGGTCCTCGGGGTGGTTGTAGCGCCCGGCGGCGTTGGCCTGCCAGAATTCGAGCATCGCGTCTGACACCGGCAGGCCGTCGCCGTCGGTGACCCGGCCCTCGATCGCGATGCGCTGACCCGCCGGGTTGCCGGCGGTCAGGTCAGCCCATTCGGAGCGCGCCAGCCCGAGGTGAAAGAACGGCCCGACCGTCTGCGACGGTGTCGGCATCAGCTTGCCGGCCATCTTGTCCTCCTTAACCCGGATCGGCCGGCGTCGCGGCGCGGCCGCGCAGCACGATGTCGAACCGATAGCCGAGCGCCCATTCCGCCTCGCTCAGCGCCGGATCGTATTGCGCAATCAGCCGCTCGCGCGCCGCGGCATCGGCGGTGCTCTGAAAAATCGAGTCGAGGGCGAGCAATGGGTCGCCGGGGAAATACATCTGGGTAATCAGGCGGGTGACGAAACCGCCGCCGAACACGCCGAAATGGATATGCGCCGGGCGCCACGCGTTGGGCGTGTTGCGCCATGGATAGGCGCCGGGCTTGATCGTCAGGAAGCGCCAGGTGCCGTCGCCGCCGGTCACCGCTTGGCCGACCCCGGTGAAATTGGGGTCGAGCGGAGCGTCGTGCTGATCGACCGGGTGGTCGTAGCGGCCGGCGGCATTGCATTGCCAGAGTTCGACGAGGGTGCCCGGCACCGGGCGGCCGTCCTCGTCGAGCACCCGGCCTTCGACGATGATGCGCTCGCCGATCGGCTCGCCCTTGCCCTGGCGGGTCAGATCGGCCGCGTCCGGCCCAGCCCAGCGATCCGCAAAGGCGGGGCCGGTGATCTCGGACAGGGTGTGCTCGAAACGGATCGGCGTCCGGTTCGGCGAGCGCTTCATCGTGCTCGCGTAACCGGGATAGCGATAGGGCGGCTGCGTCCCGGGCCGCAGCCGGGCGTAAGGCAGGGGGTCGGCTGACATGCGCTGGCCCTCGATGGGGTTTGGCTTTCACGGGCAAACGTGATTGGCGCCGGTGCGAGCGTCAAGTGTGAGCCAAAGGCTGTCATTCCGGGGCGCCGCGCAGCAGCGAACCCGCAGTCCATATTCCAGAGGCCGGTATTCCTGGGTTCCGGGTTCCGCCCTGCGGGCGGCCCCGGAACGACGCCATTTGCGGGATCACCGATCCCGGAACACCGGCTGGCGCTTTTCGACGAAGGCGGTCATGCCCTCTTCGGCGTCTTCGGTCTGGAATGCGAGGGTGGCGAGGTCGGCTTCGATCTTGAGGCCGTCATGCAATGGCAGATCGTGGGCACGGCGGATCGCATCGCGCGCCAAACCGAGGACCGGCAGGCTGAACCCGGTCATCTCGCGCGCGAATTCCTGGCCGGCCTCGATTAAATCGCCGGCAACGACGCGGTTGATCAGCCCGATGCGCTCGGCCTCCGCGGCATCGAGCGAGCGGCCGGTCAGGATCAGCTCGGTGGTGCGCGCCTCGCCGATGAGGCGCGGCAGGCGCTGGGTGCCGCCATATCCCGGAATGAGGCCGAGCTTGATCTCGGGAAAGCCAAGCTTGGCTCCGGGCACTGCCAGCCGGAAGGTGCAGGCGAGCGCCAGTTCGAGACCGCCGCCGAACGCATAGCCGTTGATCAGCGCGATCGACGGCATCGACAGTTGGTCGAGTTTGGCCAGCACCGACTGGCCGAGCATCGCGCCGGCGCGCTGCTCGACGAGGCTGCGGCCCATCAATTCCTTGATGTCGGCGCCGGCCGAGAAGGCGCGGTCGCCGGCGCCCGTCACCAGCAGCGCCCGCGCGTCGCTGCCGGCGATTGTCTCGAGCAGCCGGTTGAGATCGTGCAGCTGTCCAAATGAGAGGGCGTTCAGCGCCTCCGGCCGGTCGAGGGTTAGAAGGGCAAGCTCATCGATGCGGTTCAGGTGGATCGCCATGCTCAGCCCTCCCCGCCGGCCGCACCGGTCCAGCGCACCGGGACCGGCGCGATACGCCCGGAGCGCGCCCATTCGACGAGTTGGCGTTTCAAAATCTTGCCGCTCGCGGTCAGCGGATAGGCGGTCATCGCGACGAAATACTCCGGCATGTCGTAACGCGACAGCCCGGCCCCGTGCAGGTGCGCGAGCAGGTCCTCCGGCGCGGCGGTCATGCCGTCATGGAAGACGACCGACAGGCAGACCCGCTCGCCGAGCCGCTCGTCGGCGACCGCGAAGGCGGCGCAGCGCGCCACCGATTTGTGGCGCATCGTCAAATCCTCGATCCGGGCCGGGTGGATGTTGTGGCCGCCGCGGATGATCAGGTCCTTCTTCAGGCCGGCGATTTCGAGGCAGCCGTTGCCGTCGAGTCGGCCGAGATCGCCTGACATGAACCAGCCGTGCCGGTTGAACGACCCTTCGGTTGCCTCCTGATCGTCGAAATAGCCGAGGGTCAGACAGGCGCCGCGCCCGCCGATCTCGCCGATTTCGCCGG
>DASUKH010000080.1:0-10753 GCA_036278835.1 Allostellaceae bacterium
TGATCGCCGGAAGCTGGCCCGATCTGCCGCCCGATTTGCACGACGCGGAGGCCGAGGCCGAGATGGAGTGGGTGGTCGGCGCGATCTCGGCGGTCCGCGCAATCCGCACCGCGGTCAACGTGCCGGCCTCGGCGCGCCCGCGGCTTGGCGTCAGGGCCGCCGATCCGAATGCGGCGGCGCGGCTCGCCCGGCACTCCGAGCATTTTCTCAATCTGGCGCGGCTTTCGGAGATCGCCTTGGTCGAGGCGGTGCCGGCGGGCGGCATCACGGCGGTGGTCGAGGGCACCGCGTTGATCCTCGAGGTCGGCGATTTGGTCGACCTCGGCCGCGAGAAGGCTCGCCTCAGGAAGGAGGTCGGCCGGGTCGAGGGCGACCTCGCGAAGGTCGCGGCAAAGCTCGCCAACCCCGCCTTCCTCGCCAAGGCCAAGGCCGAGGTGGTCGATGAGCAGCGCGAGCGCGAAGCCGATCTGCGCCGCGACCGCGACCGCCTGCTCGCGGTCTATGACAGCATCGCTGCCGATTGAGGCGGGCATCGGTCTTGCGGCGCGCGCCACCGGCCCGATCTATGCTCGATCTAAACCCTCTCCCGCACCGCGGGAGAGGGGGGGACCGCTCGCGGAGCGAGCGGTGGGTGAGGGCAGGGGCGCCCCCGCCCCCTCACCCCGACCCTCTCCCCCGGTGGGGGAGAGGGAGTTGAGCAAGGTTTGAAGAAAGTCCTACGCCTTCGATGCCGCTCTCCCTCTACAATTCGCTGACCCGCCGCAAGGAGGAATTCCAGCCGCTCGATCCCGAGCGGGTGCGGATGTATGTCTGCGGGCCGACGGTCTATGATTTTGCGCATATCGGCAATGCCCGCGCGGTCGTCGTGTTCGACCAGCTCTACCGGCTGCTGCGCCACACCTACGGCGCCGATCACGTCACCTATATCCGCAACATCACCGATATCGACGACAAGATCATCGACGCGGCGCGCGCCAATAACGAACCAATTGGGGCGCTGACGGCGCGCACGACCGCCCTCTTCCACGCCGACATGGCGGCGTTGGGTGCGCTGCCGCCCGATGTGGAACCGCGTTGCACCGCGCACGTGCCGCAGATGATCGCGATGATCGAGCGGCTGATCGGGTCTGGCCACGCCTACGCCGCCGACGGGCATGTGCTGTTCGCGGTCGGCGCGTGGCCGCGCTATGGCCGCCTTGCGCGGCGCAGCCGGCAGGAGATGATCGCCGGCGCGCGGGTCGAGGTGGCGCCCTACAAAAGGGATCCCGGCGATTTCGTGCTGTGGAAACCTTCAACCCCCGACCAGCCGGGGTGGGATAGCCCGTGGGGGCGCGGCCGGCCGGGCTGGCACATCGAATGCTCGGCAATGAGCGAAGCGCATCTGGGCGAGAGCTTCGACATTCACGGCGGCGGCATCGACCTCATTTTCCCGCACCACGAGAACGAGTTGGCGCAAAGCGAGGCGGCGCACGAGGGCCGGCCGTTCGTGCATTTCTGGGTGCATAACGGGTTCCTCTCGGTCGATGGCGAGAAGATGTCGAAATCGCTCGGCAACTTTGTCACCGTCCACGAATTGCTGGAGCAGGGCGTGCCCGGAGAGGCGATCCGCCTGGCGCTTTTGATGACGCACTACCGCGACCCCCTCGACTGGACCGCGGAGCGGCTCGACGAGGCAAAGCAGACGCTCGACCGCTGGTATCGCGCGCTGGCGACGGATTTCGGGCCGCCGCCCCCTGCCGAAACCGGCGGCGTCGAGGATGCCTTGGCCGATGATCTCAACACGCCGCTCGCCATTGCCCGGTTGCACGAATTGGCCGCCGCAGTGCATCGCGAGGGAATGCCGGACGGGCGCGCCGCTGCGCAGGCGGCGTTGCGGGCCGGCGGCGCGCTGTTGGGTCTGCTCGGGGGCGACCCGCTTTCCTGGCTGCGCGGCGGCGAAGGCGATACGCCTGCGATCGAGGGCCGCATCGCCGCCCGCGCCGCCGCCCGCAAGGAGCGCCGCTTCGCCGACGCCGACCGCATCCGCGCCGAGCTGGCGGGAGAGGGGATCGTGCTCGAAGACCGCCCGGACGGCACCACCGACTGGCGGCGGGCGTGAGTATGTCCTTTCCCCGCTGTCCCCCGCTTCCTTGTCATACCGGCGAAGGCCGGTATCCATGGCAGAGATGGGTCCCGGCCTGCGCTGGGATGACGAGGATGGGGCGGCCGGCCTCCGCGGCCCGCTGACCGTGGCCGGGACCGATCACAGCCGCGCGGGGGTGACGGGCGGGCCGGCCATAATTCTCGTCGAGCCGCAGCTTGGGGAGAATATCGGCACCGCAGCGCGGGCGATGCTGAATTGCGGGCTTGACGATCTGCGCCTCGTTCGCCCGCGCGACGGCTGGCCCAACGACCGGGCGGTGGCGGCGGCCAGCGGCGCCGATGGCGTGCTCGCCGGGGCGCGGCTTTTCCCGTCGGTCGAGGCGGCGATTGGCGACCTCGTACACGTCTATGCCTCGACCGCGCGCGACCGCTACATGGTCAAGCGCGAGGTGACGCCGCGCCGCGCCGCCGAGGAGATGCGCGGCTTTACCGCGGAGGGCGAAGCTTGCGGCGTCCTGTTCGGCCCCGAGCGCACCGGCCTCGTCAACGAGCATATCGCGCTCGCCGACACGGTGCTGACGGTGCCGCTCAACCCGGCCTTTTCGTCGCTCAACCTCGCCCAGGCGGTGCTGGTCGTCGGCTACGAGTGGTTCACCGCGCGCACCGAGGCTCACCCCGAGAGCCTGCACACCGGCCACAGCCGGCCGGCCAACAAAGCCGAATTGCAGCGCTTTTTCGAGCATTTCGAGGAGGCGCTGGTCGATAGCGGCTTTCTGCGCCACGCCGATAAGCGCCCGAGCATGACCCGCAACCTGCGCAATCTGTTCCAGCGCGCCCTATGCACCGAACAGGAATTGCGCACCCTGCACGGCGTCGTCACCGCCTTTATGGGGCCGCGCAAGCGCGCCGAGCCGCACCCGCCGCCGGAGGCGGACAACAGCTAATCAGGTCACGCCGGCGCCTCCTTCCCGCATCGTCGGGTCGGGCCTCCCGTGCTACCGTCGGCGGGTCGCACCGCGCTTTGTTCATTCGATCGGGGGAGAATGACTGCAGAGCCGCTCCGCACCGCGGAACCGCCGCCGGAATCGGCTGCCGGCGCCGCCTCGCCGGTCATGGCGCAGTATCACGAGATCAAGGCGGCGCATCCCGGGTGCCTGTTGTTTTTCCGGATGGGCGATTTCTACGAGCTGTTTTTCGACGACGCGGCGGCGGCGGCGCCGGCGCTCGATATCGCCTTGACGAAGCGCGGCCGGCATAACGGCGCCGACATTCCGATGTGCGGCGTGCCGGTGCACGCCGCCGATGCCTACCTCGCGCGCCTGATCCGCGCCGGGTTCAAGGTGGCGATCTGCGAGCAGATCGAGGACCCGGCCGCGGCGCGCCGGCGCGGCGCCAAGGGGCCGGTCAGGCGGGCGGTGGTGCGGGTCGTCACTGCCGGCACCCTGACCGAGGACGGGTTGCTTGACGCGCGGCGGCACAATTATCTCGCCGGGATCGCCGATGCGGCGGGCGAACTGGGCCTCGCCTGGCTCGATCTGTCGACCGGCGCCTTTTCGCTGATGCCGACCGGCGAGGGTTCGCTCGGCGGCGACCTCGCGCGCCTCGTGCCGGGCGAAATCCTGGTGCCGGAGCGCCTGCTCGCCCGTCCGGCATTGTTCGAGACCTTTGCCGAGTGGAAGCCGGTCCTGACGCCGCTGCCCAACCCGCGCTTCGACAGCGAGGCGGCGCGCCGCCGGCTGCAAGGCTTTTACGGGGTGGCGGCGCTCGACGGGTTTGGCGGCTTCGGCCGCGCCGAGATCGCGGCGGCCGGCGCGCTCGTCGATTACGTTGCCCTCACTCAACAAACAGCAGGGCAGCCGGACGGAGTGCCGCACCTCGCGCCGCCGGTCCGGGTGATGCCCGGCGCGGTCATGCAGATCGATGCCGCGACGAGGCGCAACCTCGAACTCGTGACGAGCCTGTCGGGCGAGCGGCGCGGCAGCCTTTTGGCGGCGATCGACCGCACCCTGACCGGCCCCGGCGCGCGGCTCCTCGCCGACCACCTTGCGGCGCCGCTGACCGGGCCGGCGGCGATCGCCGCGCGGCTCGATGCGGTGCAGTTCCTCTGCGAAGGGGCGGAGAGGCGGGGCCGGTTGCGCGAGCGGCTGCGCCATGTTCCCGATATCGAGCGGGCATTGACCCGCCTCAGCCTCGGCCGCGGCGGTCCGCGCGACCTCGCCGCCTTGCGCGACGGGCTGCGGGAGACCGCCGCGATCCGCGCCGGCCTCGCCGCGCCCGGCCTCATGCCGCTGCCCCCGTTGCTGAAAGAAGCGGAAGCGGGCCTCGGCGAGCATGCGGCGATCATCGAGCGCCTGTCCCGCGCGCTCGCCCCCGAACTGCCGCTTTTGGCGCGGGACGGCGGTTTTGTCGCGCCAGGTTACCTATCGGAACTCGATCAGCTGCGCGAGTTGCGCGACGACAGCCGGCGGGCGATCGCCGCCTTGCAGGCGCGCTACGCCGCCGCGACCGGGGTCGCCTCCCTGCGCATCCGCCACAACAACGTCATCGGCTATTACGTCGAGGTGTCGGCCGCCAATGTCGAACGGCTGGGCGGGGCGCTCGGACCCGAGTTCATTCATCGGCAGACGATGGCCGGGGCCATGCGCTACACGACGGTCGAATTGGGCGACCTCGAAAGCAGGATCGCCAGCGCCGGCGAACGCGCGCTCGCCCTGGAACTGCGCCTTTTCGACGATCTGGTCGGTGAGGCAATGGCGCGGCGGGGGGAGATTGCCGCTGCCGCCGCCGCGCTCGCCTTGCTCGACCTCGCCGCTTGCCATGCCGAGCGCGCCGCCGAGGGGGGCTGGACCCGGCCGGAGATCGCCGAGGAGCCGGTCTTCGAGATCGGCGGTGGCCGCCACCCGATCGTCGAGGCGGCGCTCGCCGGCAAGGCGGGGTTTGTCGCCAACGACTGCGCCCTCGGCGACTCCCGCATCTGGCTTGTCACCGGACCCAACATGGCCGGCAAGAGCACCTTCCTCAGGCAAAACGCGCTGATCGCGATCCTGGCGCAGATGGGCGCCTTCGTGCCGGCGCGGGCGGCCCGGATCGGAATCGTCGACCGGCTGTTCAGCCGGGTCGGTGCGGCCGACGATCTGGCGCGCGGCCGCTCGACCTTCATGGCCGAGATGGTCGAGACTGCGGCGATCCTCAACCAGGCCGGGCCCCGGAGCTTTGTCATCCTCGACGAGATCGGCCGCGGCACCGCGACCTTCGACGGGCTGTCGATCGCCTGGGCGGCGCTCGAACAGCTGCACGAGGTCAATCGATGCCGGACCCTGTTCGCGACGCATTACCATGAACTGACGGCGCTCGCCGCCAAGCTGCCGGCGCTCGCCTGCCACACGATGCGGGTCAAGGAATGGCAGGGCGATGTGGTATTCCTGCACGAGGTGGCGGCCGGCACCGCCGACCGCTCCTACGGCATCCACGTCGCAAAGCTCGCCGGACTGCCGCCGGCCGTCATCGCGCGGGCGACCGAAATCCTGCAAATCCTCGAAACCGGGGAGCAGGGCGGCGCGCTGGCCCGGCTGTCCGACGACCTGCCCCTCTTCCGCGCCGCCCAGCGCCACGCCGCGGCGCCGCCCGAGCCGCGCGCCTCGCCGCTCGAAGCGCTGTTGCGCGAGGTCCGCCCCGACGAACTCAGCCCGCGCGAGGCGCTGGAGTTGTTGTACCGGCTGAGGGGGATGCTGGAATAGCCGGCGCCGGCCGCCTATTCTTATTGGTATGGAACCGGCCTACAAACTGCTGACGGTCGAGGAATTCCTCGACTGCTGCCCGAACGATCAGCGCCACTATCAGCTGATCGACGGCGTCATTGTCGCGATGGCACCGCCCGCCATCCCACACCAGATCATCGCCGGGAATCTGACACTGGAAATCGGGCTGGCCGTTCGGGCAAACCGTCCTGGATGCACGACACGTAGCCAAGCCGGCATCGCACCGCAAGGCCGTCTGGGGCGCAACCACTTCGAGACCGACATTACGGTGACCTGCGAAAAAGGCGGGCATCGCGGAATCGCCGCTGAGCCGCTGCTGATCGTCGAAATACAGTCTCCCTCGACCGAGCGCGATGACGTGTTCGTCAAGCTCCCGGAGTACCAGAGCATCCGAAGCCTTCAGGAAATCTTGTACATCGAGAGCGAGCGGGTGGCCGCGACGGTGTACCGGCGCGCCGGCGTCGGCTGGGAGACGATCGAGGTTGAGGGTGGCGCGGCGCGGCTGCAACTCGCGACAATCGGCTTAGACATCGCGCTGCCGGAGGTCTATCGCGGCGTCCCCGGCCTCTCGGCCTGAATCGCTCCCGAGCGCCAGGTCAGATGCAGCGGATCGTCCAGTTGGTGAAGATGCCCGGCTCCTCGCTGTACCCGTCGGGGCTGTTGCGGCTGACCTCCTGATTGAGGACGCGGTAGCCCCTCGGGCAGATTTTGCGCGCCAGACGGCGGTTGGGGGCGGTCGAGCCGCCCGGTGTGCCCGGCCCCTCGACGCGAAAGGTGCGGTTGTCGATCCGGCTCGCCGTCGCTTCGGTGCAGGCGGGGAGCAGCAACAGGGCGATCATCAAGAGGTAGCGCATTCGAGCGACGGCTCCGGAACTGGTTCGGGCTGTGCCGCGCGCTCGCGCGCGGCGCGCCCCGGCATTATAGCGCGGCCGCCCCGGTTGCAACGGTTGCCGTTATTCATAGGTCGGGGCGCATCGTCGGCCCGGCATGGGCTGTCCGGCATGGCCGGTATCGTTCCCGGCCTGGAGATTTTCTCCGATACTGCCCCATATTGGTCAAAACGGCGGAAGAGCGTATGCACGGCGCGCGTTGTGCCGGCTTCCGCCGGCGCGACCGGGTGGTGGCGGCGTTCAGGGTTGACGGATGTCTGAGATCGATCGCGCGACATTTCTGTCCGGCATCAATGCCGGGTTCATCGCCGAATTGTATGGCCGCTTTCTCGACGATCCCCAGTCGGTCGATGCGAGCTGGCGGCAGTTTTTCGCCGGGATCGGCGACGATGCGCGCGCGCTGCATGCCGAACGGGCCGGGCCGCCCTGGGCGCCGGCGCCGGGCCGCATCAACGGAGAGAGGGTCGCGACGGCGCCCGCCGGAGCGACGTCGCTGCAACCGGCGGCGCTCGATTCGATCCGCGCCCTGACCCTCATCCGCTCCTACCGGGTGCGCGGCCATCTCGAAGCCGATCTCGACCCGCTCGGCCTCGAACGGCGACCGCACCATGCCGATCTCGACTACCGCACCTACGGCTTCACCGAGGCCGATCTCGACCGCGACATCTTCATCAACAACCTGTTCGGGCGCGAGCGCGCCAGCCTGCGCGAGATCATCGGGTTGTGCCGGGACACCTATTGCGGACGGATCGGCATCGAGTACATGCACAACCAGGTGCTCGCCGAGCGCCAGTGGATCCAGCGCAAATTCGAGGCGCCCGAGGCGCGGCGGGCGCTGACCGCCGCCGCCCGCAAGGATGTGCTGCGCGTCCTGACGGTGGCCGAGACCTTCGAGCGCTTTCTCGACCGGCGCTATACCGGCACCAAGCGGTTCGGCATCGAGGGCGCCGAATCGCTGATGCCCGCTCTCGAAGCGATGCTGCGCCGCGGCGTCGAGCTGGGCATCGAGGAACTGGTAATCGGCATGCCGCATCGCGGCCGGCTCAACGTGCTCGCCAATTTCATGGGCAAGCCCTACGCCGCGATCTTCTCCGAGTTTCAGGGTAACGGCGCCAACCCGGATTCCGTGCACGGCTCGGGCGACGTCAAATACCATCTCGGCACCTCGACCGACCGCGAGATCGGCGGCCGCGTCGTGCACCTGTCATTGGCGGCCAACCCGTCGCACCTCGAAGCCGTCAACCCGGTGGTGCTCGGGAAGGTGCGCGCCAAGCAGCGACAGCGCGGCGACAGCGAGCGCCGGCGGGTCGTCAGCATCCTGATGCACGGCGACGCCGCCTTCGCCGGCCAGGGCCTCGTCGCCGAGTCGCTCGAATTGTCGGATTTGCGCGGTTTCCGCACCGGCGGCACGATCCACATCATCGTCAACAACCAGATCGGCTTTACCACCGCGCCATCCTTCGCGCGATCGAGCCCCTACCCGTCCGACATCGCCAAGGGCATCCAGGCGCCGATCTTTCACGTCAACGGCGACGACCCCGAGGCGGTTGTCGCGGTGGCGCGCGCCGCCGTCGACTACCGCCAGGAATTCGGCAAGGACGTCGTCATCGACCTGTTCTGCTATCGCCGGCACGGCCACAACGAGGGGGACGAGCCGGCCTTCACCCAGCCCTTGATGTACCGCACAATCGCCCGCCACCCGACGACGCGGGCGCTCTATGCCGAGCGCCTGATCGCCGAAAAAGTCATCAGCGCGGCGGAGGCCGAGGCGCTGGCGACCGGCTTTACCGCCGATCTCGAAACCCAGTTCGCCGCCGCCGAGCACTATCGGCCGAACAAGGCCGACTGGCTCGAAGGCGCCTGGGCCGGGTTCGAGACGGCGCCCGACGACGACCGCCGCGGCGATACCGCGCTGCCGCTCCAATCTCTGCGCGAGATCGGGCATGGTCTCGTGACGGTGCCCGACGGCTTTCGCCTCAACCGCAAGATCGCCCGCCAGCTCGAAGCGAAGCGGCAGGCGATCGAAACGGGCGAAGGGATCGACTGGGCGACCGGCGAGGCGCTGGCCATCGCGAGCCTCTGCGCCGAGGGCACGCATGTCCGCATGTCGGGGCAGGACAGCGGCCGCGGCACCTTCTCGCACCGCCACGCCGTGCTGGTCGATCAGGAGAGCGAGGAGCGCTACATCCCGATCAACCATGTCCGCGCGGGACAGGCGCCCTTCGACATCATCGACAGCCCCCTGTCGGAAGCCGCGGTCGTCGGGTTCGAATACGGCTACAGCCTTGCCGACCCGAAGACATTGGTGATCTGGGAGGCACAGTTCGGCGATTTCGCCAACGGCGCGCAGGTCATCATCGACCAGTTCCTGTCGTCGGGCGAGGCCAAGTGGCTGCGGATGTGCGGCCTCGTGCTACTGTTGCCGCACGGCTACGAGGGCCAGGGGCCGGAGCATTCCTCGGCGCGGCTCGAGCGCTACCTGCAACTATGCGCCGAGGACAACATGCAGGTCTGCAACATCACCTCGGCCGCCAATTACTTCCACGCGCTGCGGCGGCAGATCCGGCGCAAATTCCGCAAGCCGCTGGTCGTCGTCACGCCGAAATCGCTGTTGCGCGCCAAGGAGGTGATGTCGCCGCTCGCCGATATGGGGCCGGGCACCTGCTTCCACCGGGCGATCGACGATCCGGGGGAGCTGACGCCCGACAAGGTGCGGCGGGTCGTGCTATGCAGCGGCAAGGTATATTTCGATCTCGTGAAGGCGCGCGCCGGCAAGGCGGACGAGACGGTCGCGTTGGTGCGGGTCGAGCAGCTTTATCCGTTCCCGTTCGCCAGCCTCGGCAAAATCCTGCAGCGCTACCGCCATGCCGAGATCGTGTGGTGCCAGGAGGAGCCGCAGAACATGGGCGCCTGGGGCTTTGTGGACCGGCGCATCGAGCAGGTGCTGGGCGGCCTCGATATCGCGGCGAAACGGCCGCGCTTTGTCGGCCGCGCCGAGGCCGCCTCGCCCGCCACCGGCCTCTTCAAGCGCCACCAGCAGGAACAGGCGCAACTCGTGCAATCGGCGCTGGCGGCGTAAGGGGGGATCATGGCGGCCGAGATTCGGGTACCCACCCTCGGCGAATCGATCACTGAGGCGACCGTCGCGCGCTGGCTGAAGCAGCCGGGCGAGGCGGTGGCGCGCGACGAGCCGGTGGTCGAGCTGGAGACCGACAAGGTGACGCTGGAGGTGCCGGCGCCGCAGGCCGGCACGATCGGCGAAATCCGCGCCGCCGAAGGCAGCAACGTGCCGATCGGCGCGGTGCTCGGGACGATCGCCGATGGCGCGGCGGCTGCCCCTCACCCACCGGCGGCTGCCGCCGCCGGTCCCCCCTCTCCCGCAGTGCGGGAGAGGGAAAGCGAGACCCTCTCCCGCACTGCGGGAGAGGGTGGCGCGCGCAGCGCGCCGGGTGAGGGCGAGGGGCAAGCCACGCTCGACCGGGCCGGGCCGGCGGTGCGCAAGCTTGTCGCCGAGAGCGGGGTCGATGTCCGGGGGCTGGTGCCGTCCGGCCCCGGCGGGCGCCTGACCAAGGCCGACGTGCTGGCGGCACCGGCGCCGCAACCCGAGCCGGCGAATGAACCGGTCGCGCCGCCGCCGGGGCAATCGCCGCCGCCCGTCCCGCCGCCGCGCACCGAGCCGCCGCGGGAACCGCCGCCGCCGCGCCCGCCGGCGGCCCCCACCCTTCCCGCCCCCGCTGGCGGGGGAGGGTTAGGGTGGGGGGAGGAGCGCGAGACGCGGGTGCGGATGACAAGGCTGCGCCGCCGCATCGCCGAGCGCCTCAAGGAGGCGCAGCAGAACGCGGCGATGCTGACGACCTTCAACGAGATCGACATGTCGGGGGCGATCGCGCTGCGCGAGCGCTGGCGCGACGCGTTCGAGAAAAAGCACGGGGTGCGGCTCGGCTTTATGTCGATCTTCGTCAAGGCGGCGATCGTCGCCCTGAAGGAATTGCCGGCGGTCAACGCCGAGATCGACGGCGACGA
>DASUKH010000081.1:0-40464 GCA_036278835.1 Allostellaceae bacterium
ACCGCCCTCGACATGTTGAAGCACGACGACAGGTTGGTCTGGATGACCGCGTTCCACTGCTCGAAGCTCATGCGCTGCATCGTCGTGTCGCGGGTAATCCCGGCATTGTTGACGAGAATCTCGATCGGCCCGAGTGCCGCCTCGATTGCCTTCACTCCCTCAGCGCAGGCCGCGAAATCGGCAACGTCGAACTTGTAGACCGGGATGCCGGTTTCGGCCGAGAATTCCTGCGCGGTCCTGTCGTCATGCCCGTAATTGGCGGCCACCTTGCAGCCGGCGCTTTTCAAGGCCACCGAGATCGCGCGCCCGATGCCGCGTGTCCCGCCGGTCACCACCGCGACCCTGGCCATCGCATCCTCCCTACATCAAAATCTCCCTTTCCCCCGCCGGGGGAGAGGGTCGAGATGAGGGGGCGGGGGCGCCCCTGCCCGCACCCACCGCTCCGCGCGGGTCAAGCCCGCGGGCGGCGGCTCACCTCGCGAGCGGTCCCCCTCTCCCGCGGTGCGGGAGAGAGGGTTTGATCGCCGTCCGGGCCTAATCCCGCGCGAGGCACATCGCGATGCCCATGCCGCCGCCGATGCACAATGTGGCGAGGCCCTTTTTCGCATCGCGCTTCTGCATCTCGTAGAGCAGGGTCACCAGCACCCGCGCCCCCGAGGCGCCGATCGGGTGGCCGAGCGCAATCGCCCCGCCATTGACGTTGACCCTGGCCGGGTCCCAGCCGAGGTCCTTGTTGACGGCGCAGGCTTGCGCCGCAAAGGCCTCGTTGGCCTCGACGAGGTCGAGGTCGCCCGCCGACCAGCCGGCCTTTTTCAAGGCCATCCGAGAGGCAGGGATCGGTCCTGTCCCCATGATCGCCGGATCGACCCCCGCCGTCGCCCACGAGACGATGCGCGCCAACGGCGCGATGCCGCGCTTCCGCGCCGTCTCGGCGGTCATCAGCACGACCGCGGCGGCGCCGTCATTGATGCCGGAGGCGTTGCCGGCGGTGACGGTGCCGTTCTTGTCAAAGGCCGGACGGAGCTTCGCGAGGATTTCGACCGTGGTGCCGTGCTTCGGGTGCTCGTCGGTATCGACGACCGTCTCGCCGCGCCGCGTCTTGACGACGACCGGCACGATCTCATCCTTGAAGCGGCCGTCGTGCTGCGCCTTCTCGGCCTTGGCCTGCGAGCGGGCGGCGAACTCGTCCTGTTGCTCGCGAGTGATCTGCCATCTTGCGGCGACGTTCTCGGCCGTGTTGCCCATGTGGTAGCCGTTGAAGGCGTCCCACAGCCCATCCTTGATCATCGTATCGACGAGCTCGGCGTCGCCCATCTTGACGCCGTTACGCAGGTGGATGCAGTGCGGCGCCTGGCTCATGCTCTCCTGGCCGCCGGCGACGACGATGTCGCTGTCGCCGCCGCGGATCGCCTGATAACCGAGCGCGACGGTGCGCAGCCCCGAGCCGCAGAGCTGGTTCACCCCATAGGCCGTCACCTCGAACGGGATGTCGGCGGCGATTGCGGCCTGCCGCGCCGGGTTCTGGCCCTCGCCGGCCGACAGGATCTGGCCGAGGATGACCTCGGAGACCTCCTTCGGCTCGACCTCGGCGCGGCGCAGCGCCTCCTTGATCGCGATTTCGCCGAGCTGGTGCGCGGCAAGGCCGGCGAGACCGCCGTTGAAGGCGCCGACCGGCGTGCGCGCAGCGCCGGCAATGACGATGTCGCTCATGGAAAAGCCTCCTCGCTAATTACCTGCCGGCACCCAATTATGTGGGTCGGCGGCGCGGCTTCGAAAACCATCAGCCGCGATCAGCTGCGCTGCACCAGCTCGATGCGGTAGCCATCAGGGTCCTCGATAAAGGCGATAACCGAGCCGCCATGCGCCATCGGGCCGGCCGGGCGTGGGATTTTGACCCCGGCGGCGGAGAGGCGCTCGCAAGCCTTGTAGACATCGGGCAGGCCGATCGCGAGATGGCCGAAGGCGGTGCCGTGCGCATAGGGCTCGGCCTGATCCCAATTGTGGGTCAGCTCGACGACCGTGCTGTCGGCCTCGTCGCCGTAGCCGACAAAGGCGAGGGTGAACTTGCCGGTCGGGTAGTCGCGTTTGCGCAGCAATTTCATACCGAGCAGGTCCTGGTAGAAATGCAGCGATTTGTCGAGATCCCGGACCCGGATCATCGTGTGCAGCAGTCGGGCTTTGCCCGGATCGATTGCGGCGTCGGTCATCGTTTCGCTCCTTCATCTGCGGCGTCGTGCGCGTCGGCGCGACACTTGGCGAGGATCGCCAGAACCTGGTCGGCGGCGGCGCGGCTGGGCGGCGGCCCGGCGCCGCGCAGCCGCGCAATCGCCTCATCATAGCCCCCGAGATGCGCGCTGCGAACCGACTCGTCCCGGATCAGCGAGGCAAGCGAGGCGGCGAGCGGCGCCGGTGCGCACATCGCCCGCAAATGCTCCGGGACCAGCGCGCGGCCGAGCAGCAGGTTGACGAGGTTGACTTGGCGCACCTTCAGCACGCGGTCGAGCAGTGCCTCGGTCAGCGGGTTGAGGCGGTAGGCGACAACCATCGGCAGCCGTGCCAGCGCCAGTTCGAGCGCCACCGTGCCGGACGCGGCGAGCGCCGCCCGGCTCGCCGCGAAGGCGTCGTATTTCGCCTCCTGGCCGCGCAGCACGATGGGTCGGCCGGGCCAATCGCGCACCCCTGCCGCAACCGCCTCCGCGACGGTCGCGACGGTCGGCACCGCGACCCGGAACGGCCCGACGATCGCCTCCAGCCGGTCGAGCGCCGCCCCGAACACCGGCAAGAGGCGCCGCACCTCGCCGCCGCGGCTGCCCGGCAGCACCGTGAGAACGAGTTCATCGTCGCCGATGCCGTGGGCCGCGCGGAAGCGGGCGGCGTTGCCGTGCCCGGCGCCGCTTTCGAGTACCGGGTGGCCGACATAGCTGGCGGCGAGACCGACCTGCTCGAAATAGGGCGGCTCGAACGGCAGCAGAGTCAGCAGATGGTCGTACCAGCGCGCCATGCGGCGGGCGCGGCCGGCGCGCCACGCCCACACCATCGGTGCGACGTAATGAATGAGCGGCATTTGCTCGCCGGCCCGGCGCAGCCGTTGCGCCACCCGCCAGCTGAATCCCGAACTGTCGATCGTGACGACGGCGTCCGGGCGGGCGGCGCGGATCGCCGCCACCGTCTCGCGCACCCGGCGCAGGATCAGGGGCGCCCGCGGCAACACCTCGGCCACCCCGGCGACTGCAAGCTCGGAGAGCGGCACGAGGCTCTCCAGCCCTTGTTCCGCCATCCGCTCGCCGCCGATCCCTGCGATCTTAAGGCGCCCGCCGGTGCGCTCGCACAAGGCGGCGATCAGGGCGCCGCCCAGCGCATCCCCCGACGGCTCCCCGGCAATGAGGAACAGAAACGGCGCGGCCTCGTCGCCATCGCTCATTCGAGCCGCACCCCAACGACGAACAGGCCGGTCTGGTCGGCCAGGGCGGCCAACTCGGCGCGGTCGAGAACGAGGGTGGCGCCGGCCTGGGCGGCGATGCCGGAGAGCCCGGCGGCGGCGGCAAGGCGCACGGTCTGCGGCCCGATTGTCGGGCGATCGACGCGGCGCTCCTGGCCCGGCTTTTCGGCTTTGACCAGCACCCCGCCCGGCCCGTGGCGGCGCAGCCCGGCGACCCGGCGCAGCAGCGCGTCGGTGCCTTCGATCGCCTCGACCCCGAGCACGAGACCCTGCTGCACCACCACCGCCTGGCCGATATCGAGCGCGCCGACCGCCCGCGCCAGCCGCATGCCAAGCTCGATGTCGGCCAGCGCGTCGGCGTCGGGCCGGAACCGGCCGAGCGACCCCTGCGGCAATTCCGCCTCGGCGAGCAGCCCGTCGGCGCCTATCACCCGAAACCCCTCACGCTCCAACTCCTTGACGACGGCGCTGAGCAACCCGTTGTCGCCGAGCGCGCGGTAGCCGATCCGCGCGAAGAACCGGGCCGCCCGCCAATCAGGGCGCAGCATTGCGAGAGACGGGCGCCGAACCCCGCCGGCCAGCACCAGTTCGTCGACCCCGCGGGCGCGCAGCAGGTCGAGCGCCGCGGCGGCCCCCCCGAGCCGGCACCAGGCATGCGACACCTCGCCGACGATCGCCGGGTCGGCTTCGCCTTCGAGGGCCAGCACAAACACATCGCGGCCAACGGCCCGGCAATGATCGATGAGCCGGCCCGGTAGGCTGCCGTTGCCGGCTATGATGCCAAGCGGCGCCTCTCCCATCCGATCGGCTAGTTGCCGTGCGCCGGCGCCGCCGCGGGCTGGCAGATCGCCCGGCTCGAATCGGCGCGGATGAAGGCGATGATGTCTGCAACCGGACCGATCCTTGCGAAGCGCCGAGCGGTCTCGTCGACCCGCTCGCTCAAGGTGCCGTCGGCCGAGAACAGCAGCTGATAGGCGCTGCGCAAACCTTGAATGTCCTCGCGGCTGTATCCGGCGCGCTGCATCCCGACGATGTTGAGGCCGGTCAACCGGGCCCGGTCGCCCATCGCCTGGCCGTAAGGGATGACGTCGCGCTCGACCCCCGACATGCCTCCGATCATCGCGTGCCGGCCGATCCGCACAAACTGATGCACCGCGCACAGTCCGCCGAGTCGTGCGTAATCCTCGACGACGACATGACCGGCGAGCGTCGCGTTGTTGGCCATGATCACGTTGTCGCCGACATGGCAATCGTGCGCGACGTGCGCCCCGACCATTAGCAGGCAGCAATCGCCGATCCGGGTCACCATGCCGCCGCCTGCAGTGCCGGGGTTGATGGTCACGTATTCGCGGATCGTGTTGTGATGCCCGATCGTCAGCGACGAAGGTTCGCCGCGATACTTCAGGTCCTGCGGTTCGAGGCCGATCGAGGCGAACGGAAAGATGCGGGTCCCCTCGCCGATCGTGGTGTCGCCGTCGATCACGACATGCGCGGCGAGCCGCACGCCAGCGCCGAGGACGACCCCCTCGCCAATGACGCAATAGGGGCCGACCGCGACATCGTCGGCCAGCGTCGCCCCTGGTGCAACGATCGCGGTGGAATGGATCTGCGGCATCGGCGCCTTAGTTGTCGAGGATCATCGCGGCGAATACCGCCTCCGCCGCCAGCTGGCCGCGCACCTCGGCGCGCCCCTCGAACTTCCAAACATTGCCGCGGTTGCGTTGTTTTATGACATTGACGTGAAGAACGTCGCCGGGAAATACCGGGCGGCGGAAGCGGGCATTGTCGACACTCATGAAATAGACGAGCTTGCCCTCCGATTCCGGACCCAGCGTGTGGACGACGAGAACCGCCGCGGTCTGCGCCATCGCCTCGATGATCAAGACGCCCGGCATCACCGGGCGGGCCGGAAAGTGGCCCTGGAAAAAGGGCTCGTTGATCGACAGGTTTTTGATGCCGGTGGCGCGCACGTTTTTGACTGCGTCCACCACCCGGTCGATCATCAGAAACGGGTGGCGGTGCGGGATCATCTCCATGATCCGCGGCACATCCATCTCGACCGGCTGCTCGCCGCTCTCCTTGTCCTCGCCCTCTGCAATGCCCGAGCAGGCCGGATTGCTCATCCTCCGTTCCTTTTCCTCACGAGCCGCGACAAGACCGCCACCTGTTTCATAAACAGGCCGATCGGCACTGCCGGGCTACCGCAGACCGTCTCGCCCGGCGCGACATCGCGCATCAGCCCCGACTTCGCCGCGATGCGGGCGCCGCTGCCGATGGTGAGATGACCGGCAAGCCCGGCCTGGCCGCCAACCATGACAAAATCACCGAGCCGGGTGCTGCCGGCAATCCCTACCTGCCCGGCCAGCACGCAGCCCCGGCCGAGCACGACATTGTGCCCGATCTGCACAAGATTATCGATCATCGTGCCGGCCCCGATCACCGTATCGTGACCCGAACCGCGGTCGATGGTGGTGTTGGCGCCGATATCGACATCGTCGCCGATCAGCACCCGGCCAAGCTGCGGCACCTTGACCGGCGCATCGCTGCCGGGGGCGAAGCCGAACCCGGCCTGGCCGATGCGGACCCCGGGATGCAGCACGACGCGTGCGCCGATCAGGCAATGGCTGAGCGTGACCTGCGGACCTATCAGGCAATCCTCGCCAAGGTCGACCCCGGCCCCGATCACCGCCCCGGCGCCGATCTGGCAATTGCGGCCGATCCTCGCGCCCGCCTCGATGATGACGAACGGGCCGACCGCGCAATCCTCGTGCACGCTCGCCGACGGATCGATCAACGCGGAGGGCGCGCAGCCGGGTTCAACCGGCGGTGGGGGGTAGAAGACGCGGGCGGCGCGCGCGAACGCCTTATAGGGCTCGCCGGCGATCATTACCGCCATGTGGGATGGCGCGTGGCGGGCGGCCGCCTCGCCGACAATCGCCGCACCGGCCTGCGAGCGGGTGAACGCGTCGATGTATTTGCGGTTATCGAGAAACGTCAGATCATCGGGACCGGCGGTTTCCAGGGGGGCAACGTCATGGATAAGGCGTGCCTCCGCGCCCGGATCGGCGAGTTGCGCCCCGCTCAGCGCTGCCAGCGCGGCCAGCTTGTAGGGGCCGCGGCGGGCGAAGAATCGCCGGTCGGGCATCGCCGCATGCTCCCGCCCGCCGAGCGGACCGCCGTCAGCGCCGGTGCTTGCGGCTGGACGTCGTCCGCGCCTCGCTGGCGGCAGCCGGCGGGCTTTCCTCTTTCGGGGCGACGAAATCGACGGTCAATGTCGGCAGCTGCTCGTCAAGTTTCTTCAGCACGTCGTCGGTGACATCGAAGCCCTGGTCCCACAGCACCATCGCGCTGCGCTTCAATACCAAGTTCGCTTTCCGCTCCTTCGCAATATCGGTGATGATGTGCAGGATCGCTGACTGGATTTTTTGCAGCGCCGCGTCGTTCGAGCGCTCGAGCGCCTGGCGCTTCGCCTGCACGCTGCGATCGAGATCGTTCACTTTCTGCTGGAACTCGCTGCCCTTCTGCTTGAGCGCCGTCGGCGACAGTGACGCCGCCTGCCGCTGCAACGTGTCGCGCGCCTTGCGCAGCTGCTCTTCCTGCCGGGAGATTTCCTTGGCGTATTCGGCGCGTTTTTGCTCGATCTGCTGGCGCACCATTTTCGCCGATTTCGAATTCTGCAACAGCGACTGCACATCGACCACCAGCACCGAGATGCCGGGAGCCGCATGGTTCGTCTTGAGGTCCGCCGAGCCGGCGGCCACCTTCTTGGCGTCCTGTGCCCGGGCATTGGTGAGAGTGCCGCCAACCGCGACGAGCAGGATCAGCGGGACCAGCCCCGCTCGCATTGGACTCATCAGAACCTCGTACCGAAACTGACGTGGAACAACTGCGTCTTGTCGAATGGCTCTTTGACGAACGGGTAGGCGATGTCGAGACGGATCGGTCCGACCGGCGACTTCCACGATATGCCGAAACCGGCGCTGGCGCGGATCGCCGACGAATCCTCGATCTGGGGCTGGATGCCGCCGGTGGAGACCAGCTGTGCCGGGGTCAGGGTGATGTTCTTCTGATCGATCCCCCACAGACTGCCGAAGTCGCTGAAGACGCGGCCGGTAATGCCGAGTTCCTTTGGCAGCCCGAGCGGCACGCTGAGCGACAGCGAGCCGACGAAGTAGTTTTTGCCGCCGAGCGCGTTCTCGGAGACGGTGTCGCGCGGCCCGATGCCGGCAGGCTCGAAGCCGCGCAGATTGTCGCCGCCGACAAAGAAGCGGTCCTGCAGGAGCACCTGCTGGCCGTTATACCCGAAGATGTCGCCGGCCTCGCCGGTGAAGCTCAGCACCCATTCCGGCGCCACCGGGTAGTAATAGCCGCCGGCGATCTTGTTTCGGAGGTAATCGACACCGAACCCGATGCCGGCGATATCGTTGCCGAGCGACACGTAATAGCCGGAAGTCGGATCGATGCGGTTGTCGCGCTTATCGTAGAGCAGGACCTGGCCGATCGACGAGGTCAGGTGCGTGCCGGCCGCAAGCTGAATGAAGAGCGAGGCGTCGTCCTGCACATCTTTGATCTGGTCGGAACGCGCGGTGTATTTCCAGGTCTGGCGCAGCGACTCGGTCACCTGATAGCCGGCCCGCAATGCGCCGCCATACGAGAACTGCACGAAGGTCGGGGTGATGCCGCTGAAAAAGCTTTGAGTCGGACTGGTCTGGATTTCGAACAGATCGAAGCCGGCCGCGATGTTCTTGTCGAGGAAATACGGCTCGGTAAAGCTCAGGTCAACCTGCTGCGAGCGGAACGAAAGCACCGTGCCGATGCGCACATCCTGACCGCGCCCGAGGAAATTGCGCTCGCGGATGCTGATATCGGCGAGCGGCCCGTCGGAGGTTGAGAAGCCGGCGCCGAGCGACAATTCGCCGGTCGACTGCTCCTCGACCTCGACCGTGATGATCGTCCGGTCGGGCGCCGAACCCGGCCGATCAGCGACCTCGACCTTCTTGAAGAAGCCGAGATTCTTGATGCGCTCCTTCGAGCGCTGCAGCTTGGTGGCGTTGAACGCGTCGCCCTCGACAAGGCGGAACTCGCGGCGGATCACCTTGTCGAGGGTGCGCACATTGCCGTTGATGTCGATCCGCTCGACATAGACGCGCGGCCCCTCCTGAACATGGAAGGCGACATCGAGGGTGTGCGTATCGCGGTGCCGGACGATCTCAGGCTTCACCTCGACAAAGGCATAGCCGCGATCGCCGAGCGCGTCCGTAATCACCGAAATCGAATGCTCGACGGCCGACGCATCGTACCAATCGCCGGAATGCACGGTCAGCAACGGCAGCACCGTCGCCCGCGGCAGGTCCTTCACGGCAATATCGACATCGACCTTGCCGAAGCGGTAGCGATCCCCCTCGTCTATCGTGAAGGTGATGATGAAGCCGTCGCGGTCGGGCGTGAGCTCGGCCACCGCCGAGATCACCCGGAAATCGGCGTAACCGTTATTCAGGTAGTAACGCCGCAGCAGCTCGCGGTCATAGGTCAGGCGGTCGGGATCGTAAGTGTCGCTGGTCGAGAAAAAGCGGTACCAGCGGGTCTCCTTTGTCTCGATAACCCCACGCAGCGTGCTGTCGCTGAAATGGCGGTTGCCGACAAAATTGACGCTGCGGACGCCCGTCGACGGGCCCTCGTTGATCTCGAAAACGAGATCGACCCGGTTTTCCGACAGCTGGATGACCTTGGGATCGACGGTCGCGGCGAATCGGCCATGCCGCCGATACAAGGTCAGAATGCGCTGCACGTCATTCTGCACGCGGGTGCGGGTATAGACTAGGCGCGGCCGCGAGGTGATCTCGGCGCGCAGATCCTTGTCGGAGAGCTTGCTGTTACCCTCAAAGGCGATGCGGTTGATGATCGGGTTCTCGACCACCCGCACGACCAGGGTGTTGCCCTCGCGGAGCAGCTTGACGTCGGCGAACAGCCCGGTCGCGTAGAGCGCCTTTAGCGAGTTGTCGACCCGCTCGGCATCCCACGGGTCGCCCTCTTTGAGCAGCAGATAGGAGCGAACCGTCTCCGGCTCGATGCGCTGGATGCCCTCGATGCGAATCGCGGCGATGCGCCCGGCTCCGGCCGCCGCCGACGATGCCGGTGCGGCGCGCCGTTGCGCCAGGGCGGCCGGCAGTGCGGCGCCCACGATAACGAAGACAGCGGCCAACACGGCCACGCAGCCTTTGATGACGCGCTTCTGACCCAAGCCCCCACCCCTGACAAAGGCGCTCCCCGCACGCGATCGTGTCAGGTCACGAAGCGCTTCACAATATCGACGATCCCCGAATGGACAAGATCGTTCCAGGTCGCGAAAACCATCAGGGTCAGCACCAGCGCCAGCCCCAGCCGGAAGCCGTATTCCTGGGCGCGCTGACCGAGCGGCCGGCCGCGGACCGCCTCGGCCGCGTAGAACGCGAGATGCCCGCCATCAAGTACCGGCACCGGAAACAGATTGATTAAGCCCAGATTGACCGACAGCATCGCGACCAACGACAACAGCGGCGCCATGCCGAGCTGCGCGACCTCGCCCGACAATTCGGCAATGCGGATCGGGCCGCCAAGCTCGCCGGTGCCGCGCCGGCCGACCACCATCTGCCACAGCGCCTGCATCGTCGTCGCGGTCAGGTTCCAGGTCTCGCCGGCGGCGTTCGCCACAGCGCTCGCCGGCCCGCGCTGCACATAGCGCGGCGGTCCGCCGCGAATCCCGAGCTGGCCGATATGATGGGTGCCGAGCCGGTCGGTCTCGGTCACCAGCTTCGGCGTGACATGCAAGGTGACGAGCTTGCCGTCGCGGCGCACGGCGAGCGGCATCGTCACGTTCGGGTTAAGCTGCACGGCCTGCTGCACGTCCTCGAAGCGATCGACCGGCTGTCCGTCGATGCGCACAATCACGTCGCCGGCCTGAATGCCGCCGGCCGCCGCGGCGCTGCCCGGCATGACCTGCCCGACATCCGGCGGCGTGAACGGCTGGCCGTAGGTCATGAACAGGACCGCCAGCACGAGAATCGCGAAGACAAAGTTGGCGAGCGGCCCGGCCGCGACAATTGCCGCACGCTGGCCGAGGCGCTTGCACGGGAAGGATACCTCCCGGTCGGCATCGCTGAGCCGCTCCACCCCCGGCGCCGCGAGGCTGGAGCTGGCGTCGCTGTCGCCGAACATCTTGACGTAGCCGCCGAGCGGGATCGCGCTGAATTTCCAGCGGGTGCCGGCGCGGTCCCACCAGCCGAACAGCTCCGGGCCGAAGCCGATCGAAAAGACCTCGATGCGGACGCCGTTCCAGCGGGCAATCAGGTAATGACCGAACTCGTGGACAAAGACGAGAACCGTCAGGACCACCAGAAACACGCCGACATAGAGCGCGCCGCCGTGCAGAAACAGCAATAAATCGTTCATCGCCTGTCCGTTGCAGCGGCACGGGGGCCGGACCCGCGCCGTGCGATCAGCCTTGCCGCGGTCTCGCGGGCGGTTTTATCCAGATTGGACACATCCTCCAATGAATCAAGATTGCCGCCGGGCAACAGGTCGAGCGTGCGTTCGACCGTCGCGGCAATATCGAGAAACCCGATCTCGCCGGCGAGAAACGCGTGCACCGCCGTCTCGTTGGCGGCGTTGAACACGGTCGGCCCGCCACCGCCGCGGGCCAGCGCCTCGCGGGCGAGGCGCAAAGCCGGAAACCGCTCCGGGTCGGGCGCCTCAAAGGTCAGCCTTCCGACCTGCGCCAAGTCGAGCCGCGGGGTCGGCGCGGCGGCCCGGCCGGGCCAGCCCAAGGCATAGGCGATCGGGGTGCGCATGTCGGGCGAGCCGAGATGCGCCAGTACCGAACCGTCGCAATACGTGACCAGCCCGTGCACGATCGATTGCGGGTGGATGACGATGTCAATGCGTTCGGAGGCCAGCTGAAACAGGTGATGCGCCTCGATCAGCTCGAGCCCCTTGTTCATCAGGGTCGCCGAGTCGACCGAAATTTTGGCGCCCATCCGCCAAGTCGGGTGGGCCACCGCCTCTTCCGGGGTGGCGCACCGCATCTCATCGAGGCTCTTCTCGCGAAACGGGCCGCCGCTGCAGGTCAGCGTGATCTTTTCGATACCCTCAACCCGGGAAAAGTCGAAACACTGCCAGATCGCGTTGTGCTCGCTATCCACCGGCAGCAGCGTCGCGCCGTGCACCGCCACCTCGCGCATGAAGAGGCTGCCGGCCGAGACCAGCACCTCCTTGTTGGCGAAGGCGACGATGCGTCCTTTGCGCACCGCGGCGAGGGTTGGTTCCAGCCCGGCAGCGCCGACGATGCCGGCCATCATCCAGTCGGCATCGCGCTCTGCGGCGGCAATCAATGCCGCGCGACCGCACGCCGCCTCGATCCCGGAGCCGGACAACGCCGCCTTCAGCGCGGGATAATCCGCCTCGTCGGCGACCGCCGCGAAACGCGCCCCGAGCGCCCGCGCCTGCTCGGCCAGGAGATCGGCATTATGGTTGGCGGTCAGCGCCTCGACCGAGAAGCGGTCGCGGTGGCGCGACAGCAGATCGAGCGTGCTGCGCCCGATCGACCCGGTCGAGCCGAGCACCGTCACCCGCCGCACCTGGTCGGCCGCAGGCTCGGCCACCGCCGCGGGCATTGCCGCGCTCACCGCCATGCCGCCAATCCGCCGCCGGCCGCGGTCAAGAGCGCGACCGCCGGGATCACGGCGAGGAGACCGTCGAGCCGATCGAGAAGTCCGCCATGGCCGGGAATAAGCCCGCTCGAGTCCTTCACGCCGAACCTTCTTTTGGCCACGGACTCCGCAAGATCGCCGAACTGCCCAACAATCGCAAGTCCCGCGCTTAACAGCACCACAGGTAGAGAAGCGGCTTCGACAAGATGGGCCGCGCCCCACCCGGCGAGCGCCGCGCACAGCGCTCCGCCGACGAGGCCCGCCCAGGTTTTGCGCGGGCTCCAGCGCGGCGCCAGCAGCGGACCGCCGACCCGCCGGCCGACCGCATAGGCGCCGATATCGGTCGCCCAGACGATTGCGAACACCCAGAGGATGGTGGCCCGGCCGGCGCCGGTTCCGCCGCCATGCGACAGCCACAACAGCAGCACGCAGGGGAGCGCCAGCCACAACGCGCCAAGCGCCAGCCACAGGGCGTCGCCTGCTTCGCGCCGCGCCAACAGCAGCACCAGGGCCGCGCCGGCGATGCTGATCGCGATCCCGACCGCGACCATGCCGATCGCGGCAGCGACGACTGCCGCCAGCACCACCGCAATGAGCGCGGCGCCGCTGCTGCCGACCCGGCCGGCGCAGCACAGCCGTGCCCATTCCCAGGCCATCCCGGCACCGGCGAGCGCAGTGACGATCGACAGCCAGGGTGCGCCGAACCATGCGACCGCGATGCCGAGCGGCAGCAGCACCAGCGCCGAGAGGATGCGCAGCCGCAGCGCGCCCGAGCTGCGCGAGACCCGCGCCTCAGCGGGAACCGACCGAAACACCGTAGCGGCGCTCGCGGCCGCCATATTCGGCGATCGCGTGTTCGAGGTCGGCGCGCCCGAAATCGGGCCACAGCGCCTTGGTAAAAACCAGCTCGGCATAGGCGCACTGCCACAGCAGAAAATTGCTGATGCGCTGCTCGCCGCTGGTGCGGATCAACAGGTCAGGATCGGGCAGCCCGGCGGTGAACAGACGGGAGGCAATCAGATGCTCGTCGATATCGGAAACGGCGAGCCGGCCGGCGGCAGCTTCCGCGGCGATCGCGCGGGCGGCGGCAGCGATCTCGGCGCGCCCGCCATAGGACAGCGCCATCGTCAGGTTTACCGTGGAATTGCCGCGGGTCAGATTCTCGGCTTGGTCGATCAGGCCGGCGATCTCCGGTGAAAACCGGCTGCGGTCGCCGATCACCCGCAGGCGCGCGCCGTTCTTGTGCAATTCGGCGATCTCGCCTTGCAGATAGAGCCGCAGCAGGCCCATCAGATCGCCGACCTCGCCGGACGGGCGGTTCCAGTTCTCCGAGGAAAATCCGAACAGGGTCAGATAGGGGATGCCGATCTCGGCAGCGCCGGCAAGCGTACGGCGCACCGCCTCGGCGCCGCGGCGGTGACCGGCGATGCGCGGCAGGCCGCGGGCCCTGGCCCAGCGGCCGTTGCCGTCCATGATGATCGCGATGTGCCGCGGCAGCTGGCGCGGCAAGGCGGCCGGCAAGCTCATCAGACCTGCAGGATTTCCTTTTCCTTTTGCGCCAGCACCTCGTCGATCCGCTTGATGTGGTCGTCGGTCAGGTGCTGAACATCCTTCTCGACCTTGCGGTGCTCGTCCTGCGAGATGTCGCCGTCCTTTTCGAGGCGGCGCAGCGACTCGATGCCGTCGCGCCGGACATGGCGCACCGCGATGCGTGCGTCCTCGGCATACTTGGCCGCGACCCGCGACAGCTCGCGCCGCCGCTCGGTGTTGAGTTCGGGGATCGGCACGCGGATCGTCTGGCCCTCGGTCTGCGGGTTGAGGCCGAGCCCCGATTCGCGGATCGCCTTGTCCACGGCCTTGACGACGCCGCGGTCCCACACCTGCACGGTGATCATGCGCGGCTCCGGCACGTTGACCGCCGCCACCTGGGTCAGCGGCACGGTGCCGCCATAGGCGCTGACCTGCACCGGCTCCAATAGGCTGGCCGACGCCCGGCCGGTGCGCAGCCCGCCGAATTCCTTGCGCAGCACCTCGATCGCACCGTCCATGCGACGGCGCATGTCCTTCAGAAGGTCCTCTTGCGACATGGCGTGCGCGCCCCTTCCCGCTTCTTATGACCGCTCTTCGATGATTGTGTAACGCCCTTTGCCCTGTACGACGTCCGCGAAGCCGTTCGCCTCGAAGATCGAGAAGACGAGGATCGGAATGCGATTCTCGCGCGCCAAGGCGATCGCCGAGGCGTCCATCACCTGCAGATCGCGGGTCAGCACTTCGTGGTAGGACAGCCGCTCGAAGCGCCGCGCCCCGGAGACTAGCTGCGGGTCGGCATCATAGACGCCGTCCACCTTGGTCGCCTTCAAGAGCGCGTCGCAGCCCATCTCGGAAGCGCGCAACGCCGCCGCGGTATCGGTCGTGAAGAACGGGTTGCCGGTGCCGGCGGCGAAGATGACGACCCGTCCCTTTTCGAGGTGGCGCAAGGCGCGGCGGCGGATATAGGGCTCGCACACGGCCTGCATCGAGATCGCCGATTGCACTCGCGTGGTGACGCCGCAGCCTTCCAACGCGTTCTGCATCGCCAGCGAGTTTATCACGGTCGCCAGCATGCCCATGTAATCGGCCGAGGCGCGTTCCATCCCGACCGCGGCGCCCGACAGGCCGCGGAAAATGTTGCCCCCGCCGATCACCAGGCACAATTCGACACCGAGCGCGTGCACCGCCGCGATCTCACCGGCGATGCGCGAAACCAGCGCCGGGTCGAGGCCGCAGTCGCGCCCGCCCATCAACGCCTCGCCCGACAGCTTCAGCAGCACGCGGCGATATTGAAGATCGGCGGCCATGCGGGGTGCGTCCATCCGGCTTCGGAGCCTGTTTTATATAGCCGCCCAGTGTACCACCAAACGGCCGGGCCAGCCGCCGCTTCATGCGGCCCCTCGCCCCATCATTTCGAGGCCGGGCGGCGGTGATGGGCTTCGCTCCGCTCAGCCCATCCTACCGCCAGCGGGACGGTGGAATTTCCTCAGCTCTTCAGCTGCGCGGCGACTTCGGAGGCGAGGTCGGCGGTCGGTTTGTCGATGCCCTCGCCGAGCGCGAAGCGGACAAAACCGGAGAGCTTAATCGGCTTGCCGGCTTCTTTCGCCGCCGCCTCAACAATCTTCGCGACCCGGCTCTCGCCGTCGATCACGAAAACCTGCTCGAGCAGCACCGTCTCCTCGTAGAATTTGCGCAGCCTTCCCTCGACCATGCGCTCGACGATCGCCTCGGTCTTGCCGCTGCCGGACGCCTGCTCGCGCAGGATCGCGCGCTCGCGATCGAGCGCCGCCGCCGGCACCGATCCGGTGTCGAGATAGAGCGGGTTGGCGGCTGCGACATGCATCGCCAGCTGGCGCCCCAGGGTCGCCAGCGCCTCGCCGCCGGCTTCCGATTCGAGCGCCACGAGGACGCCGATCCTACCCAGCCCCGGCGCCAGCGAATTGTGCATGTAGGAAGCGACGAGACCCTTCCCGACCGCCAGCCGGGCCGCTCGGCGCAACACCAAATTCTCGCCGATGCGGCCGACCAGTTCCGTCAATTCATCGGCGACGGCGCGGCCGGTGCCGGGATAGGGCGCGTTCTTCAACGCCTCGACATCGCCGCCGCCGGCCACCGCGAGGCCCGCCACGGTTCGCACGAATGCCTGGAACAATTCGTTGCGGGCAACGAAATCGGTCTCCGAATTGACCTCGACGACCGCCCCGGCAAGGTTGCGGGTGGCGATGCCGACGAGGCCGTCCGCCGCGACCCGCCCGGCTTTTTTGGCGGCGGCGGCGAGCCCCTTCTTGCGCAGCCAGTCGACCGCCCCTTCGATATCGCCGCCGGTCTCGCCGAGCGCGCGCTTGCAATCCATCATCCCGGCGCCGGTCTTGTCGCGCAACTCCTTGACCAGCGTCGCCGTAATTTCGGCCATTGTCTTGTTTTCCTCTCGTCCTCGCAGGTGCCGGCGCGGATTACTCGGCCGCCGGTGCCGCTTCAGGCTCGGCGGCGGCTTCGGGCGGCTCGCCCTCGGCCGGCTCCTCGGGGATACCCTCCTCCGGTACCTCGGCGCGCGCTCCGATATCGATGCCGGAGGCGGCCAGTTCGGCTTGCAGCCCATCGAGGACAGCGCCGCTGACCAGATCGCAATACAGATGAATCGCGCGCATTGCGTCGTCGTTCCCGGGGATCGGGTAGGCGATGCCGTCAGGCGACGAGTTCGAATCGAGGATCGCGACGACCGGGATGCGCAGCTTGTTGGCTTCCTGGACGGCAATCGCCTCCTTGTTGGTGTCGATGACGAACAGGATGTCGGGCAGTCCGCCCATCTCCCTGATGCCGCCGAGCGCGCGCTCGAGCTTGTCGCGGTCGCGCGTCAATTCCAGCAATTCGCGCTTGGTGAGGCCACTCTCTTCCGCGGTGATGCGCTCATCGAGTTCGCGCAGGCGGCGGATCGATTGCGAGATCGTCTTGAAATTGGTCAGCATGCCACCGAGCCAGCGGTAGTTGACGTAATACTGGCCGCAGCGCTTGGCGGCCTCGGCGATCGCGTCCTGCGCCTGCCGCTTGGTGCCGACCATCAACAGCCGGCCGCCGCCGGCAACCGCGTCGCGCACCGCCTCCAGCCCCTGATGCAGCAACGGCACGCTCTGTTCGAGGTCGATGATGTGGATGCCGTTGCGCACGCCGAAGATGTAGGGCGACATCTTCGGGTTCCAGCGCCGGGTGTGGTGGCCGAAATGGACGCCGGCTTCCAGCAGCTGTCGCAACGAGTATTCGGGTAATGCCATCGGAGTGTCTTCCTTTCCGGTTGAGCCGCCGCAGGAGAAGATCGGCCCCAAAGGAGCCGACACCGGAGCGGGCGGCCACATGGCACGCCCGCAGCCCTGCGTGTGGGTTGCGCGGTGTAGGTAGGCCGGACGGCCCGATTTGGCAAGCGTCCCGGCACCGCTGGCGGGAGGTGTAATAACCGGGGCGCGATAACTTAGGCCGGAAACTCCCCTGTTCGCATTCCCGGCGAAGGCTTTCGCCGGGAATGCGGGTTTTCTGCGCATAGGGTAGGGCTTCGAAAATGGCTCCTGCCACAAATACGGGCTTGCTTCAGCTACGGGCTTACTTCAGCGCCTATGGAAAGCGGTCGGGCATTCCCGCACCGGCTGATCCCTGTTGTCGATCTGGTCCCGTCAGCAGCACGGCCGTCGCCGGGTCGTATTGATAGGCGCGGGTCCATGGCCGCGGCGCCGGCCCGTTCGATAGCGGCTTCAATGTCAGGGTCTGCGCCACTGACATCCAGCCGCGCTCGAAGGCGTACGCCATGCCCGGCATGTAGAGACGCCAGATGCGGTAGCGCTCGGGTCCGGCCGCGGCGATCGCCGCCTCGCGCTGCGCCTCGAGCCGCCGCGACCAGTGCCGCAGGGTCGGCGGGTAATGCGGCCGCAAATCCTCGATATCGAGGATTTCCAACCCGGCCCCGGCGATCTCATAGATGACGCGCGACAGATGCGGCAGCTCGCCGCCGGGGAAGACGTGGCGGTCGATGAACTCGCCGCCGGGCGGCCCCTGCCCGCGCCCGTCGCGGTCGCCGCTGGTGATGCCGTGGTTGAGCGCGAGACCGCCCGGTTTCAGGAGGCGCGCTACGGCGGCGAAATAGAGCGGCTGGTTCTTGAGGCCGACATGCTCGTACATGCCGACCGAGACGATCTTGTCGAATTCCGCCTCGCCCGGCACGTCGCGGTAATCCTGCACCCGCACCTCGACCCGGCCAGCGAGGCCCGCCGCCGCGATGCGCGCCCGCGCCTCCTCGACCTGAAGCTCGCTCAAGGTAACGCCGACCGCCTCGACCCCGTAATGCTCGGCCGCCCAACAAATGAGGCCGCCCCAGCCGCAGCCGATATCAAGCAGGCGCTCGCCCGGCTTCAGGCGCAATTTGCGGCACAGATGATCGAGCTTCTGCTCCTGCGCGGTGTCGAGGTCTTCCTCGCCCGTCGCGAAATAGGCGCAGGAATAGACCATGTGGCGGTCGAGCCAGAGGCGATAGAACTCGTTCGACACGTCATAGTGATAGCGCACGTCGCGCGCGTCGCCGGCGCGGCTGTGACCTCGCCTGAGGCGCCCTAACCGCGCCGCCACCGGCGCGATGCGGCGCACCAGCGGCGAAGCGCCGACCCGCTCGGCCAGCGCAATGCCGACCGCCAGGATATCTTCGGTGCGCCCCTCGACCGCCAACTCACCACTGATATAGGCCTCGCCAAGGCGGTTCATGTTGCCGGTCAGAAAATACCGGGCGAGGCGCGAGGATGTCAGCGTGACGGTGACCGGCGGCGCCGGCGCAAAATCGAACGCGCCCCCATCCCAGAACACCACCCGCAGCGGCAATTCCCGAAGCCGCCGGCGCAGATGGTCGAGCAGGCGGTCGCGCAGGGCCATTGCCCGAAATCCTTTTAGCTCACGTCCTCGACGGCAGTTGAGCCGGTGCGATCGTATTGGTTGAGTAGCCATGACGAAGGGTTCATAATAAGCTCTGACTCGATTTTGGTGCAGGCGCGGCAGATTATTCCATTCCGATCCACACGCATGTCGTCAATTCACCGATAATTCACGATGGATGTTGAGAAGGAGACCGGAAGGATGGAAGCAAACCTCTTGCCTCGAGCCCTTACCGATCAGGAAATCGATGCCGTTGCAGGCGGGGGCGGCGGGCGAACAGTCGCCTCTTTAAATCATGTGACAGGTCCCTTTAGTCCATCGGGCAGCCCGCATGCCTCGTCCGGTCCGGGCTATTTCATTAATGTTCTGAACGGAGGCGGGCCGCAGGCGGTCTCGGCAGAAGTCCACGCTGAACAGTTGTCTTAGCCACTCGGATAGGCCACTGCCAGCGGCCCTGCATCGCCCCGTTCCTCGCATAGCGAGCACCCGGCGCTCGACAGTCGGCGTTCCGTGCATGTCGGCGAAACCGCTCGGCCACCCAATCCTCAAGTCCGGCCAACGCCTGAGAGACGCCCGCCCTACCGTCGGCGCTCGGGGTCCGGCACCAGGCGGGCGTCACGGCGGCTGTTGCGGCAGATGACGATGTTCTCGCCGCGCTCGACCGCGCCGAGCAGCTCGGCAATCTTGCCTTCGGCCTCGGAGGCTTGGACTTCGCGCATGTTGCCGCACCCGTGCATTGATCAACAGGGTCGATGTACGGCCGCAGGCGCCCGGTTGCAACACGCCGCAGCGGCCCGGGTTGAGCCGGCCCGCGGCGGACGGCATGATGTGCCGGAACGAGCACAGCGGGAGGCCGGGCATGAAGATCGTCAAGATCGAAGACCTGCATTGCGATGGCGGCTGGCGGGTCAATTCCTTTCTCAAGATCACCACCGACGAGGGCATCGTCGGCTGGTCGGAATTCATGGAGGGCTACGGCTCGCTCGGCCTGTCGAGCGTCATCGGGCGGCTTGGCGAGCGCCTCATCGGCCGCGACCCACGCGCCGTCGAGCGCATCTCGCGCGAACTCTACAGCACCACCGTCCAGGCCCCCGGCGGCGTCAACGCGCAAGCGATCGCCGCGATCGAGAACGCGCTCGTCGATATCAAGGCCAAGGCGCTGGGGGTTCCGGTCTATGAGCTGCTCGGCGGCCCGTTTCGCGACCGGCTCCTCGTCTATTGGTCGCATTGCGGCAGCTACCGCGCCCGCCACGCCGACCGCATCACGGAATGGGCCGGGGTCGAGCCGGTGCGCTCGCTCGACGACATCGTGCGGCTCGGCGCCGAGGTGAAGCGCAAGGGCTTCAAGGGCCTCAAGACCAACATAATCCGCTTCGACCGCGACCAGCCCTACATGTACCACCCCGGTACCGGACACTCGCCGGGTTGGCCGGAGCTCAACGTCAGCAAGGAGATCGTCGATGCCGCGACGGCGCAGCTCGCCGCCTTTCGCGAGGGCGCCGGCCCCGACATGGCGCTCTTTCTCGACACCAACTTCAATTACAAGATCGACGGCTATGTGAAGCTGGCGCGGGCGCTCGAGAAATTCGACCTCGCATGGCTTGAGATCGACCTGTTCGAGCCGGCCGGGCTTTCCCTTGTCCGCCGTTCCGCCCGCACCCCGATCGCGTCCTGCGAGTCGCTTTACGGCCGCCGCCAGTTCCGGCCGTTTTTCGACCAGCAGGCGGTCGATTACGCGATCATCGATGTGGCCTGGAACGGAATTCTCGAGTCGGTCAAGATCGCCGCGATGGCCGAAGCTTACGAGGTCAACGTCGCGCCGCACAATTTCAACGGCCATCTCGGCAGCCTGATCAGCGCGCATTTCTGCGCCGCCGTGCCGAACTTCAAGATCATGGAAATCGATATCGACGATGTGAAATGGAAGGACGACACGGTGACGGCGCCGCCCATCATCGAGAACGGCGAGCTGCTGTTGCCGACCGGACCCGGCTGGGGGGCCGACGTCAATGAGGAGTTCGTCCGCGCCCACCCGCCGCGCCGCTGAGCCTGTGATACTGCTGGATCAGCGCGGTGCGTCCTTCGAGGCCCCGCTTCGCGGGGCGCGTCGAAATAGACGAGGCAATTCGGTGACTTTACTGTCACTCCCCTAAAGACCGCATTCCCGGCGAAAGCCGGGAATGCGTAAGGGGGAGTCCTCTCCTCTCCTTTTCGCGTTGATGGGCGAAAGGGCCTTCTAAGTCAGTCGTCCGCCGCCGCCGATTGCAGCAGGGTGTAGCGTTCGAGGCCGATCCGGTCGATCAGGCCGAGCTGGGTTTCGAGAAAATCGACCTGGTCCTCCTCCTCTTCGAGGATGTCCTGAAACAGGTCGCGCGAAACGAAGTCGCGCACGCTCTCGGCATGGGCGGTCGCCTCACGCAGGCGGGCGACGGCGGTCTGTTCGAGCCGCAAATCGCACTCGATAATCTCGCGCACGTTCTCGCCGATCAGCAATTTGTCGAGGTCCTGCAAATTGGGCAGGCCGTCGAGGAACAGAATCCGCTCGATCAGCTTGTCGGCGTCCTTCATCTCGTCGATCGATTGATGATACTCGTGGCCGCCGAGCTTGGTGACCCCCCAGTGCTTCAGCATGCGGGCGTGCAAGAAATACTGGTTGATCGCGGTCAGCTCGTTCTTGAGCACTGCGTTCAAATTCTGGATGACGGTCGGGTCGCCCCGCATGGCCGGCCTCCGCAGTTTTAGATGTGGCGAAACTGAGAGGCTAACGCCGGGACCGGGAAAGCGCTCAGCCGGTGACGCCGAGCCGTGCCGAATTTGCGTCGTCGCCGGTTTCGCGCAAAATCTGGCGGATATAGGGGATACATTTCCCGCATCGCGGCTCGCAGCCGCAGGCGCGGTAAACCATGGCGACCGAAGAGCCGCCGGAATCGATGCGCGCGCGCACGTCGCGGTCGGTCAACGCGTTGCATAGGCAGACGTACATCGGACCCCTCACCGCTCACGGCATCTCTAAGAGGCTAATGCGGTTGCGAAGCGTTCGCAACAATAATCGCCGCATGGCCGCGTTGCGCGATGTCGCAACGGCCGGGGCCGCACGATGCGTTCGCGCCGCCGCCCGCGAACGGCTATGCTGCCGGCAATCGACAACGCCAGCGGAGGAAACCAGCGATGGCCGAGACGCCGACCTTCGGACGCTACGCCGAAATCCCCTACGAGCAGATGTCGCCCGAGCAGAAGGAGGGCTACCACTCGCTGATCGAGACGCGCGGGCGGCTGCCCGGCCCGACCAAAATCTGGGTGCACAACCCGAAGCTGGCGAAGGCGGCGGGGCCGCTCGGCGCGCATTTCCACCCCGGCGGCTATTCGCTGTCGGAGCGCGAGCGCGAGATCGCGGTGTGCATCATCAACAGCAAGTGGCATTCGGCCTACCCGACCAACGCGCACGAGCGGCGCGGCAAGGAGGTCGGGCTGCCGGCCGCCAAGGTCGAGGCTCTGCTCGCCGGATTGCCGACATCGTTCGACGACGGGCGCGAGCAGGTGGTTTACGAGATGGCGATCTGCCTGTCGAATGCGCGGTGGGTCCCGAAAGGCCTCTACGACCGCGCGGTCGAGGCGCTTGGCCATGTCGGGATCACCGACGTGATCTGCCTGATCGGCTATTACACCAGCGTGTCGATGACCCTCGCCTTCTACGACGTCCCGGCCGGCGCCGAGGGCATGCAGCGATAAACCCGGAACATCAACGAACTGTCATTGCGAGGAGCACAGCGACGAAGCAATCTCGGCGATGCGCGTTCCGGGGCACGAGATTGCTTCGCTTCGCTCGCAATGACGAGGAAATGGAGGGATCGCCATGCTGATCGTCGACGCGCAGATTCATCTGTGGTCGAAGAACCTGCCGACCAACCAGATGCACCGCCAGATTGCCTCCTACTCGGCCGAGGACTGCCTTGCAGAGATGGACGCCGCAGGGGTCGATGCGGCGCTGATCCACCCGCCGGGGTGGGACCCGGATTCGGGCGCGGTCGCCGAGGCGGCGGCACGGAAATACCCGAAGCGCTTTGCCATTCTCGGGAATTTCTCGCCGGACAGGCCCGAGAGCCGCGAGCTGATCGCCGGCTGGAAGAACCGCCCCAACATGCTGGGGCTGCGCTGGGCCTTCACGCAGCCGCACCAGCAGGGCTGGATGACCGACGGCACGATGGACTGGGTATGGCCGGCCTGCGAGAGAGCCGGCATCCCGGTCGCGCTGATGGCGTCCAACTACCTGCCGCAAGTCGCGCAGATTGCCGGGCGGCACCCCGGCCTCAAGCTCATCATCGACCATTTCGGGCGGGCGCGCGGCGGCAAGGACGATGCCGCCTTTTCCAATATCGAGCAGGTCGCGGCATTGGCGAAGTTTCCCAATGTCGCGCTGAAGGCGACCGGCGCCCCCGGTGAGTCGAGCGAGGCCTACCCCTACCGCAACATTCACAAGCACATCCGCCGGCTCTATGACGCCTTCGGCGCCACCCGCTTTTTCTGGGGCACCGACATCACCCGCATGCCGTGCTCGTGGCGGCAGTGCGTGACGATGTTCACCAACGAATTGCCGTGGCTCCAGGGCCGCGAGCGCGAGTTGGTGATGGGCCGGGCGGTGTGCGACTGGCTGGGCTGGAAGCTGGCGTAAGCACGTTTCGACGCAAGCCCGTGGCCGGAGCGACCGCGCCCCGGCTGCTATCCCTCGATCGGCTCGTTCTCCTCGCTGCCGGCTTCCTCGTCGGCAGGGCGGGGCTTGCCATGCAGCGCGCGGGCGACTGCCTGGTCCAGTTCGTCCAAGGTGCACAGCCCGAGGCCTACCGGGTGCCGCGGCTTGATGTTGGCGCTGTTCCAATGGGTGCGGTCGCGCACCGCGGTGATCGTCGGCTTGGTCGTGCCGACCAGCTTGGAAATTTGCGCATCCGACAGTTCGGGGTTGTTGCGCAAAAGCCAGGCGATCGCGTCCGGCTTGTCCTGGCGCTTGGCGATCGGGGTATAGCGTGGCCCCTTGTGCTTGACGAGCTGCGGCGGGATCGCCTGCGCCGACAGTTTGAGCCGCGCCTCGGGGTCCTTCTGGCAGCGCTCGATCTCCGCGGCGGTCGTCTGCCCGTTGGCGACCGGATCGAGACCCTGCATCTGCACGGCGACTTCGCCATCGGCGATCGCCTGCACCTCCAGCGGGTGCAGCCCGCAGAAATCGGCGATCTGCTCAAAGGTCAGCGAGGTATTTTCGACAAGCCATACGGCCGTCGCTTTCGGCATCAAGGGAGCGGTCATCGCGGATTTCCCGGCACAACTGGCGCTAACAGGCGGTTTTGCCAGATATAATGGGCGGAGCCGCGCGAGGGAAGCCAGGAACGGAGGACGCGACATGCCGATCGCCGAGGATGAGGACCTGCTGCCGCAGCGCCAGCCGCCAAAGCCGAAAGACCTGACCCTGTTGGGAGTCGCCGAGCTGGAAGAGTATATCGCGCGGCTCGAAACCGAGATCGCCCGCGCCCGCGCCGAGATCGCCGCCAAGTTGAAACAGCGCAGCGGCGCCGAGGCGCTGTTCCGACGCTAGGCTAGGCGGTTGGAGCGGGTGAAGGGAATCGAACCCTCGTCGTAAGCTTGGGAAGCTTCTGCTCTGCCATTGAGCTACACCCGCAGGTCGGCGGCGGTCTTTCCACTCGTTTCATCTGACCAGGATCGCAAGCACCGCGCCGGGTGGGAAAATCTAGCCGCGCGCCGCCGCAAGCGCAACCCGACGCGTTCCCCGCAATCACCTCGCGGGCATCCTTTGGCGGCGTCGCCGGGGTGGCAAAATGCCTCTGCGACCCTTGCACCGCGCCCAGGCATCCAATATCAAAGCAACAGGTTCGGATCGCCATCGCACATTTGGTCGACCCTGACGCGGTGCCCAAATGCGAATAGCGATTGGACGGCAACCGTTCTTTCCGTCGGAATTCCCGGTTATCGGAAGTCCGCTCACGGTCGCCGCGAGCGTTCCGGGCCCGCACGATGGCGGCCGGCAGGTTGCGTCCCACGTTAAGCAGGACGGATGCCGCGCATGACCGAGTCCCCTCGAGACCGCAACCCGCAACCGTTTCTCGCGGGCGGCGGCGAGATGGGCGCATTGATGCGCGCGACCGACTGGTCCAAGACGCCGCTCGGCGCCGCCGAGACATGGTCGCAAAGCCTGCGGATGATGGTCGGCTTCCTGCTCGCCAACCGGTTTCCGCTGCTGCTGTGGTGGGGGCCGGATTACATCTCGATCTACAATGACCCCTACCGGCCGGTGCTCGGCACCAAGCACCCGAAATCGATGGGCCAGCCGGCGCACGAATGCTGGGCGGAAATCTGGCACATTCTGCAGCCGCTGATCGACACCCCGTTTACCGGCGGCCCCGCCACCTGGATGGAAGACCTGCCGCTCGAAATAAACCGGTACGGCTTTGTCGAGGAAACGCATTTCACGATCGCCTACAGCCCGGTGCCGGACGAGACGGCGCCGCGCGGCATTGGCGGTGTGCTGGCGACCGTCCATGAAATCACCGAGAAGGTCGTCGGCGAACGGCGCGTCGTCATCCTGCGCGACCTCGGCGCCCGCTCGACCGAGGCGAAAAGCGCCGAGGAAGCCTGCGCGCTTGCCGCGGCGACCCTTGCCGATCACCCCGAGGATGTCCCGTTTGCCCTCCTTTACCTGATCGATCCGGACCGCAAAACCGCACGGCTTGCCGGCTCCGCCGGGGTCGATCCGGGCGGCGCGACAAGCCCGCTCGCGGCGCCGCTCGACGCCGACGCCGCGCCCGGTGTCTGGCCGCTTGCAGAGGCGATGCGCAGCGGCAAGGCAATCGTGATCGAGAACCTTTCCGACCGCTGCGCCGAGATACCGCCGGGCCCGTGGTCCGACCCACCGCGCTGCGCCATGGTCGTTCCGCTCGGCTCCAATAAGGCGCATCAGCCGGCGGGGCTGCTGGTCGCGGGGGTCAGCCCGCGGCTGCGGCTCGACGACCTCTATCGCAGCTTTCTCGAGCTAACGGCCACGCAGATCGCCACGACGATCGCCAATGCGCGGGCTTATGAGGAGGAAAAACGCCGGGCCGAGACCTTGGCCGAGCTTGACCGCGCGAAAACCGCCTTCTTCTCCAATGTCAGCCACGAGTTCCGGACGCCGCTGACCCTGATGATGGGGCCGCTCGAAGAGGCGCTGGCCGCGCCGCAGGACGCCCTGCCGCAGCGCCGCGGCGATCTGGCTCTGGTTCATCGCAACGGGCTGCGGCTGCTGCGCCTCGTCAACACCCTGCTCGACTTTTCGCGCATCGAGGCGGGCCGGATGCAGGCCTCCTACGAGCCGGTCGATCTGGCGACGTTCACCGCCGAGCTGGCGAGCGTGTTCCGCGCCGCCACCGATCGGGCGGGGCTTACCCTCGCGGTCGATTGCCCGCCCCTCCCCGAGCCGGTCTGGGTGGACCGCGACATGTGGGAGAAGATCATCCTCAACCTGATCTCGAATGCGTTCAAATACACCCTCGACGGCGGCATCGCGGTGCGGCTGCGGCGGGACGGCGACCGCGCGGTGCTGGCGGTGGAGGACACCGGAACGGGAATTCCGGCAGAGGAACTGCCGCGCCTCTTTGACCGCTTCCACCGGGTCGAGGGCGCCCGGGGCCGCACCCACGAGGGAACCGGTATCGGCCTCGCGCTTGTCCAGGAATTGACCAGGCTGCACGGCG
Organism: Allostellaceae bacterium; assembly: GCA_036278835.1. Classification (GTDB taxonomy): domain Bacteria; phylum Pseudomonadota; class Alphaproteobacteria; order ATCC43930; family CGMCC-115725; genus DATARH01. The sequence continues at coordinate 26,292 of DASUKH010000081.1, forward strand.
GCAGCGTGCATGTCGACAGCACGCCGGGCTACGGCAGTACCTTCACGGTCGCGATCCCGCTCGGCTCGGCCCATCTGCCAGCCGAGCGGCTGCGCGCCGAGCGGACGCTCGCCTCGACCGCGGTCGGGGCGCAGCCGTTTGTCGAGGAAGCGCTGCGCTGGCTCTCCGGTGCGGCGGAGGAGGTCGAGCGGGACGCTACGCTACCGGCGCCGCCGCCGACGCCCCACGGAGGGCGCGCGGCGGTTCTCCTCGCCGACGACAACGCCGATATGCGCGACTATCTGCGGCGCCTGCTTGCGGCGCGCTATGAGGTCGAGGCGGTCGCCGACGGCGAGGCGGCGCTCGACGCACTCCGCCGGCGCCGCTTCGATCTGGTGTTGTCCGACATCATGATGCCGCGGCTCGACGGGTTCGGTCTGGTGCGCGCGATCCGCGCCGATCCGGCGCTGGCCGACCTCCCGATCGTTCTGCTGTCGGCGCGGGCCGGTGAGGAGGCGGGCGTCGAGGGATTGGAAGCCGGTGCCGACGATTACCTGGTCAAGCCGTTCAGCGCCCGCGAACTGCTCGCCCGAATCCGTGCCAATCTGGGTACGGCGCGGATGCGGCGGGAGCTCTTGGCCGAGTTGCAGCAGACGCTGGAGACGACCGATGCCGGGATCACCCATTGCGGCCGCGACCTGCGCTACATTTCCGCCAATTCGGCCTACACGCGGCTGACCGGCGTTCCGGTCGAGAAAATTGTCGGCCGGCCGATCGTCGAAGTGATCGGCGAGCGCGCCTTTGCGATCATCCGCCCCTATGTCGAGCGCGTGCTGCGGGGTGAACGGATCAGCTACGAGGCCGAGATCCCGTGGGTGAATGCCGCGCCGCGTTGGACCCGGGTCGCCTATACCCCGGCCACCGAGGCGGACGGGACTGTAACCGGCTGGGTCGCCTCGGTCGCCGACATCACCGAGCAGAAGCGCGCCGAACAAAACCTGCTGGGCCAGCGGCACATCCTCGAACGCGTCGCGACCGGCGCGCCGGTCGCCGAGACGCTCGACGAGCTGATGCAGTTCATCGAAGGCCAGGAACCCGGCCTGCGCGCCGGCCTGCTGATCGTTGCCGAAGAGAGCAGACATTTTCGCCGGGGCAGCGGCCCGCATCTGCCGGAAGCCTATCACCGGGCGCTCGACGGCGTGCCGATCGCGCCGCCTTATCTCAGTTCATGCGGCAAGGCTGCACACCAGTGCACGGCCGTCAAGGTGCCCGATATCGCGGCCGAGACACGCTACGCGCCGGAATGGCGTCGGCTGATGCTGCAATGCGGCCTGCGCGCCGTCCGCTCGACCCCGGTGCGCGGCTCCGACGGGCGGGTGTTGGCCTCGCTCGCGATCTACTACGACCATCCGCGCGACCCCGATCCGAACAACCCCCACCTGATCGAGATCGCCACCCATCTCGCGGCGATTGCGCTGGAGCGCGATGAGGCGGATCGAGCGCTGGCGGCGGATTTGGGCGCCACCAAGCATTTGCAGAGCATCAGCACCGAATTGCTGCGCGACCAGCCCATTCAGGCCCTCTACGACAGGCTCGTCGAGGCCGCCGCGGCGATCATGCACTCGGACTGCGCGACGATGCAGGTGCTCGATCCCGACCGCAACGGCGGCGAGTTGCTCATGGTCCGCTGCCATGGGTTGGATTCGGCAGCCGCCGAATACTGGCAGCGGGTCGGAACCCACCAAAAGAGCACCTGCGGCCTGATGCTGCACAGCCGGCGGCGCGTGATCGTGCCGGATTTCCTGGAATGCGCGGCGATGGCCGGCAGTGCGGATCTGGCAGCCTTATCCGAGAGCGGCATCCGCGCCGCGCAATCGACGCCACTGGTCTCCCGCTCCGGCCGCCTGCTCGGCGCGATCTCGACGCACTGGAAAAAGCCGCACAATCCACTGGAGAGCGAGCTGCAGCACCTCGATTTATTGGCGCGGCAGGCCGCCGACCTGATCGAGCGCGTCGAGGCGGAGCGGGCTTTGCGCGACAGCGGAGCTTGGCTTGCGGCGCAGAAGGAGGCGTTCCAGAGCGCAGTCAACGGCGCGCCGCTCGATGTGTCGCTCGGGATTCTGACCCGCGCGGCGATCGAGCGGATGGGCGGTGAAACCAGGTGCGCCTTTTACACTGCCGACGCTAGCGGGGCCGCGCTGTACCACGTCACCGGCATGGCCGAAACGTATGCCCGCTTCATCGATGGTTTCAAGATCGGGCCGGACTCGCTGTCGTGCGGGCTGGCGGCCCACACAGGGCAACCGGTTATTACCCCCGATGTCATCCAAGAGCCGCTCTGGAGGGAGTTGCTGTGGTTGGCCGAGGAGCACGGGTTTCGAGGTTGCTGGTCCTTTCCGATCGAAACGTCGGCGGGAAAGATCGTCGGGACCTTCGCGATGTATTTCAAGGAACCGCGCGAGGCGACGGCGCAAGACCGGGAATTCGCCACGGTGCTGACCCAAGCCGCCGGCATCATCATTTCGCGGCATCAGGAGGCCGAGGAGCGCGCTCGCGCCGACGCCGCGCTGCGGCAGAGCCAAGAAAACCTCAGTGCGGCGATGGCCGCCTCGGACAGCGGCACCTTCCGCTGGGACCCGCGCACCGGCAAATTCCTGGAGTTTGACGATAATCTGAAGCGGCTGCTCGGTTTTGCACCTGATGAGTCGGTCCGGGTGATCGAGGATTTTACCGCCCGGGTGCATCCCGACGACCTCCCGGCGCTGGCGGCGGCGGTCGGTGACTGTCGCAACGGCGCCGATTTCTCGATGGAATACCGGGTGGTGCTGCCGGATGGCGGGATCCGCTGGGTGTACGACCGCGCCCGCATGGAGCGCGACGCCGAAGGCAACCCCGTCTATCTGGTCGGCGCCTGCACCGACATCACCAAACGCCGGCAGGCCGAGGAGCAGTTGCGGGCCAGCGAGGAGCACTTCCGCAATCTCGCCGACACGATCCCTTTACTTGCCTGGATGGCCGAGGCGGACGGCAGCATCGGGTGGTTCAATCGCGGCTGGTACGATTATACCGGCACCACGCCCGAGCAGATGGTCGGGTGGGGCTGGCAGGCGGTGCACGACCCGCGGGTGCTGCCGGAGGTGCTCGCCCGCTGGCACGCCTCGCTGACCAGCGGGACGCCGTTCGAAATGGTCTTCCCGATCCGCGGCAGCGACGGCGCTTTCCGACCCTTCCTGACGCGGGTCGCGCCGATGCACGACGGCGCCGGCACCATCATCCGCTGGTTCGGCACCAGTACCGACATCAGCGGTCAGCGCGAAATCCAGGATACCCTGGCCCGCCTGACCGAAACGCTCGAACGCGAGCTGGCCTCGCGAACCCGCGCGCTCGAAGCCGAAATGGCCGAGCGGCAGAAGGTCGAGGCGGCGCTGCAGCAGGCCCAGCGGCTCGAGGCGATCGGCCAGCTGACCGGCGGGGTCGCGCATGATTTCAACAATCTGCTGACTGTCGTTCTCGGCCAGACCGAGGCGATCGCGTTGGCCGCCGACGGCAACGACCGCATCCGAAGCATGGCGACCGCGGCGCAGCGCGCCGCCGAGCGTGGCGCGCAGCTGACGAATCAGCTCCTGTCATTCTCCGGTCGCCAGCAGCTGCGGCCGGTGACGGTCGCGATCGACGGCCTGATCCGCGGCATCGGCGATCTGGTACGGCGCACGATCGGCGAGACGATCACCGTCAACCTTGCCATCCCGCCCGGGCTGTGGGCGTCGCGGCTCGATCCGGCGCAATTCGAGTCGGCGATCCTCAACCTCGCGATCAATGCGCGCGACGCGATGCCCGATGGCGGCGATCTGCGGATCGACGCCCGCAACGCCGTCATCGCCGGCGGCGAAGCGCGGCGGCTCGATTTGCAGCCCGGCGAATACGTTCTCGTCCGGGTCATCGATACCGGCACCGGCATGACGCCCGAGGTGGCGCGGCGCGCCTTCGAGCCGTTCTACACGACAAAGGACGTCGGCAGGGGGACCGGCCTCGGGTTGTCGCAGATTTACGGCTTCGCCCGCCAGTCTCGCGGCACCGCGGTGCTCGACAGCGCGGCCGGCACGGGCACCACCGTGTCGCTCTACCTGCCGCGGGCCGAGGCCGCCGATATCGCGGCCGATGCCGCGGCCGACGCGGTGCCGCGCGCGGCAGGCGGAACAACGGTGCTGCTGGTCGAGGACCAGGTTGATGTCCGCGAGGTTACCGAGATGCTGCTCGAGGAACTCGGCTACCGGGTGCTGACCGCGCCCGACGGGGTGGCTGCGCGCCGGGTGCTGGCGAGCGATGAACGGATCGACCTCTTGCTGACCGACGTGGTGATGCCGAACGGCGTCAGCGGCATCGACCTCGCCAAGGAGGCGCGGCGTTTGCGGCAGGATCTGCGGATCGTGATCGTCTCGGGCTATCTGCGCGACGGCAACCCGAACGCCGCCATGTCGCCCGGCATGATTTTCCTCGAAAAGCCGTTCCGCCAATCGGAGCTGGCCGACACGATCGCCCTCGCCCTGGGCAGAGAAACAGCCGCGCGCAGCACGGCATAAATCCCCCGCCCGTTCGCGCCTCTTGGCGCTGGACAACCATCATCATTTCGGCGCTCATCCGGTACGCGTTTTTGCGGCGCGGAACGATGCCGGCGTACCGGCGTTGACCGCCGAACAACCTCGTTAGCGGGGACGATCCCAGCAATGGCGACCGCAGAACCTTACGGCAGAACCTTCCCCCCCTCCGCCCCGACCGCCCGCCAGGTCGCGCTCGACCTGATCGGCACGGTGCTCCGGCGCAAGCGGCCGCTCGATGACGCAATCGAAGATCATCCGGCGATAGCTGCCCTGTCGGTCCGCGACCGCGCCTTCGCGCGCCTGCTGGTGGCGACGGTACTGCGCCGGCTTGGCCAGATCGACTCCCTGATTGCCGACTGCCTCAACACGCCGCTGGCGCCGCGCGCCGCGACCATTCATGACGTGCTGCGGGTCGGCATCGCCCAGCTGCTTTTCCTGCGCACCCCGCCGCATGCCGCGGTGGCGACCAGCGTCGATCTCGCGCATGTCCGGGGCTTCCTGTCGCACAAAGGGCTGGTGAACGCGGTTTTGCGCAGGCTGAGCGTCGAGGGCGCGGAGCGGGTCGGCCTTCAGGACGCGCCGCGGCTCAACACTCCCGACTGGTTATGGCAGTCCTGGTCGCGCGCCTATGGCGACGAGCGCGCCCGGGCAATCGCCGGCGCCCATCTGAAGGAAGCGCCGCTCGATCTGAGCATACGCGGCGAAGAGAACGCCTGGTGCGAGAAACTGCAGGCGACCCGGCTGCCGACCGGATCGCTGCGCCGCCCCGCCGGAGGATCGGTCACCGCCCTGCCCGGCTATGCCGAGGGCGCATGGTGGATCCAGGATGCCGCGGCGGCGCTGCCGGCACGGCTGTTCGACGGGATCGCCGGCAGCAATGTGATCGATCTTTGCGCCGCGCCGGGCGGCAAGACCGCGCAGCTCGCCAATGCCGGCGCGCGGGTGACCGCGATCGACCGCTCGACCCGCCGGCTCGACCGGCTCGTCGCCAATCTCAACCGGCTCGGGCTGCCCGTCGCGGCGCTGGCCGCGGATGCCCTGACGTGGCGGCCGGAGCAGCCGGCCGACGCAGTGCTGCTCGACGCGCCATGCACGGCCACCGGGGCGATCCGCCGGCACCCCGACGTACCGCACCTGAAACAGCCGGAGGATGTCGCCCGGCTGTCGGTCGTCCAGGAGAATCTGCTGCGCGCCGCCGTCGAGATGCTGCGGCCGGGCGGCATGCTGGTCTATTGCACCTGCTCCCTCGAACCCGAGGAAGGGCCGGAGCGGATCGGCGCATTGCTGCGCTCGGGGGTGCCGGTCGAGCACTGCCCGATCGACGCAGGCGCGATCGGCGCACCGGCGGAGTGGATCACCGCCGAGGGCGATCTGCGCACCCTGCCCTGCCATCTCTCCGAATATGATGGGATCGACGGGTTCTACGCCGCCCGCCTCGTCAAACGCGGTGCCGCCTGAGATGCGACCGGTGTCCACCGGACACCGGATCGCCGGCGTCCCGGTTGCCTTGCGCCCATGGGTAACCTTCAGAACCCCCGCGATACCCTGAAAACCCGCATTCCCGGCGAAAGCCGGGACTCATGACGGCAACATCATAAAATGCGGAAAGGTGGGTCCCGGCTTTCGCCGGGAATGCGGAGAAAAGGAATTATCGCCTATATCTTTTTGCGGAGATGGCGGCAACTGACCAGGTTCCGTCGATCTCATTTGGCCGGATACTGAGATGGCAATTTATGCGGTCGACCATATCCAACTGGCGATGCCTCCCGGCCGCGAGGACGAGGCTCGCCGTTTCTATGCCGGCCTGCTCGGCATTCCCGAGCGGGCGAAACCGCCGGAATTGGCGCTGCGCGGCGGCTGCTGGTTCGAGGATGGCTCGATAAAGGTGCATCTCGGGGTCGAGGCCGGGTTCCGGCCGGCGCGCAAGGCGCACCCGGCCTTTCTGGTCTCCGGTCTGCCTGCGCTCAAGGAGCGCCTCGCGGCGGCCGGGCACCCGATCGGCGAGGATGCGTCGCTTGCCGGCTACGACAGGGTATTTGTCGATGACCCATTCGGCAACCGCATCGAATTGATGGAGAAGCTGCCGGAAAGCTGAGCGCGCGCTCAGTCCACCCCGAACCGGTATTCGATCACTTCGCGGTATTCCTCGCCCGGGCGTAATGTCGTCGTCGGGAAATCCGGGTGGTGCGGCGCATCGGGAAAACCCTGCGGCTCGAAAGACAGCCCGGCCGACTGCCGGTAGATGACGCCGTCATGTCCGGCTATCGATCCGTTCAACTGGTTGCCGGTATAGAACTGCACCCCCGGCTGGGTCGTGAAAACCTCGACAAAGCGGCCGCTCGCCGGATCGCGCGCCCGCGCCGCGAAGCGCGGCTCGGCGCCGCGCTGGCCATCGAGCACGTAATAATGGTCATAACCTTGGCCGCGCAGCAATTGCGGGTCGGCCTCGCGGATGCGTTGGCCGATCGGCGTCGGCCGGCGGAAATCGAGCGGCGTCCCGGCGACCGGCCGCACCATGCCGGTCGGGATTTCCGTCTCGTCGATGACCAGGAAGCGGTCGGCTGCGATCGTCACCTCGTGGCTGAGGATGTCGCCGGCGGCGGCCCCTGCGAGGTTGAAATAGGGATGCGCGCTGAGCGAGGCGACAGTCGGCTTCGTCGTGCGCGCGGTGAAGGTCAGCGACAGCACCGCGCCGGCAAGGCGATACACCGCCTCGACCTGAAGCTCGCCGGGGAAGCCCTCGTTGCCGTCCGGGCTGGTATGGGCGAGGGCCAGCATGTCGCGGGCGGCTCCGGTCACTTCCCACGACACCTTGTCGAAGCCGTGCGGCCCGCCATGCAGGGTGGCGCCACGATCATTGACCGGCAGCTTGTAATGCGTCCCGTCAAGCGGCAGGTCGCCGCCGGCGATGCGGTTGGCATTGCGCCCGAGCAGCGCGCCGAAAGCGCCGCCCGCCGCGGCATATTGCGCGACATCGGCGAAGCCGAGCAGGGTGCCGGCGACGCGGCCCGCCCGCTCGGACATGTCGATCGACACCATGCGGCCGCCGTAATCGGTGATGCGGACGCGCAGCCGGTCGCTTTCCAGCATGTAAAGCGCTGCCGCACGGCCATCAGGCGTATGGCCGAACGGTTCGGGTGCGCTCATCCGGCAGGTTCTCCGATCAGGGTCAGAACGAGATCGCGGCGATGCGGTGCGGCGCGATGCTCGAGCAAAAAAACGCCCTGCCAAGTGCCGAGCTGCATCCGCCCGTTGCTGACCGGAACCGTCAGCTGCACCTGCGTCAGCGCCGCCTTCAGATGGGCCGGCATATCGTCGGGGCCTTCATCGTGATGATCATACAAGCCCGGCTCCTCGGGCGCGAGGCGGCGCAGGAAGCGGTCGAGGTCCCGGCGCACGTCGGGGGAATAATTCTCCTGGATCAGCAGCGAGGCCGAGGTGTGCGGAATGAAGACGGTCAGCAGCCCGCGCACGATCCCCTGATCGGCCACCCAGGCGGCGATCTCGCCGGTGATCTCGCGAATCTCACATGGGGCGGTGTCGATCGACAGGCGATCCTGGGTGATGCGCATCGGGGCTCTTCGCGTTCTTCGTACGTTATAAACGCTGCCGGTTCGCGATGCGCCCGGCAACGGGAGGTCAGCCCGATGAGAATGATGCTCGCGCTTGCCCTTTGCCTCGTCTCCCCGGGCTTCACGTGCGGCTCGCCGGCGATGGCGGCCGACCGCGCCACGACAACCGTCGATGTAGCGCTGGTCCTCGCGGCGGATGTGTCGCGCAGCATCAATTCCGACGAGTTCGACCTGCAACGCAAGGGCTATGCCGCCGCCCTGACCGACCCGGGCGTGCTGCGCGCGATCGCCGGCGGCCGCCACCATGCGATCGCCATCGCCTTTGTCGAATGGGCCGGGCCGGACGAGCAGCACACGGTGGTCGATTGGACCGTGGTGCGCGACGAGGAAAGCGCCGCGACAATCGCGCAGCGGGTGCGGACGGCGCCGCGATCGTTCATTGGCCGGACCGCGATCGGCGCCGCGATCGACTTCGCGCGGGCCCGGCTCGATGCCGCGCCGGCTCAGTCGGACAAGCGGGTCATCGACATATCCGGCGACGGCACCAGCAATTCCGGCCGCGCGGTGGACGAGGCGCGCGACGCGGCGGTGGCGGCCGGCATTACGATTAACGGGCTGGCGATCATCAACAACGGAATAAATCCGGCCTATTCCTTCCATACACATCCGCCGGGCGGTTTGCCGAAATATTACGAAGACAACGTCATCGGCGGTTCCGGCGCCTTTCTGCTCCAGGTCGAGAATTTCGAGAGCTTCGCCGACGCAATCACCCGCAAGCTGGTCGCGGAGATCGCGGCGACGGCGCCGCGGAGGCAGACCGCGGCGTTGCCTTGAGCGGCAGCCGCGGCGGGAAAGATTGCCGCGGCGCGGCCACACCTGAGGTCATCGTCCGGCCAATGCGCCGAGCGCGGCCTGCACCGCCGACGGGGTCAACGCCGGCGCGGCGAAATCGACCCGGACGCTGTCGCCGCCGCGGGCAAGATCGACCCCCTCGGGGTCGATGCCGGTCGCCCGCCAACCGTCCTCCGCCCGACACAGCCGATGCGCGGCGATTGCCGCAGGCAGGCCGGAATCGGCGTTGATTTGCGCCAGGATCGCCGCTTCCGTTGCGGCCAACCCCGCGCAGTCGCCAGCGACCCGCAATTCCTCGCCGGCGATCCAGGAGATGCGCCCAAACCCGGCGATGAGGTGGCCGCGCTCGACCCTGACCCGATAGAGGCGGAAATCGGCGAAGCCGGCATAGACGGCGGCCTCCGGGTGGCGCGCCACAAAACGCGCCAGCGCGTATTCGTCGGCGCACGGCTCGGCGCGGCCAAGGACGGTCAGCCGCGCGCCGGCCAGGCGGTCGGGCGGGCCGGCCGCATCCTCGTACAACAGCGACAGTGCCGGTGCGGCTCGCAGGTTGCGCGTATGCTGCGCCAGATCGGATAGCAGCAGCAGCGGCGCCGCATCGAGATCGCAGGCGCATGCCACCAGCGAGACGTAAGGCCTGCCGTCGAGCAGCGTGGCGAGTGCGGCGTGGCTGCCTTGGCGGATCAGCGCACGTGCGGCGCCAGCCTGCCCGGCTCCGGCGGCTGTCGGGCGGGATGCGTTCATTCTCTCTCCCGTAAAATAACCGGCATCGACGGTGCGGGGCCCGAAGATTAGCAACCGCCCGGAGGCCCTGAGCCGCAATAATGCGGCGGAACCTTTGTGTTTGCCGGGAAGCCGCCATATTTAGGCGCAACAGAAACCGCGTCGACGATGCGCCGGCGCTGCCCGGGTATGGGCGCAATGGTACGTTTGGGGGAAGCACCCGTGACCAATACGATTGCCCTCGTTGACGATGATCGCAACATCCTGACCTCCGTGTCGATGGCGCTCGAGGCCGAGGGGTTTGCCGTGCGCTGCTACAGCGACGGCGCGGAGGCGCTCAAGGGCATCGCGGCGCAGCCGGTCGATATCGCCGTCCTCGACATCAAGATGCCGCGCATGGACGGCATGGAGCTGCTCGGCCAACTGCGCCGGCAGAGCCATATCCCGGTCATCTTCCTGACCTCGAAGGACGACGAAGTGGACGAGTTGCTCGGGCTGCGCATGGGGGCCGACGATTACATCAAAAAGCCGTTCTCGCAGCGCCTGTTGATCGAACGCATCCGCGCCCTGATCCGCCGCGGCGAGGTGGCGCGCGAGCGCGGCGAGGGGCTGGGCGAGCCGGTCATCTTGCGCGGCCAGATGACGCTCGATCCGGCCCGCCACCTGTGCACCTGGAGCGGCCAGCCGATCGAATTGACGGTGACCGAGTTCCTGATCCTCAAATCGCTGGCGCAGCGGCCGGGCCACGTCAAAAACCGCGACCAGCTGATGGATGCCGCCTACGGCGAGCACATCTATGTCGATGACCGCACGATCGACAGCCACATCAAGCGATTGCGCAAGAAATTCAAGGCGATCGATCCGGATTTTGCGCAGATCGAAACGCTCTATGGCGTCGGGTATCGATACCGCGACCGCTGAAGCGCCGGAGACCGCGGCTCGGCCGGCGCCGCATTACGATCCGGACGGGTTCGCTCCGCCGGCCGGCCGGGCGCATGCGGTCCCGCCGCGAGGCCGCCGCCGGGCCTGGGCGGGTCTGCGCTGGCGGCGCCTGCGCTGGCGGCCGTTCCGCTCGCCGCTGACCCGACGGATCGTCGCGGTCAACGTGTTGCCGCTGGCGCTGCTGGCGGTCGGCTTTCTCTATCTCGGCCGATTCGAGGCGAGCCTTGTCGGCCAGCAGCTTGAGTCATTGCAGACCCAGGGCCGGATTTTCGCCGCCGCGCTCAGCGAGGGGGCGGTGCTCGATTCCCCTGGCGAGGGCGAATTGCTGCTGCCCGATCTGGCCCGCCAGATGATGCGCCGCCTGGTCGAGCCGACCCGCACCCGCGCCCGGCTGTTCGACGTCAAGGGCGAGCTCATAGCCGACAGCCGCCTGCTGCGCGGCAATGGCGGCGTGGTCGAAGTGGCGCCGCTGCCGCCGCCATCGCGTGATGCGCTGCTGGGGCAACTCGCCGATACGGTCCACGACTGGGTGGGCGGGCTGGTGCCGAGCCGCGAGCACCGGGTCTATCGCGAGGCGGCCACGGCAGCCGCCTACAGCGAAGCGGAAAAGGCGCTGCACGGGCAGGACGCCTCGGCGGTGCGTAGCGACCCGCGCGGCGGCTTGGTGCTCAGCGTCGCGGTGCCCCTGCAGCGTTTTCAGCAGGTGCTGGGCGCCGTCATGCTGTCGACCAGCGACCACGAGATTCAGGAAGAGCTGCGCACGGTGCGGCTCGAATTGCTGCGCATCTTCGGCGCGACCTTGCTCGTCACGATCCTGCTTTCGTTCTATCTGGCGGGCACGATCGCGCGGCCGATCCGCCGCCTAGCAGTCGCGGCGCAGCGTGCCCGCGGCCGCGGCGGGCGCATCGAATTGCCGGAGGTCGCCAGCCGTCAGGACGAGATCGGCGAGCTGGCCGGCTCGCTGCGCGAGATGACTGATGCGCTGTCGCAGCGGATGAGCGCGATCGAAAGCTTTGCCGCCGATGTGGCGCACGAGATCAAAAACCCGCTCTCCTCCTTGCGGAGCGCGGTCGAGACCGCGGCGCGCATCGACGACCCGGAGAAACAGCGCCGGCTGATGGCGATCATTCAGGACGATGTCGTGCGCCTCGACCGGCTGATCACCGACATCTCCGACGCCTCGCGGCTCGACGCGGAACTCGGCCGGCAGGAGGTGTCGCCGACCGACATCGGCGCGATGCTCGAGGCGCTGGTCGAGATGCACGAGGCGACGCGCACCGGCGCGGCCGCCCGCCTCGTCCTGGATCTGCCGGCCGGCCGGCCGCTTGTCGTGCTGGGCATCGAAAGCCGCCTGTCGCAGGTCTTTCTCAATGTCATCGCCAACGCCCGATCGTTCAGCCCGCCGGATGGTGAAATCCGGGTGCGCGCGGTGCCGGACGGCCGCGCTGTCCTTGTCACCGTCGAGGACCGGGGGCCGGGGATCCCCGAGGACAAACTGACCGCGATCTTCGACCGCTTCTACAGCGAGCGGCCGGCCGGCGAAAAATTCGGCACCCATTCGGGGCTCGGGCTGTCGATCTCGCAGCAGATCGTGGCGGCGCATCGCGGCCGCATCTGGGCCGAAAACCGCCTCGACCGCAGCGGCGCGGTGTGCGGCGCACGTTTCCTGATCCGTCTGCCGGGCGAGTGGTGAGCGAAAAGCTGCTGATGCACGCGACCGCGGTCGCGCTTGATGGCCGCGCGGTGCTGCTGCGCGGCCCGTCCGGGTGCGGCAAGTCCGACCTCGCCCTGCGGCTGATTGACGCCGGCGCCCGGCTGGTCACCGACGATCAGGCCGAACTGTGGCGCCGGAGCGACACTTTGCACGTGCGCGCGCCGGCGGCGCTCGCCGGACTGATGGAGGTGCGCGGGTTCGGCATCGTGCGCGTCGCGGCGCTTGCCGAGGCGCCGGTCTCCCTCGTCGTGGATCTCGTCGCGCCGGAAGCGGTGGAACGCCTGCCGGAGCGACGGCGTGCGGCGATCCTCGGCCTCGCCCTGCCGCTGATGGCGCTGGCGCCGTTCGAGGCCTCCGCGCCGGCCAAGCTGCGCCTCGCGCTTAACGCGCTAAAAGGGTATGGAATTCCTGCGCTGATCCCGGAATGACGCTCGGTAGTGGCGTGCCCGCCACACCTGTTTGCCTCCAGGTGGGCGCGCCCGACGCCGGAGCCGCCCTCTTCTGTTGATCAAGCATGATGACTGACGGCTCGCGGAGCGCTATATCGAGCCGTGATACCCCTATGCTCCCGCCCAGGGCTCCCCCCAAAGTACCCGGCGCGAGCGGCAAGTGGCGTGAGTGCCCTGCGCAAGGTAACGAGTTGATCACGTACGTCGAGCCCGCATCCGCCGGACAAGTCCGGCGGCACCGCGCCCTTGCGCCGGCATCGCGTGCCGCCTCGGAACGATTCCCCGCGGAAGGATGCCGATGATCGGGATGGTCCTGGTCACGCACGGCCGGCTGGCGAGCGAGTTTGCCGCCGCCCTGGAACACGTCGTCGGCGCTCAGGCCCAGATCGCCGCGGTCTGCATCGGTCCCGACGACGACATGGAAGAGCGCCGCCAGGATATCCTGCGGTGCATCTCCGAGGTTGATTCCGGCGACGGCGCGGTCCTGCTGACCGACATGTTCGGCGGCACGCCGTCGAACCTGGCGATTTCGGTCATGGATCGCGGCAAGGTCGAGGTCATCGCCGGGGTCAACCTGCCGATGCTGATCAAACTGGCGAGCCTGCGCCAGAGCGAGGGGCTGGAGCGGGCGGTGCTCGGAGCCCAGGAGGCCGGACGCAAATACATCAACGTCGCCTCGCAACTCCTCGCAGACGCCCGCCGATGACCGCCGAAGCCGATCGTAGCGCCCCCGCCGCCGCGTCCCAGGGCGCCGCCAATGGCGGCTGCGGACTGTCGGCGCGGCGCACCGCCCGCATCTGCAACCAGCGCGGCCTGCACGCGCGCGCCGCCGCCCGCTTTGTCAAGACCGCCTCGCAGTTCGACTCCGAGATCTGGGTGCGCAAGAACGGCACCGCGGTGTCGGGGCGGTCGATCATGGGGTTGATGATGCTCGCCGCCGCCTCGGGCAGCGACATCGAGATCACCGCGACCGGGCGCGACGCGGCGATGGCGGTCGAGACGCTGGCGCGCCTCATCGAATGCAAGTTCGATGAGGACTGACGGGTCCTCCGAACCCGCCGCCTCACCCATCGCCGCCCACGACGAACAGAGGCTCACCGGGATCGGCGTCTCGCCCGGGATTGCCGTCGGTCCCGCCTATATCGGCGAACGCGGCGACCTGCCGGTCAGCGAAACGCCGATCGCCGAAGCCGATGTCGAGGCCGAGCGCGCCCGCTTCGCCGAGGCCGTCGCGAAATCGGCGAAGCAGCTGCGCAAATTGCGCACCCGCGCAACCGCCTTGCCGGGATCGGCGGCGGACGAGATCGGGGTGCTGCTCGACGCCCACCTCGCGATGCTTCACAA
>DASUKH010000082.1:0-11196 GCA_036278835.1 Allostellaceae bacterium
CAAGATTTGTTGCCCGAGGCGGCGCGGCGCCACCGCCACGTCATCGACACGGCACGCCGGCTCGCCGCCCTCTACGGCTTCGCCGAGATCGCCACCCCGATCTTCGAGTTCACGGAGGTGTTCTCGCGCCCGATCGGCGAGCATACCGATATCGTCTCAAAGGAAATGTACACCTTCACCGACCGCGGCGGCGAAGAGGTGACGTTGCGGCCGGAGAACACGGCCGGCGTGGTGCGCGCGGTCCTGTCCAACGGATTGACCCAGGCAACGCCGCTCAAATTCTTCTATAGCGGCCCGATGTTCCGCTACGAGCGGCCGCAAAAGGGCCGCTTCCGCCAGTTCCACCAGATCGGGGTCGAGATTCTCGGGGTGGCGCAGCCGCAGGCCGATATCGAACTGATCGCCCTCGGCCGCCGCATCCTTGCCGCGCTCGGCATCGCCGAAAGGGTCGTGCTCGAACTCAACACCCTCGGCGACCCTGAGAGCCGCGCCAGCTACCGCGAGGCGCTGGTCGCCTACTTCTCGGCTCGTCAATCCGAATTGTCGGAGGACAGCCGCCGCCGGTTGCAAGTCAATCCGCTGCGCATTCTCGATTCGAAGGACGAACGGGATCGTCGGATCATCGTCGATGCCCCGGATTTCGCGGATCACCTGAATGACGTTTCGCGCGAATTTTTTGACAAGGTTCAAAACGGGCTTTCCCAGGTCGGAATTGGATATCGCCTGAACCCCCGCCTTGTCCGCGGCCTCGATTACTACACCCACACCGTTTTTGAGTTCGTGACGACTGATCTCGGCGCGCAAGGCACGGTTCTGGCCGGTGGGCGATACGATGGGCTGGTCGAGTTGATGGGCGGGCCGCCGATGCCTGGAGTGGGCTGGGCAGCGGGCATAGAAAGGCTTGCTATGCTGATCGCCGAGTCGCCTGCGCCAAAACGCCCTATCGTTGTAATACCGGTGGGTGAAGCGGCGGAAGCGAAGGCTCTGATTATCGCAGAGGCATTACGCAATAACGACTGCTATGTTGAACTAAGCTACTCTGGTAATCTTTCCCGGCGCATGCGGTATGCAAACCGCCTCAATGCGCGTGCAGCGATTTTAGTCGGACAGGACGAGTTGGATCGGAATGTGCTGAAGCTCCGCAATTTCGATTCCGGCGAAGAGGAAGAGATTCCGATGGACCTAACCCTGGACGCGCTCCGCTCGTGCATCGACTTGCTTGGAAGTTGAGCTGGAAGTGGACAGGGTTCTCGAAGCGCGCTTCGACCAGCTGCTGCGGCGTCATGCCGAGTTGGCGGCCGCGTTGTCCGGGGCCGGGGTCGGCGGCGCCGATTTCGCCCGGTTGTCGAAGGAATACAGCGAGCTCGGCCCGATCGTGGAGCGCATTTCGGCCTTGCGGCTCACCGAAGCCGAACTCGCCGCCGCCTCCGAGATGGCGGCCGGCGCCGACGACCCCGAGATGAAGGCGCTCGCCGATGAGGAGGTGCGCGCGTTGCGCGAGCGGCTGCCGGACCTTGAGCTCAGGATCAAATTGTCGCTGCTTCCGAAGGACATGGACGATGAGCGCAACGCGATCCTCGAGTTGCGCGCTGGCACCGGCGGCGAGGAGGCGGCGCTGTTCGCCGCCGATCTGCTCCGCATGTACCAGCGCTACGCAGCGCTGCACAACTGGCGGTTCGAGCTGCTCGATCTGTCGGAGACCGGGATCGGCGGGTTCAAGGAGGCGGTTGCGTCGATCGCCGGGCGCGACGTGTTCGCGCGCCTCAAGTACGAATCGGGCGTCCACCGAGTCCAGCGTGTGCCGGAAACTGAGGCGTCGGGCCGCATCCATACCTCCGCCGCCACCGTCGCGGTGCTTCCGGAGGCCGAGGCGGTCGATATCGATATTGACGAGAAGGATTTGCGCATCGATGTATTCCGCGCCAGCGGCCCCGGCGGGCAATCGGTCAATACAACCGACAGCGCGGTCCGCATCACCCACCTGCCGACCGGCCTCGTGGTAATCCAGCAGGACGAAAAGTCGCAGCACAAGAACAAGGCGCGAGCGCTCAAGGTATTGCGCGCCCGCCTCTACGAGTTGGAGCGGCAGGCGCGCGACCAGGCAAGAGCCGCCGACCGCAAGAGCCAGGTTGGCAGCGGCGACCGGTCCGAACGTATCCGCACCTACAATTTCCCGCAGGGCCGGGTCACCGACCACCGCATCAACCTGACCCTTTATAAGATCGACAAGGTGATGGCGGGCGAGGCGCTCGACGAGATCATCGATTCGCTGACCGCCGCCGACCGCGCCGCCAAACTCTCGATGGCAGAGGCGTGAGCGGACCTCGCCTGTTGCTGGCCTGCGCGGGCGAGCACCCCCACCCTAACCCTCCCCCGCTTGCGGGGGAGGGAACGAGGAAGACCGCTTCCTCGCGTGCGGGAGGCACGAGAAATGACCCTCCCCCGGAAGCGGGGGAGGGCAGGGTGGGGATCGGGGTTCGCCGCACAATCGGCAGCATTGTCGACGAGGCAACCGCCACTCTGAGCGCGGTGGGCCTGGATGAGCCGCGCCGGCGGGCGCGCCGCCTCGTTGCAGCGGTGCTTGGGCTGCCGCCGGCCGAAATCTTCGCGTACCCGGAGCGCCTCGTGGGTGCGGCCGCCGCGATCCGCGGGGCCGAAATGCTGGCGCGGCTGGCCAAGCATGAACCGCTCAGCCGCATTCTCGGCCACCGTGAGTTCTGGGGTCTCGAATTCCGACTGTCCGCCGATACTCTCGACCCGCGCCCGGAAACCGAGACCGTGGTCGAAGCCGCGCTGGCGCGCCTTGCCGGCCGCACGCGGCCTTGGCGGCTGCTCGACCTCGGCACTGGCAGCGGCTGCATCCTGCTGGCGCTGCTCTCGGAATTGCCGCAGGCGGAGGGGATCGGAATCGATATCGCGGCGGGCGCGGCCGCCACGGCGCGGACAAATGCCGCCCGCCTCGGGCTCTCCGGGCGCGCCGCGTTTGCGGTCGGCGACTGGGGCCGCCCGTTTGCGGCCCGGTTCGATGTGGTGATCGCCAATCCGCCTTATATCGCCAGCCCCGAGATTGCCGCATTGCCGCGCGAAGTCGCGGCGCACGACCCCCGTCGGGCGCTCGATGGGGGCCCCGACGGGCTCGCGGCCCACCGGGTCATTGCCGGACAATTGCCGAGGCTGCTGCGCCCCGGCGGTTTCTTCGCGGCGGAGATCGGAATCGGGCAGGAACCCGCAATTTCCCGAATGCTGCGACAGGTCGGCCTGGCGGTCGAGGCGCCCCTTCCCGATCTTGCCGGCATTCCGCGCTGCGTCGTCGCATGGCGTTAGAGACCGCGGATCGCCGCCCGAGGTGTAAAAAACGGTTGGAATGCGCCCGCACCCCGACTAGGCTCCTGGCGTTCGGGAGGCGCGCGCTGCGGATCAGCGGCGCGAGGCGCGGCCAAGCGGCACCGCCGGGCGCTCCGTATCGGGCCGGGGGCCGCCCGTATATACAGCATTCGATTTTAGAATAGGTGTCCATGAGGCCAGGACAGAACAAGCGATCCCGCGGCCGCAACGGCGGCGGCGGCGGAGGTCCGCACCACAATCGGCCGCGCCCGCCGCACCGCGTCCAGACATTCGACAGCAACGGGCCGAGTGTTAAGATTCGCGGCAATGCCTACCAGGTGTTCGAGCGGTATATCGCGCTGGCGCGCGAGGCGCAGGCGAGCGGCGATCGCATCGCGGCGGAGAACCTCTACCAGCACGCTGAGCATTATTTCCGCGTGATGAATGCGCAGGGCGACGGCCAGGGTCAGGGACCGCCGCGCCCGACCACTCCAGCCGATTTCGACATGACCGGCGACGGCGAGGCACGCGAGGATTCGGATGAGGGCCAGATGCAGCCCGCCCCGGCGCCGCCCGCGGCCTCCGGCGAAGACGAGCAGCCGAGCTCGTACTGAGTTTTCCCCTCGTATACCCGCGACGGGTGCGGCGCCACGGCCGGCTTCCTCCCTCCCGGCGACAGACGATGTAGCATAAGCACGATCCGGTCAGGCACGAGCACCCATACCGTCATGCCCGGCCTTGCGCCGGGCATCCACGAGAAGTGCCCGTTCACGTGGATGGCTGGGACAAGCCCGGCCTGACGAAGCAGTCGATTCCATTCGCCCGGACCCCGCTCTAGGACCGCGCGGCAAGGCGGTTTTCGTGGATTTGCAACGCGCAATAGGCGGCGCTCAATAGCGGCGCCGGGATCGCGTACCCGCGCGCCCGGCGCAGCATGTCGCCGACGATCGCGTCCGCCTCGGTGCGCCGGCCGGCTTCGAGGTCCTGGCGCATCGAGGCGCTGTTGATGCTGCCCGGTTCGGTCAGCATCGCGGTCACCCGCTCGCGGCTCTGCGGCCGCGGCGCGAACCCGGCGGCCGCCGCCACCGCCTGACATTCGGCGAGTGCGTCGCGCATCAGGCTTGCACCGTCCTCGGTTGCGACGATCTCGCCGATGGTGCCGCGGAACAGGCAGTTCATCCCGGCCATCGCACCCATCATCACGAACTTTTCCCACATCTCCTGCATGACGTTGGGGTTGGCCGGGGCGCTGACCGGGGTGCCGGCGAAGGCCGCCTCAATCCCGCGCATCCGCTCGGTAATCGCGCCGCTGCGTTCGCCAGAGGCGATTGCCGACAACCGGTTGATATGGCGAATGCTGCCGTCCGGCAGCAGCACCGCACCGACATAGGCAACCCCGCCGAGCACCCGCTCCGGGCCGAATGCGGCGTCGAGCCGGTCGAGATGAATAAGGCCGTTGAGCAGCGGCAGCACCGCCGTGTCCGGGCCGACCGCAGGGCGGATCGCGGCGATCGCGGCATCGAGGTCATAGTGCTTGGCGGTCAGCAGGACGACATCGTACGGCCCGCCGACCCGGTCGGCAGTCGCCACCTTGACGGGCACACGGAAGTCGCCGAGCGGGCTCGCGACCCTGAGCCCCTGTTCGGCCAGCGCATCGGCCCGCGGTCCGCGCACGAGAAACGTCACATCGCGCCCGGCTTCGGCCAGTCGCCCGCCGAAATAGCCGCCGACCGCGCCGGCACCAAGCACCAGAAACCGCATAGCCTCCACCCCTCATAGCGTCTGGAGGCAGCATACCGCCGCCGGCCGCCGCCTGCCCAGCCGTGCGATCTCCAGAAACTTAAAATCGATTTCGGCGTTAAGGCGAAATCGAAGATTGCTCAGGCGGCAGGGCGGTGGGGGATTTAACGGGGGTGCGGCTTCGTCCCGATTTCCGACGACAACAACGTTGTTTCCGCGATGTGCGCTCGGCCGAGCGGCTAATCGCACATTACCGCCTCGAACGCGCGCTCAGCGACCGGCTCCGGCAGGCGCCCCGGGAAGCCCGTTCCCGGGTTTACCAGGAGGTCTATCAAGATCTGTTCGCCGCGCTGCCGGACCACCCTCAGCGCCTCGTGCGGCGCGACCATGCGGCCAACGTCGAGGCGCGGTGCCGTCGGCTCGGCAAGCGGCTGCAGCCGCATTACGTATTCCTCGAAATCGGCTGCGGCGATGCCGCGCTCAGCTTCGCCGTCGCGCACAGCGTGCGCACGGCGTATGGCCTCGACGTAACCGAAGCCTTGATCGATTTCGCGGCGGCGCCGGCGAACTTTACGTTTCGACGCACGACCGGGATCGACATACCGCTGCCTTCCGAGGCGGTCGATTTCGCCTACTCGAACCAGCTGATCGAGCATCTCCACCCCGACGATGCCGCCGACCGGCTGAAGGAGGTCTGGCGCGTTCTGAAACCGGGCGGCCGCTATATGTGCGTCACCCCGAGCCGCATAACCGGACCGCACGACATCTCCTGCTTTTTCGATTATCAGGCAGCCGGCCTGCATTTGCGGGAATACGATTATGGCAGTCTGCGCATGCTATTCCGCGATGCCGGCTTCCGGAAGTTTTCGTGCTCGGCGTCGGCCCGGAGCCTCGAAATCGGTTTGCCCTATCCGCTTGCCCGGCTGCTGGAGCGGGGTTTGCTGGCGCTGCCACGACCGCTGCGCGCCAGTTTGACGCGGTCAGCCCCGGTGCGGGCGCTGATGGGCTTGAATGCCGTCGCGGTGAAATAGAAAACCCGGTCAGCGCGATCTGGCGGTTCGGCGCATGACGAGCCGCCCAAGCCAGATCGCCGCGACCGCGCCGAACGCGAGATAGCCTAGGGTTCCGGTCTGGTTGGCGGCGACCGCGACTGCCGCCCAGGCGCCGCCCTCCAGCCCGAAATGCTGCGCCGCCACGCCGATCGCCTCGATACTTCCGACCGCCAGCGCCAGCACGATCGAGACGCCGGTGATCGCGAGATTGTAGTAGAGTCGGCGGAGCGGGTTCGGGAACACGCAGTCATAGGCTTCGAGCATCAACATCCCGTCGCAGCCGTCGATCAGCATCATGCCGGCCGCGAACAATACCGGGAATGCCAGAATCGCGCCGAGCGACAGGCCCTGCACGGCCTGCGAGGCGGAGATGCCGAGTATCCCGATCTCGGTCGCAGTGTCGAAGCTGAACGCGAACAGCAACCCGATCGGGTACATGTGCCAGCTGCGCGTCACCAGCGCGAAGGTGCGCCGAAAAAGCCGCGCCAGGAGACCGCGGCGCGAAAGCCGGTATGCGAGGCTTTCCTCGTCATGCGGCTCGCCGCGCCGCACCCGGCGAAATGCCTGCAACACTCCGCCAAACACGGCGATGTTCATGATGCCGATGGCGAGCAGCAACGAGGCGGAAAAAGCCGTCCCGATCGCCCCGCTCAACCCGATCAATTGAGGCGCGGCGGAGAGCAGACCGCCGGCCGACAATGCGATCGCCGTGGCCGCGACGACGACCAGGCTCGAATGCCCGAGCGCAAAAAACAGGCCGGCATAGACCGGCCGCTCGCCGTGGTGCACCAGCTTGCGCATCACGTTATCGATCGCGGCGATGTGGTCGGCATCGAACCCGTGGCGCAGGCCAAAGCCATAGGCCAGCCCGGCCGTCGCGAGCAGCACCGACGAGCCGTGGAACACGGCCAGGGCCCAGCACCAGGCGAGAAGGTTGCCGGCGACGAGGATGATGACGAGCCCGGTCAATTCCCTCGCCTCCGTCGAATCCGCTGCCGCAACCTATAGTGTCCCGGTTCCGAAGTTCACAGCATATCAACGCCGTCGCCCCGGCAACGGCCGGGCCCACCGGTCCGCGGGTTGGCGGCTAAGGCGTGGATAGGGCCGTCGCCGGCATGACCATAAAAGGCGATCCGATCCGTCGAATTTCCGGTTCGGCATACCAGCTAAAGGGTAATCCAATCAGATTGAAGCGGGTTCCCGCACCGGTGCGAAATCGGGGAACCCGCGCCCCCCTGCCGCGGGAACGGCGGACGGCGCGCCGCGATGGACCGGTGGCTCAGCCGGCCGTCAGCAAAATCTTGCCGATGTGTCGGCTCGACCCCATCAGCCGGTGCGCCTCCGCGGCGTCGCCGAGCGGGAAGGTCCGGTCGATGACCGGGCGCACCCGGCCGCCCTCGAGCAGCGGCCAGACCTTTTCGTGCAGCGCTCGGGCAATCGCCGCCTTGTCCTCGACCGAGCGCGGTCGCAGGGTCGAGCCGGTGATCGTTTGCCGCCGCACCATCAGGTGCACGAGGTCCAGGCTTGCCTTGCTGCCCTGCAAAAACGCGATCTGGACGAGGCGGCCCTCGACGGCGAGCGCGCGCAGGTTCTTCTCGATATAGGGGCCGCCGACCATGTCGAGGATCACATCGACCCCGCGCCCGCCGGTCGCCTCCTTGATGACTGCCTGAAAATCCTCCCGCTGATAGTCGATTGCCCGCTCGGCCCCCAGTTCGCGGCAGACGGCGCATTTTTCCGGGCTGCCGGCGGTTGCGAAGACGCGCGCGCCGAAGGCACGGGCGAGCTGGATCGCGGTAGTGCCGATGCCGCTCGTTCCGCCGTGCACGAGAAAGCTCTCGCCCGGCTTGAGCCGGCCGCGCTCGAAGACATTGGTCCAGACCGTGAAGAACGTCTCCGGCAGGCCGGCGGCATCGACGGCCGACAGGCCGCGCGGCACCGGCAGGCAGTTCGACGCCGGCGCCGTACAGTATTCGGCATAGCCCCCGCCGGGGAGGAGCGCGCAAATCTCGGCACCCTCGCGCCACGGAGCGGCGCCCTCGCCAAGCGCGGCGACCGTGCCCGAGACTTCGAGCCCGAGCACTGGCGAGGCGCCGGGCGGCGGCGGGTAGAGGCCCTTTCGCTGCAAGACATCGGGCCGATTGACGCCGGCGGCCGCCACCCGGATCAGCACCTCGCCGGCACCCGGCATAGGCACCGGCCCCTCGGCGATGCGCAAGGCTTCGGGGCCGCCCGGTGCTGCGAGATCGATGAACCGCATGCGCTCGGGCAGGCCCGTCATCCCGGCGCCGCTCAGCGCGCCGCCGAGGCGGTGCGGCCGCTCGACAGGGCGAGACCGCGCAGCACGTCGATCGCCTCGCTTAACTGCTCGTCGCTATGTGTGCCAATCTCGTTGCTGGCGACGGTCGGCTGATCGCCCTTGGGCGGTGCGGCCGTCTCCTCGCTCTTCTCCGGCGCCTTGGCTTCGGGCGCCTTGGTCCCCGGCGATTTTGTCTCGGGTGTCTTTTCCGCCGCATTCACGGCATCGGGGTTCTTCAGCGCGCCGTGCAGGTCGGCTTCGCGCAGCCGATCGGTCTCGGCCACCTTCTGCAGCTTGAGCGGCGACACGCTCAAATCGGGTTCGATCCCCTTGCCTTCGATCTCGCCGCCGCTCGGCGTCAGGAAGCGCCCCGTGGTCAGCCGGATCGCACCGTGATCCTTGATCGGGACCACCGTCTCGATTGCGCTCTCGCCGAAGCTCTTGCTGCCGAGCAGCACGGCGCGGTGACTGTCGTGCAGCGCGCCGGCAACCAGTTCAGCTTCGCCCGCCGTGCCGCCGTTGATCAGCACGACGATCGGCTGGCCCTTGGCGATGTCGCCGGGGGTGGCGGCGATGTGCCTGACCGCATCCTGCTTGCGGCTCTTGACGAGCGCGATGTCACCCTTGTCGATGAAGTCGTCGGCCGATTTGACGGCGGCATCGAACTGGCCACCGGGATCGTTGCGCAGGTCGATGATGAAGCCGATCAGCTTGCCGCCGGCCTGCTGTTGCAGGTCCTTGACGGCGCCCTTGAGCGCCTCAGGCGTGCCGGGATCGAAACCGGAGAGGCGGATATAGCCGACATCGCCGGCTTCGAGACGGTGGGTAACGGCTGGAAAATTGTCGGGCGCCCGCTTGATCTCGACGGTGATCGGCTTGTCGGTGCCGCGCCGCAGCAGCAGCTTGACCGTGCTCCCCGGCGGTCCTGCGAGCTTCTCCTCGGCCTCGGGCAGGCTCAGGTCGAAGGTCGGTTCCTTGTCGATCGTGAAGATGATGTCGCCGGGCTTGATGTCGGCCCTAGCGGACGGCGAGCCGGCGCGCGGCGAGACCACGATGATCTGCTGGTCCTTTTGCGTCACGACGAGACCGATCGAGCCGCTCTTCTTCGCGGTGCGTTCCTGCATCGCCTGGTATTCGCTCTCGGTGAGATAGGCCGAGTGCGCGTCGAGGCTGGCCAGCATTCCGGCAATCGCCGTGCGCACGAGCTTCTGGTCGGGAACCGGGTCGACGGAATCGTGGCGGATGCGCTCGAAGGCCTCGCCGAACAGGTTGAGCTGCTCGTAAACCCCGCTCTTGTCGCCGGTGTCGCTCTTCTGCTGCGCAAACCCCGCAGCAGGAACCAATAAGGCGATCAGCGCGACCGCCATAGCCGTTTTACGCATATTCAATCGATCTCCCGAGGCGCCTTCTCGCGAAAGCGCCCGCACACTATCCGAGTAGGCCGATATTGCAATCGTTCCGGGTGGCGAAAAGATGGCGCGGACCGGGGCACGCGATGGCGCCCGGCTTGACATTGCCCGCGGTCCGCCGTAGCTGCCGCCGATGCCCGAATTCATCAAGCACGCCGCCTTTCCCGGCCGCCTGATCATCGTCGGCTTCGGCAGCATCGGCCAGGGCGCTCTGCCCCTGTTGCTGCGGCATATCGCGATGCGGCCCGAACAGATCACGATCGTCACCGCCGAGCCGCGCGGCCGCGACATCGCCGCCGAATGCGGCGTCCGCTTTATCGAGACGGCACTGACCCGCGACAATTACCGGGCGGTGCTGGAGCCGCTGCTGGCCGCCGGCGATTTTCTGCTCAACGTCTCGGTCGATGTGTCGAGCGTTGCACTGATAGAATTGTGCCGCGAGCGCGGGGCGCTCTATCTCGACACCTGCATCGAGCCGTGGCCGGGCGGCTATACCGACCCCGCATTGCAGCCGGCGGCGCGCTCCAACTATGCGTTGCGCGAGAGCGCGCTCGCCCTGCGCAAACCGGGAATGGGCGGCCCGACCGCGGTGCTGACGCACGGCGCCAACCCCGGTCTGGTATCTCATTTCGTCAAGCAGGCGCTGGTCGATCTTGCGCGCGCCGCCGATCCGTCGGCCACGCCACCGGCCGAGCGCGCCGGCTGGGCCGCTCTTGCCGAACGGCTCGGGGTCAAAACGATCCATATCGCCGAGCGCGACACCCAGGTTGCCAACATCCCGAAAGCGCCGGGCGAGTTCGTCAATACGTGGTCGATCGACGGATTTTTCAGCGAGGGGTCGCAGCCGGCCGAACTCGGCTGGGGCACTCACGAGCGCCATTTCCCGGCGGACGGACGACGTCACGAGCTTGGCAGCCGGGCGGCCATTTACCTGCTGCGGCCCGGCGCCGGGACACGGGTGCGCAGCTGGACCCCGCTCGAGGGTTCCTATATCGGGTTCCTGATCACGCATAATGAGTCGATCTCGATCGCCGACTACCTGACCATGCAGGAGCATGGCGATGCGCGCTACCGCCCAACCTGCCATTATGCGTACCATCCGTGCGACGATGCAATGTTGAGCCTGCACGAGCTGGCCGGCAAAAGCTGGCGTCTGCAAAGCCGCAAGCGGCTGATGATGGACGAGATCACCGCCGGCATTGACGAGCTAGGGGTATTGCTGATGGGCATGCCGGGCGGCGTCTATTGGTACGGTTCGCGGCTGTCGATCGCCGAGGCGCGCCGGGTCGCGCCGCACAACAATGCCACTTCGTTGCAGGTCACCGCCGCCGTCCTCGCCGGCGTCGTCTGGGCCATCGAAAACCCGCGCCGC